>CACJBO010000004.1 GCA_902591665.1 uncultured SAR86 cluster bacterium
AGCAAGCGCAGAATAGGCCATAGCTTCTTCTATTTTATTGCTATTGCTTATCGATTTAAGCATCTTATCTTTTACAAGTTTTTTCACTTGAGATAAGTATTCAGGAAGCATTAAAGTTTTATGAATTATCTAATTCTTGTGAAGTTCCATCATCTAATAACTCTTTAACCTTTAACTCAGCATCTTCAAGTTGCTTTTGGCATTCTTTGACTAGATTAATTCCTGCTTCAAATGATTTTACAGAATCTTCTAAATTAATATTTTCATCCTCAAGTTTTTTCACTATTGATTCAAGCTCTTTTAATGAGGACTCAAAATCAATTTTTTTATTTGAACTAGACATATCTTATTGTAATTTATTAATTAGCTGTTTTAAAAAACTTTTTGAAATCATTTCTTAAAGCATATGGCAAAGATAAAACAGCTGGAGTTAATATCAAAGTAATAAAAGTACTGAATGCCAAACCAAATACAATAGATACTGCTAGATTTGACCACCAATCTACAATTGGGCTACCAAGGGCAATATCTCTTGCAATAATGTCCAAACTAACTCCCATTGCCAAGGGCAAAAGACCAAAAATGGTTGTAAGGGATGTAAGTAGGATAGGTCTTAGTCTTTGCTTGCATGCATTGATTATATGAGTTGAGTTTTCAACATGTGGAGATTCTTCTCTTAGTTTATTAAAGGTATCAATTAGTACAATATTGTTATTAACTACAATCCCAGCTAGGGTAACAATCGATAATCCTGTCATTGTTGTACTAAATGGCTTTCCTGTTATTAATAAACCTAGCAAGACACCAACAAAAGAAATTGTTACGGATGTAAGAATTATGAATGACTGATAAAAGCTGTTAAATTGGGTTAAAAGCATAAGTAGCATTATAAATACAGCCATAATACCTGCAGCTATCATAAAATTATTTACATCTTCAGTTTCTTCTGCCATGCCAGTAAATTTGTAAGTTACTCCTTTGCTTAAATCAGCAGACTTTAGCCATAAATCAATTTCTTCAACTTTCTCTGCAACTTTAGATTCATCTATTGTTGCTGCACCAATTTGTTGTGTAAATTTTCCATCTCTTCTATTAACAGATTGTCTATTTTCTTTTGGCACCACTGATATAAAAGAACTCACAGGAACTAGGCCTTCAAGAGTTATTACGTTTAGATTTTGTATTCCGGTGATAGTTCTATCAGACTGAGGGAATCTAGCTCTGATTTCTACCTCATCTCTTGAGTCATCTGGCCTATATTCACCAACCTTAAATCCATTAGTTAGCATTTGAACTAATGCACCTACATCAGCAACACTCACACCTAATTGAGCTGCTTTTTGCTTATCTACTTCAACACTCCATTCAACTGATGGATATGATTTTGATGAAGTAATATTTTTTAGGCCTTTAATATTATTTCTCATATGAGCTTCAATGATATCTGCTGCAGTATTAACATCATCTTCACTATTGCCATACAGATCTAATTCAATTGGATTATCAAAAGATGGACCTCCTAAATCAGGAGAAATTTCTACAAATATACCTGGCATATCATTCACTGATTCACTTAAAAGCTCCATTATTTTTAACCCAGATATTTCTCTTTCTGCAGCAGATGCAACTTCTACAAACCCACCACCAATTTTATCTGCTTCTCTATTCCACCATTCACTACCAGCTCTTAAATAAACACTACCTAATCCTGGAACTTCTAAGAATCTTTCTTCGACTTGTTGAACAATTTCTTTTGTCTCTAATGCAGAATAATTGCCTCTAGCTTTAATAGTTACATTTGCTTCTACAGGATCAACCAGGGCAAAATAAATTGTTCCTTTTCCAAAATAGGAATAACTCATAATTATTATTAATAATACTGAAGCAACCGCTATACATGTTTCAATTGGATTCTTTACAAATTTTGCAATTCTTTTTCCATATAGTTCAGTTAATTTTTTAAATATAGAGTCTCTACCTTCGTCTTTATTGAGTGCTGAATCCTGTTGTCCAAGATATGACCCTAAAACAGGAATCATGATCAATGAATAAATAAGGGAGCCAGCTAATACTGTAAAAACTGTTATTGGAAGATATCGCATAAACTGACCAGTAAAACCTGGCCACAACATTACTGGTATGAAGGCAGCCATAGTAGTTCCTGTCGAAGCTACTATTGGATAAAACATCCTTTTTGATGCCATTTTATAGCCTTCTGATCTTGAAAGACCTTCTCCAATTTTTTTATCAGCATATTCAGTAATCACAATGGCTCCGTCAATTAACATCCCCATCCCAAGAAGTAACCCCATCATGACAAGGAAATTTATTTCCATACCAAGAGAAAAGAAAATTAGATAAGTAAATAAAAAACAAAAGGGTATGGATAGACCTACAAGCATTGATACTCTAAATCCCATACTTGCAATCACGAGAACCATTATTAAAACAACTGCAGCAATAATATTTCCATTCAGCTCTTTAACCATATCAATGGAGTACAAAGTATCATCTTGGGTAATTAATATTTCTAAATTTTCTGGAAGGGTTTTTTCATAGTCATTCAATATATCTTTTATGGCATAAGATGCATCTATTGAATTAGCCCCGTCTCTTAGTTGAACCTCTAAAGTGACTGCATCTTGACCGTTAATTCTTGCATAGGATGTAAAATCTTTAAAAGTCCTTTTAATATCTGCAATATCACCTAGGGTTACTATGGCATCTTTGGTAACTTTAATCGGAATAGAGTAAACATCTTGAGCAGTTTCAATAACGCTAGGCACTTCGATATTAAAACTACCTTTACCAGTATCTTGTGTACCTCCGGGAATAATTAAATTATTGTTTGATACTGAATAATAAATATCACTTAGAGTAACCTCATAAGATTCCATTCGAGATTTATTTATTACTCCTTCAAGAACCTCTTCAGGTGCTCCAGAAAGATTGGCTTGCAATATTTCTTCAAGGCTCTCAACCTTATCTTTTAGCTCTTTTGCATAAAAGACTTTTTGTCTAATCGAACTATTGCCAATAATGCTGATATTCATTACGGGGAAACTTGCCTCTGAGTATTCAGATATTTGAGGATCTTCAGCTTCTCTTGGTAGCTCATATTTAGTTTCTTCGACAGCTTGCTTGATGTCTACCAAGGCCTCATCCATATCGTAGCCAACTTCAAATTCAAGGAATATTCTTGCAAAACTTAAAGTGCTTCTTGAGCTAATACTTTTCACTCCAGAAACTGTCATTAGTCTATTTTCAAGTGGCTTTGCTATTAATCTTGATGTATCACTAGGGGATGCTCCATCCAAATAAACAGAAACACTTATAAAGGGTAGTTGGACGTTAGGAGAAGCAGCAATAGATATTTCTTGTCTTGCATACGATCCGGCAATAATGATCATAAATGCAATCATTAAAGTTGTTTTTGCTTTTGACAAAGCAAAATCTATAATTCTTGTCATATTTGGTTTGTAACCACTTGTTGACCATCTTCAACAAACCCTTGACCTTGAACAATAAGATCAAGCGAATCAGGTATATCAGTAATCCATAATCCTGATTCAGAGTCCTCTAATATTGAGACATTATGAAAAACAACAACACCATCAATAACTGATCGAACTCCAATTTTGCCGTTATCGTTAAGTATTAGAATTGATGGTGAGATTTTGTGTGCTTTTACAAATTTTGTTTTTATTATCATCTCTGCAGTAATGCCATCTCTTACCATCCCATCTTTGTTTTGAATTTGAGATTCAACTTTAAAAGTTCTTGTTGAGGTTGAAGCACTTTTTGAAACGAATGTTAAATTACCTTTAATAACCTCACCAGTAATCAAACTAATAAGAACTTCTTGACCTGTTTCAACTTTATTAATATTAAATTCTGGGACTTCAGCAGAAAATATAATAGGGTTGAGTTGGATTATAGTTGCACAAACCTGTCCTCTTTCAAGAAAATTTCCAGGTTTTACAATTTGTTCAATGAATCCAGAAAAGGGTGCTTTAACCTCTGTTCTGTTTAACTCAACAACACCTAAGCTACAAAGAATAGAATCTTTTTCAACAAATTGTCCCTGAGTTGAGCCTATTTTTACTACCTCACCTGAGGTCTTTGCTCTTACATTAACTCTAGCTTCAGATTGTGAAGTAGCCTTTAATTTAATTGTGGGTTGATACTCAACGGCATCACTGGTAGTTACACCCACAGCAAAGAGCTCATTTTTTAAATTTTCTGGTTCTTTTTTATCTGTTACAAAAAAACCAGATACCATCCAAAGAATTATTGGTATGAGGATATATAAAGATATTCTTATATTCTTAGTCATATTTAATTATTTTATCATTTTAGTTTAGACAAAAGTGTTAAACCAATGGTTCAGTTTAATTCTACACGTTGTGCTTTTTTCTGAGGCTTTCAAAAAGCTTCTTGTTCATTGGTTTATTTTCAGATCTGTTTGAGTCAGGAGTTGGAATTTTAAATTCTTTACCATTTAATACATCTTCTTTAAGTTTATTAAAAATCTTTTTAAAAGAAGAAAACAATTCTCTACTATCTTTTTCATCTATGAAATTCCAGCCTATTTTTTTACCTGTGAAATAAACGATTGGATGGCTCCATGAAAATTCTGCTCTCGGTGCATATGATTTTCTTGCTTCAATATATGCCTCTTCTACTGAAGGAAAACCATTATGACTATTTATTTCAGAACAAGCCTTAAGAAAATCTGTTAGTGTTGGTAAATATGACTGAGCACCTATTACATTTTCAGTTGCTTCTGTAATTATTTCTGGAGAAAAAGACTTCAAACTCATTGCCCAAAGTTTTTTACCCTCATTTAGCCTGTCGTCAGTACCAAAGACTTTATAAAATTGATAGTGATATGCCAATTCGAGTTTAAGGAATAAATTGTCAATGCACTCAATATATTTTTCTTTATTCAAAGTTGATTTCTGACGCCCAAGAGGAGTCACCTTTTCTTGCTGAAAAGTCTTTTCCATATTTTCCTGGTTCAGTATGTTTTTGATTTTCTTCATCTTTTAAATTTTGGTTATCTGATATATGTCTTCTTTTTACATGTTCAATAAATTTAGAGTTCCATGTTGTGAAAGCAGAACCATTCTCTTTCCAGTATAGTATAAATTCTCTTAAATATTTTGAAGCTGATTCTTTTGAGATATCAGATAATTCAAGGATATCATAAGCATCATTACTTGGAGACCATTCGAAGTCTATAGTATGTGGTAGTCCTTTGGTTGAACTTTGTTCCTTTGCCCATTCTCTTCTAATGTAATCTATAAAAGAAGTGTTCCAGTTATTTCGTTCTTGTCCTCTTTCTGTCCAATATAAAACAAATTCTTTTACTTTGCTTGAAATGAAAGTTTTTGGGATTTCACCCATATTTAGAATTTCCAAAGCTTCATTGGATGGTGACCAATTTGAATCGATTTTTAATTTTTTTGTGTTATTTGCTTGGGCAGCTTTTAAATTGTAATTTTTTTTGTTTGTTATTTCTTGTGAATTTGATATCAGCTTGTAATTTAATAGTTTTTTTAGACACGCCTCAATAAGCGCATGCTCAATGAAAGGTAATTCTTGCTTTACTAAAGTTTTAAAGAGCTCAGAATCACCGGAATAGGTGATTTTATTATGTTGGTATAGTTCAAGTATTATTGCAGCTTCGACTCCTAAGGTTTCAGCAACATCTTTTGAAAAGGAAATTCTATCAAAGTCTTTCAATAGCCTATGAGCTCCTTCTTTTAGTCACTGCATCGCTCAAACTTTGCAGACATGAAACAGTATCATCCCAACCAATACATGCATCAGTAATGCTCTGACCATATACAAGAGAGTCAGAAATTTTTTGATTACCCTCAACAAGGTGACTTTCTATCATTACACCTTTGATGTTTTTATTGCCATTTGAAATTTGACTAGAGATATTTTCAATTACAGGCAGTTGTTGTTTAAATTGTTTTTGACTATTACCATGACTAGCATCAATCATAATTGACTCATTAACTTCAGCTTCTCTAAGCGCAATTAAAGTTTCATTAATAGAATCACTATCATAATTTGGCTCTTTACCACCTCTAAGAATAATGTGAGCATCATTATTACCTGCTGTTTTTAACATAGCTATATCAGATTCTTTGGTAGCACCAAGGAAAACGTGAGAGTGATTTGCTGCTTGAATTCCATCTATAGCTGCTTTGAGACCACCATTTGTTGCATTTTTTATACCAATAGGGCAAGAAAGTCCTGATGCCAATTCTCTATGAATTTGACTTTCAGCCGTTCTAGCACCAATAGCTCCCCAAGAAATAATATCAGTAATATATTGGGGAGAAATAGGGTCAAGAAACTCTGTACCTGCAGGTAGATTTAATTTAGCTAGATCTATTAAAAGTTTCCTAGCCATCTCAACACCTTTACCAATTTTGAAGCTTTCATTGAGGTCAGGATCGTTTATAAGACCTTTCCATCCAACTGTTGTTCTGGGTTTTTCAAAATAAACCCTCATCACTATTAACAGCTCTTCTTTGAATTTAATATTTTGTTCGATTAATTTTTTTCCATATTCAATCGCACTCTCAGGATCATGAATAGAACATGGGCCAACAACCACTAATAAGCGATCATCCTTGTCATGCAAAATTTGGCTAATTTCTTGTCTTGTTCCATATACAAGCTTAGAAATGTCATCATTTATAGGGTGCTTATTCACCAACTCATATGGAGCAGGAACTTTTTGCCTATCAATAATCCTGGTATTGTCTGTTGAATAATTCATTTTTAATTATTTTTTCTTAATTGCGCATTAATATTAAATGAATGAAATAAAATTAGTAGAGGTTATATGAATTTTTGTATAAGAATAATTTTTTCATCATTTTCTCTAGAAAATTAAAAAAAGTTAAAAGACACAATATGTTGTATTAATAAGCTCTAAACCTTACACTATGTAGTGTTTATCATGCAAAATAACACTCAAACACAGTTAGAGTTTCCAACCGTAATGGGTCAGCCATACGAGACTATTCCTGACGATCTTTTTATACCGCCAAATGCATTAGAACTTTGTCTAGAAACTTTTTCTGGACCAATGGATTTATTGCTATATTTAATAAAGAAAGAAAATATTAATATTCTTGATTTAGATGTATCTAAAATCACTGATCAATATATTGAATATATAGACTTGATGGATGCTTTGCAGTTTGAGCTAGCTGCTGAATATTTAGTAATGGCAGCAACATTAGCTGAAATTAAATCAAGAATGATGTTGCCTCAAGATGTGCATGAAGAAGAGGAAGATGATCCTAAGTCCGCTCTTATAAAAAGACTTCAAGAATATCAAAGGTATAAGACTGTCTCAGAAAAAATAGCAATTCTACCAAGAGTTGATAGAGATTTTTTTCTTGCGTCGACTTCTCTTCCGAAAATCGAAGTAGAAAAAAAAGATATACAAATTACCAAAGATGAACTTGTTGCTATTTTTCATGAAGTTAAAAATAGGCCTGACTTAAAATCTAATCACCAAATAGACTTTGAAGAACTATCAACTCAAGAGAGAATACAGATTATTCTTGAGATACTTTCAAAAAGAAATGTTATTAGTTTTTCTAAAACTCTTAGAAAAACTGAAGGCAGGCAAGGGGTGGTAGTGACCTTCCTCGCATCTTTAGAACTAGCCAAAGATGGGCATCTTGAATTAATACAAAACGAAACTGAAGAGATTTTTTTAAAATCAAAAGGAGCGATAAGTTGAACATTAAAATGATTAATACTGTTGAAGCCTTATTATTTGGCTCTGGAAGACCCTTAAGAATATCTGAAATTAGAAGCTTGCTAGAATTTGATGGCGTTACAGCCGAGCTATCTGAGATAAAACAGTGTCTTAATGAGTTAGAAACTAGATATATAGATTCATCTCTTGAGGTTGTTGAAATAGCTTCAGGATATAGACTTCAAATAAAGCAAGAGTTTAGTCCTGCGTTATCATATCTTTGGAATGAACGTGCTCCAAGAATTTCAAAAGCATTAATGGAAACAATTTCGATTATCGCTTACAAGCAACCTGTAACTCGCGGCGATATTGAAGACATTAGAGGAGTGAGTGTCAGCACCCAAAGCATCAGATCTCTTCTTGAGAGGAATTGGATTAAAGTGTCAGGATTTAAAGATGCGCCTGGTAGACCAGCATTGTATTCGACTACTAAAGAGTTCTTAGACGACTTAAATTTAAAAAGATTATCTGATTTACCCGAGTTGCCTGATCCTGTAGATAATATTGTTCAGGATGAGGATCATCAGACTATACCTCAAGCGGTATAAAATCTTTAATGACTGAAAGATTGCAAAAGTTTCTTGCCAGTGCTGGTATAGGATCGAGAAGAGGTTGCGAGCAGTTAATTAAGGATGGGAAGGTTATTGTAAATGGCAAAGTTGCAGAACTTGGAACTACTGTTTCAGAAAAGGATATTGTTGAGTTTGATAACAAAATAATACAAGTCAAACAAAGTGAAATAAAACTTATTGCGCTAAATAAGCCTGAGGGTGTGCTCTCATCCTCTGCAAGAGACAAAAAGATTCCTATTGTTTATGACTATTTACCAAATTCAAGAAATCAAAGAAACTGGATTTCTATCGGTAGGCTTGATATTAACACTTCAGGATTAATGTTATTTACTAATGATGGTAATTTTGCAAATTATTGTATGCACCCATCAAATACCATTGATAGAGAATATTTAGTTCGTGCTAGAGGTGAATTTTCTCAAGATAAAAAAAAATCAATGATTGAAGGCATAACAATTGATGGTGAACTCCATCAATTTACTGATGTTGTTGAAGGGGAAAGAAATGGTAGCAACCAGTGGTTTTCAGTATGTTTAATAAGTGGAAAAAATAGAGAAGTAAGAAAATTATTTCAATCTTTAGATATGGAGGTAAGCAGATTAAAAAGAACTAGATTCGGACCAATCTTCTTACCCTCAACTTTGAAAAAGGGTAAAACTCTGGAATTAAGTGAAAAAGAAATTAACGAATTAAAGAATTATGGCAAGTGATGTTAAATCAGAAGCTGCTTACAAATTTTTATTAAAAACTTCAAAAAATAAAAAACATCATCGACTTAATAAATTCTTAAAAGAAACAGAAATAATATCTATAGATTCCAGGCAGAATAAAAACTTATCACTAAAGTTTTTTATCATTAAGACAATCATAGGCCAACAAGTATCTATAGGGGCAGCTGCATCAATATGGAAAAAAACTCAAATACTGCTTAATAATAAAAAAAGAATTTCATTAGGAGATCTTAGTGATTGTGGATTATCTAGACCAAAAGCCAGTTACGTTAATGAGGTTTTAAGCAATCAATATTTAGACTGTTTTACAAAAAAAGATTTGAAAAAAATGAATCAGGCTGATATTTCAGATTTATTTTTAAAAATTAAAGGAATAGGGCCATGGACTTTAGGAATAATTCAGATGTTTTATATTGGACAAGAAGACATTTACTTGACTGGTGACTTGGGAATAAAAAAAGCAGGGTTAGATTTTTTTAAATCAGATAATTATGACGCCATAGACTACTCGCCATACAGGACATATTTGTGCATGTATCTATGGAGAAGTCTTGATAATTAATTTGTAAATTCTATGTATCTTGTATCTGATTTTGAACTTTCTTTTGATAGCATCCATAAATAATATTTCATAAGCGATGATGGCTCTTTAAGAGTTGAAGCATTTTCTGCTGGGTAAGCAAATGCTCTCATTGAAGTTCTGGTTGCTCCTGGATCAAAATTAAACACTTTTATATTTGTTATGGTCTCAAGCTCATCATTTAATATCTCAGCTAAAGATTTCACAGCAGTCTTAGAGATTGCATACGCTCCCCAAAATGCTCTACCTTTCCTTACAACCCCAGAGGAGGTAAATATTACTCTCGGATTTTTAGAATCAGCCATTAAAGGAGTGAGATATTTTGTTAACAAATATGTACTAGTTAAGTTTGTATTTATAACTTTGTTCCAGGTCTTTAAATCAAAATCATGAATTGATGACATTTTTCCAATTATTGCTGCATTATGAATAATGCCATCTAATATATTTACATTTTCAGAGATAACATTTGCAATGTTCTGTGATTTATTTTCATCTAAATCATTCAAATCGCATTGAATAATTAGGGGAGAGGTTTCTGTTGTATCTATAATTTCATCATAGATCTTATCCAAAGCCTTTTCATCGCGGCCATGTAGAATAATATTTGCCCCATAGGAGCTTAATGTTACTGCTAATTCTCTACCTATTCCTTTAGATGCACCTGTGACTAAAATATTTTTATTGTTGAGAAAATTTTTTTCAAATGTATTTTTTATTTTCATAACAATTTTAGAGCGTTGATTATTTCATCTGCCTTGTTAACTATTATTGATTCCGGATATGTCTCATCTTTATCTAAACTATAGCCATAAAGACAACCAATAGTTTTTGTTCCTGCATTTTTACCAGCGATTAGATCGTTTGGGTGATCTCCGACATAAACGCTTTCTTTAGGATCAACTCCTATTTTTTTGCATGCTAAAAGTATACCTTCTGGACTGGGTTTGCTATTTTGAAGATGATCTGGACATACAAGTGCTTTGCAATTTTTAAGCTCATTGAAATAATTAATAAGAGGTTCTGCATAATCGAAAGGTTTATTAGTTACTATTCCATAAGGAATGCTATTTTCATCTAATTGATTTAATAATGATGATATACCGGCAAATAGCTTTGATTTATTAGTTAGGTTATTTTTATATTCTATAAGAAACTCATTCCTGTATTTATTAAAGTCTGGATGATCTCTTGTAATCTCAAATCCAATTTCAGTAAATTTTACAGAACCTTCTGAAACAAAAGATCTTATATGGTCAAACTCTAAAGTAGCTCTTCCATGTCTTTTTAAAATATTATTTAGAGATAGAACAAAATCAGGAGCAGTATCAATAACCGTTCCATCAAGATCAAATAAAACTAATTTTGAACTAAGGCTTTTTTGCATACATTAAGTAATTAACACCTAAATCATTATTAAGATTAGCTTTATGAGTTATTGGATTGTAAAACATTCCTTTGGTTTCAACTAACTCTGCAGAACTCTCTCTAATGTATGATCCAAGTGATGAAGGTTTTATGAATTTATCAAATTCATGAGTGCCTTTAGGTAATATGTTGAATATATATTCAGCTCCAACTATTGCAGTAATCCAGGATCTAGGATTTTTATTTATGGTAGATAAAAATAGATCTCCATTTGGTTTTAAAAGGTTAATACACGTTTTTACCAATAATTTAGGATCAGGAACATGTTCTAAAACCTCAAGGCATGTTACAACATCATATTTTTCTGTGCTATTCTGAATTAAATCTTCAGCCGTGCTTTCTTGATAGTCTATTGATTTATTATTTTTTTTTGCATGATGTTTTGCAATTTCAATACCAGGACCAGCAGCATCAATACCTGTAACGATTGCCCCTTTATCATGCAAAGCTTCTGCCAATATACCTCCACCACAGCCCACATCTAGTAATGTTTTACCTTCTAATTCAACTTTTGATGATATGTATTCAGCTCTAAGAGGGTTGATTACATGAAGAGGTTTAAAGTCTCCAGATGTATCCCACCATTTCTCTGCAAGATCTGCGAATTTTTGAACTTCTTGTTGGTCTATGTTCATGAGAGAATTTTACCCTTAATAGAACTATTTAGACATAGGGCAATAAATTAAATATGTGTAGTAAAACTACAATTTGAAAAGTGCTTTAATCATTTAAAATTCGGTATATTTTAATTAAATTGACTTTTTATTTTTATTACGTTTTACTTCACTACATACACAGTTTAAAAAAATAATAGTGATTATTTCAGCATTAAAATCTAATGACCCAAAAGATCACAGGTCACCAATCCATCCAGATACCATAAGTGCTTTAACAAGCCTAAAAGTTGAAATAAATTTCGAACGTGGCATTGGAGAGGGTATTAATTCAGACGATAGCGTTTTTGAAAACCTAGGCCTCAAAAGTTCTTCAAGGTACGAGTGTCTTGAAAAATCAGACTTGCTAATTACCAATCAACCAATTTCAGCAGAAGAAATATCATCTATGAAAAAAGGCTCAACATTAATAGGAATGGTCAGTCCATTTTCTAATCAAGAGCTAATAAATGCTTGTGCAGCAAATAACATTAATTTAGTTAGCATGGAATTTATTCCAAGAATTACCAGAGCTCAGAAAATGGACGTACTTAGCTCTCAAGCTAATCTTGCAGGTTATGCTGCAGTTATTGAATCAGCTAAACATTTATCCACTGCTCTTCCAATGATGATGACCGCTGCTGGTACTTTAAAGCCCGCAAGAGTTTTTGTAATTGGTGTTGGAGTTGCTGGCCTACAAGCTATTGCAACAGCAAAAAGGCTTGGCGCTAGAGTAGATGCTTTTGATACAAGAGATGTTGTAGAAGAACAGGTCCAATCTTTAGGAGCTAAATTTGTAAAAATTGATCTTGGAGAAACAGGTCAGACAGATCAAGGCTATGCAAAAGAGTTAACACCAGAACAGGTTCAAAAACAAAAAAATCTACAAGCTGATGTTTGTGCTAGGTCTGACATTGTTATTACAACCGCACAATTATTCGGAAGACCGGCACCAAAATTAATCGATACTGCTACTATAGAAAAAATGAAACCTGGTAGTGTAATTTTTGATATGGCTGTTGAATCCGGGGGTAATGTTGAGGGGTCTTTAGCCGATGAAGTAGTAATTAAAAATGGTGTAAAAATTATTGGTATTTCCAATTTGGCATCTTCGGTTTCAAATCACGCATCTCTAGCACTATCAAATAATTTTAACCATTGGATTACAGATTTTTTTAACAATGAAGATAGCTCAATCAACTTTGATTTCGATGACGAGATCATAAAAAGCAGTGTCATTGTATTTAATAGTAAAATTTTAAATGAGAGGTTCCAGTAACATGGAAATATATGCTTTATTAGGTTTCGTTCTTATCCTTTCTATTTACTTAGGTTTAGAGCTAATATCAAAAGTGCCAAGTACTCTTCACACTCCTTTAATGTCAGGAGCAAACGCTATTTCAGGTATTGCATTGGTGGGAGCTTTAGTCTTGTCAACAGATTCAAATCTTCAAAGCGCAATAGCTTTTCTAGCCGTCCTTTTCGCTTCAATTAATGTATTTGGTGGATATCTTGTTACTAATAGAATGCTGAAAATGTTTAAGAAGAAATAGTCATGAGTATTTTTGAAGACATAACTGCAATACAAAATATCATTTATATCGTTGCTTCTATTCTTTTTATATCAGGTATTAAAATGCTTGGCAAAGAAGATACAGCTGTAAAAGGTAATTTCTTGTCAGCTTTTGCAATGTTTATTGCTGTTTTAGCAACTATTATCTTTATAGTTGATCCAGTTATATTACTTGGTGGTATTTTACTTGGCGCTATTATTGGTTCAACAATAGCCTTAAAAGTGAAGATGACTTCTATACCTGAAATGGTAGCTTTATTTAATGGCTTTGGTGGATTGGCAACATTCTTAATTGCATGGTCTGAATATAATTCAATTCCAGATAATTATTTCCAGTATTTATTGGTCATGGTCACAATATATATTGGAGGCGTTACTTTTACAGGGAGCTTGATAGCTTACGGAAAGTTGTCTGAAAAATTAAAAGTAGCTAAAACTTCTATTGTTGCAAAAATTTTTACTACTATTTTTTATGGATCAATATTATTTTTAATTTTTAGTATCTTGCTGCCATTTTTGCCTGCATTAGGTTTTAATTTCTTTACAGTGCTGCTAGCGATTACTCTTCTTGGTGGTATAGGTTTCGTTTTGCCTATTGGAGGCGGCGATATGCCAGTAGTTATATCTCTGTTAAATTCATTTTCAGGAATTGCTGCTGCATTTGCCGGTCTTCTTTTATTAAATAATGTTTTAATTGTTGCTGGGTCACTTGTCGGTGCAAGTGGACTTATTCTTACTGTGATAATGGCAAAAGCAATGAATAGATCTATCAATAATATTTTATTCGTTGGTTACGCTAGCGCATCTAAAGGCTCATCTTCAGAGGAGCAGGGTGAAGTAAGCCCAATTAATGTTGCTGATGCATTTTTAATTTTAGAAAGCGCAAGCTCAGTATTAATTATTCCTGGTTACGGCATGGCTGTTGCTCAAGCTCAGCATGTAGTTAGAGAGCTGGGTGAGTTACTTGAAGAAAATGGTACAGAAGTAAAATATGGCATACATCCTGTCGCAGGTAGAATGCCAGGCCATATGAATGTCTTATTAGCAGAAGCAAATGTTCCTTATGATGTTTTAGCTGAACCTGATGATGTTAATCCAATTATGGACTCAGTCGATGTAGCTGTAGTTATTGGTGCCAATGATGTTGTAAACCCCTCTGCCACTGAGGAGCCAGGTAGCCCAATATATGGAATGCCAATCATTGAAGTGCATAACGCAAAGACAGTTTTTGTTCTAAAAAGATCAATGTCTTCAGGCTTTGCAGGTGTTCAAAATCCATTATTTTTTAAACAAAATACTAGAATGTTATTCGGTGATGCAAAAGAGTCAATTGGTGGCTTAGTTTCCGAATTTAAAGACTAATTACTAGATAAAATATGCTAAAATATACCCTTAATTAGGGACCTTTTTTTACATCAAAAATACATAGCATATGAGTGACTTCGCAAAAGAAATAATTTCAGTAAATATTGAGGATGAGCTTAAGCAATCTTATTTAAGTTATGCTCTTAGCGTTATCCATGGAAGAGCTCTCCCAGATATAAGAGATGGTCTTAAACCAGTCCACAGACGTATTTTATATGCAATGTATGACCTTAAAAATTCATATAACAAACCTTATAAAAAATCAGCAAGAGTAGTTGGTGATGTTATTGGTAAATATCATCCTCATGGAGATAGCGCTGTATATGACGCAATGGTAAGAATGGCACAAGATTTTTCAATGAGATATCCAATTGTTGAGGGCCAGGGGAATTTTGGTTCTATAGATGGTGATCCGCCTGCTGCAATGAGATATACAGAAGTAAGGATGGCGAAGATCACTGATCAGATGTATGGAGATATTGAAAAAGAAACAGTCTCGTATTCACCAAACTATGATGGTAGTGAATTCATTCCAGATGTTTTACCTACAAAAATTCCAAATCTTTTAGTAAATGGTTCATCTGGTATCGCTGTGGGTATGGCTACAAATATTCCACCGCATAATCTTACTGAAGTTCTTAATGCAAGCGTTAACTTAATCAATGATCCCAAACTTTCGATTGATGATCTTATTAAAGATATCTCTGGTCCGGATTTTCCAACAGGTGGAACAATTGATGGAAAGGCTGGCATATATGAAGCCTACAAGACTGGAAGAGGTATTATTCATATCAGATCTAATACTTCCATTGAAGAAGATGAGAAATCAGGTAAACAATCGCTCATAGTCAATGAAATTCCCTTTATGGTAAATAAAGCTAAGATGCTTGAAAAAATTGCTGAATTAGTCAAAGAGAAAAAGATAGAAGGAATTACAGAAATAAGAGATGAGTCTGATAAGGATGGGTTGCGAGTCGTCATTGAAGTAAGAAAAGGAGATTCTGTAGAGGTTTTAGAAAATAATCTTTTTGCACAAACTCAATTAGAACAATCATTTGGTATCAATTTTACCGTTTTAGTTGATGGACAGCCAAAGGAAGTAAATCTAAAAGAAATGCTCGAAGCTTTCATCAAGCATCGAAAGGACATCATAACTAAACGCACAAAATACGATTTAAAAAAGGCTAAGGATAGAGGCCACATTGTTGAAGGGCTTATGGTCGCTATAGCTAATATCGATGAAGTTATAACAATCATTAAGAAATCAAAAGATCCAAAATTAGCTGCTGATGCTCTGTGTAAAAAAGTTTGGAAAGCGGGACCGGTTGAGGCTATTCTTAAAAAAGTTGGTAAAGATGCATGCAAACCAAAAGGCTTAAGCAAAGATCTTGGTATAAATGGCAAAAAATATAAACTTTCTCCTGATCAAGCAAAAGCAATTTTAGAACTAAGATTGGGAAGACTAACTGGTTTAGAGCAAGATAATTTAAGTAATGAGTTTTCTGACATAGTTGCAAAAATTATAGATCTTCAAAAGATATTAGATGACAAAGAGACTCTAAAGAATTTGATGATAGAAGAGCTTGAAGAGGTAAAAACTAATTTTGGAGACGAAAGAAGAACTTTAATTAATGATACAAGAAGAGGGATAACTAACGAGGATCTTATACCTGAGGAAATGAGAGTTTTAACTGTATCAAGAAGTGGATATGCAAAAACTCAGCCTCTCGACGAATATAGAGAGCAAAGAAGAGGAGGACAAGGTAAAGCTGCAGCTGCTGTAAAAGAAGAGGATTTAATTCAGAATCTTTATGTGCTTAGCAGTCATATGCAAATTTTATGCTTTACAACTAAAGGTAAAGTTTTTTGGTTAAAAGTTTATGAAATTCCTGTGGCCTCTAGAACATCAAAAGGAAGACCTTTAGTAAACATGTTAAATCTTGACGATGATGAATCGGTAAGTGATATTCTTCCGGTAAGTGAGTTTTCAGATGATCAGTTTATTTTCATGGCTACTAGAAATGGTACTACTAAAAAGACAAACCTAAGTTTGTTTTCCAAGAAATATAAATCAGGTATTAAAGCAATAAATTTAGACGAAGATGACAAGCTTGTTGGTACAGCAATTACTTCAGGAGATAATGAAATTCTATTAGCATCATCATCAGGAAAATTAATTAGATTTAATGAGTCACATGTTAGACCAATGGGCAGAACCGCAAGAGGCGTCAGAGGTATTAGACTTAAAAAAGATGAAAAACTAATTTCTCTGATGATAGCTGATCCAGAAAAAACTATATTGTGTGTTTCAGAAAACGGATATGGTAAAAAAACTGCTTTGGATGATTTTCCTTCACACAATAGAGGTGGACAAGGAGTTATTTCAATGAAAACTAGTGAAAGAAATGGATCAATGGTTTCGGCGGCATTGGTAGAAGATGAAGATGGAATAATGTTAATTAGTGACAAAGGAACCATGATTAGAACAAGTGTTTCACAAGTACCTACATTAAGCAGAAATACTCAAGGTGTTAAAGTTATTACTCCTAAGGAAGGAGAAAAACTCATTGAATGTGTGACAATTCCAAACGAAGATAACGAAGAGGACGAATAATGCGCAAGTGGAATTTCTGCGCTGGGCCGGCTGTCATATCTGAACAGGTACTGTCTGAAGTAAAAGATGAGCTTCTAGAATGGGGTGACTCAGGCATGTCTATTATGGAAATGAGTCATAGATCAAAAATTTATGACGGTGTTGCTGTAGACGCAAAACAAGATTTCATAGATATCTTAAATATTCCATCATCACATGAAGTTCTTTTTCTTCAGGGAGGAGCAACGCATCAATTTTCCATGGTTCCATTAAATTTTGCTCATAACAATAATGCTGATTATGTTTTATCAGGCTCATGGTCTAAAAAAGCAATTGCAGAAGCGTCTAAATTAACTAATGTAAACACTATTGCCTCTTCAGAAAATCATGGCTTTTCATATGCCCCATCTCAAGAGGAGTGGAAATATTCAGAGGACTCTGCATACGTTCATTATTGTCCTAATGAAACCATTCAAGGAGTTGCAATACATAAAGCCCCAGATATAAACAATCACTTAATTGCTGACATGTCATCAGTTATATTAAGTGAGCCTCTAGATCTATCTAAATTCTCATTAATTTATGCAGGAGCACAAAAAAATATTGGACCAGCTGGATTGACTATGGTCATTATTAAAAAGGACTTAATGGAACTAGAAAATGAAAATTTACCAAATATATTAAGATACTCTAAACATTCTGAATCTGATTCTATGTTGAATACGCCACCAACCTTTGCATGGTATATGGCAGGAAAAGTTTTCAAATGGATAAAGCAGTCAGGTGGTTTGGAGTTTTTCAAAGAACAAAATCATTTAAAAGCATCAACTCTTTATAACTACATAGACAACTCAGATTTTTATTCAAATCCAGTTAAGATTGAAAATAGGTCTATTATGAACGTTCCTTTTATACTTGCTGATAATGATCTAGATAGCTTATTCTTGAAAGAATCTGAAGATAATGGATTATTAAACCTCAAAGGCCATAGATCTGTTGGCGGAATGAGAGCAAGTATATATAATGCAATGCCTATGGAGGGAATTAACGAGCTTGTAGACTTTATGAAAGTCTTTGAAGCTAAATATGGCTAACTAAAAATGTCTAAGGAAAATTTAAAATCTTTAAGGTCAAAAATAGATAAAATCGATAAAGACCTTTTAAAACTTATACAAAAAAGAGCAGCTCTTGCAGTTAGCATAGGAAAAATTAAATCAAAAATTAGTCCCAACACTTCTTTTTACAAGCCAGATAGAGAAGCTACTATTCTTAGGAACATACTTAAAGCAAATGAAAAAGGGGCCCTTTCTAATGAGAAAGTGAGAACTATCTATAAAGAACTTATTTCAGGATGTCTCTCATTAGAAGAGGCTTTAAGAATTTCCTATTTGGGTCCTGAGGGAACTCATTCAGAAGCTGCAGTTCATGGTCACTTTGGATCTTTAGTTTCCAGAATCCCATCACCAACTATTGATGATGTTTTCCATCAAGTTTTAAAAGGGGAAGCGGATATAGGTGTTGTGCCTGTAGAGAATTCTTCTGAAGGAGTGATTAATACAACATTAAATTGTTTAGCAGACAATGATTCTCTTTCTATAATCGGAGAAATATATCTAGATATTAATCATCAGCTAGCATCTGGTAATAAATTTGATATTAAAGATGCCTTTGCAATCGCATCTCACCCTCAAGCCTTAGGTCAATGTAACAAGTGGATAGAAAAAAATATTGGTTCAATCAAACGGTTAGAAATGCCAAGCTCTGCAGTTGCTGCTAAATACGCAAAAGAAAACAAGAATATTTTATGTATAGTCAATTCTCTTGCTGTTGAAAAATATAAGCTAAGATTGCAGAAAAAAGATATTCAAGATTATTCAGATAACAAAACTAGATTTCTAGTTATTGGTCAAAATGATTTAGCTTCAACTGGAAAAGATAAAACTTCATTTTTAATTCAGACCACGAATACCCCAGGAGCTTTAATAAATATTCTTAGACCTTTTGAAAAAAGAAAAATTAATTTAAGTAAGATTGAAACACGACCATCGAGAGGAAATATTAATTCTCATGATTTTTTCATTGACTGTGAAGGTCATCAAAATGATCAAAAGCTTAGACTGGCAATAAAAGAAGTTAAAACAACCGGTTCTTTGGTACGAATATTAGGATCGTATCCACAACATGTATGAGTAAACTTTTAAATTATCTCAATGAAGGAATATCTGATCTTCACCCTTATGAGCCGGGCCGCTCGATAGATGAGGTCGTTGCAGAATATAAGCCTGATAAAGTTGTAAAACTAGCCAGTAATGAAAATCCACTAGGCCCATCTCCAAAAGCAATTGAAACACTAGCTTTGAGTAATGATTTACATTTATATCCTGATGGCGATTCTAAAAAACTTAAATCTTTAATTGCAAATCATGAATCAGTTGGCACAGAAAATATTATTGTTGGTAACGGATCTAATGAAATATTAGAACTTGCAGCAAGAGCATTTCTTAATAAAGATGTAAGTGCAGTTATGTCTAAGCATGCTTTTGCAGTATATAAAATAGTAACCAAAGCATGCGGATCAGAAATAATTGAAGTCCCAGCTAAAGACTGGAAGCATGATCTAGATGAATTTCCTTCAGCTACTAAAGAAAATACTAGAGTATGTTTTATTGCTAATCCAAACAATCCAACAGGCACGTATAACTCACATTCAGAATTTGAATCATTAATGGAAAAGATATCCCCTTCAATTTTAGTAATTCTTGATTTAGCATATTTTGAATATGTTCAGGCTGATGACTATATAAAAATTAATGAACTACTAGATAAATATCAAAATTTATTAATTACAAAAACATTTTCAAAAATACAAGGCCTCGCAAGCCTAAGAATTGGTTATGGTCTTGCATGTCAGGACTTGATTAGTGTTTTAAATAAAATTAGACAACCTTTTAATTCTAATGCTATTGCTCAGGAGGCAGCATGTAATGCTATTTTGGATAAAGAACATATTACAAAAAGTATTGAATTAAATTATTCTCAACGAGAATTTTTATTTAAAGAACTTACTGATTTAGGAATGGAGTGCATTCCATCACAAGGGAATTTTATTTCTTTTAAGGGTAATTTTAATGCTCAAGAGTTATTTACTGAATTGATGAAGGAGGGAGTAATTGTAAGGCCTGTAGCATTATACGATATGCCTGAATATATCCGTGTAACAGTTGGAACAGAAGATGAAAACTTATATTTTCTTAAAAAATTAAAGGAGCTTACTTAATGAGCAACCCAGCTAAGGAAATATTAGTAATTGGTCTAGGCTTAATAGGTTCCTCACTTGCCAAGGCTGCAAAAAATAAAGGATTGATAGTTCACGGTTTCGATGAAGATAAAAATAGCCTTGAGGAGGCATTGAACAAAAACATCATAGATAGTTCATTTGAATCTCTGCAAGATATAAATGATAAAAGTTTAGTAGGAAAGATTGAAATATTAATCGTTGCTGTTTCTCCTCGGGCAACTCAGGTTGTGATTTCTGAGTTAAAGAACTTATGGAACACAGAAATAACAATTACTGAAACATCAAGTGTTAAAAATCAACTTAACTTTGACTCACCCAACAACATAATCTTCTCTCATCCCATAGCAGGTTCAGATAAGTCTGGTATTGGCGGTATAGATGAAGAACTATTTCTTAATAAAAAGACAATCATTTGTAATCCATATAATGCAAATGAAGCACATTTGACCAAGATAAAAAATTTCTGGCAGCATGCGCTTTCAATGAGAGTAAGTGAAATGTCTGTTAAAGAACATGATCTTTTATTTGCTATGACAAGTCACTTGCCTCATTTGATTTCATATGCACTTATCGATTCTATTAGATTGGCTGAAAAAGACGTAGGTGATAATGCGGGTGGAGGACTTAAAGAATTTATAAGGTTGAGCGGATCAAACCCTGAAATGTGGAAAGATATATTTGAGCTTAATGAAAAAAATATTATTAAATCATTAGCCAGCTTTCAATTATCAATAAATAATTTATTAGAATTAATAACAAAAATTAAAGAGATACCAAGCTCATTCTCTCATTCAGATATTCTTAAAAACGAACTTGAAGAAATCAAAAAATATAAAGAAGATACGTTTTGAATTTAGTTGCACAATATACCTCTTCAATTTCAGGCGAAGTTTTGTGTCCAGGTGATAAATCTATTTCCCAAAGAGCAGTAATAATAGGTTCGCTTCTAAATGAAGATATTGAAATTAGTGGCTTCTTAAACGGAGAAGATCCAATATCTACAGTAAATGCTTTAAATGCAATAGGCTCTAGTATCAAAATTAATGGCACATCAGTTTCAATAAAAAAAAGAGATATCCCATTCAAAGATCCTTCTGTAAATGTTGATCTTGGAAATTCAGGAACTGGCCTGAGATTAATGATGGGTTTAATTTCAAGTCTTGGCATTAAAGCAACTCTTGTTGGAGATGAATCATTAACAAAGCGCCCGATGTTAAGGGTTGCCAATCCCCTAAATGATATGGGTGCAACAGTAACTTGTGACGAGGGTAAACCGCCAGTAAAAATCTTAGATGGATTAATTAAAGATAATTTTTCTTACGAGATGCCTATAGCAAGTGCACAAGTTAAATCTAGCATTATTCTTGCAGCTCTTGCTGCAAATAAAAAAGTAACTGTTATTGAAAAACACCCAACCAGAAATCATACAGAAAGAATGATAAGTTACTTTAATGGCGATATTCACACTGAATCACATGATTTAGGAAATAAAATTACACTCATGCCCTCAAAATTAATTCCAACAAAAAAATATGAAGTTGCTGGTGATTTCTCATCAGCCTCATTTTTAATAGTTGCTGGTTTAATAGCAAAAGAATCAAGTGTGCTGATAAAAAATGTTGGACTTAATCCAACAAGATGCGGGCTGATAAGTGTCTTAAGATCGATGGGAGCAAAAATAGAGATAAAGAATGAAAGCCTCATATCTAATGAAGAGGTTGGAGATATTCATGTTTCCTCATCAGAGCTTCATGGTATCTCAATAAGTGGAGATATTATTCCAAATATAATTGATGAAATTCCAATCTTAAGTATTGCTGCATCTTTTGCTAAAGGAGAAACATTAATTACTGATGCAGAAGAGTTGAGAGTTAAGGAATCTGATAGGCTTCAAGCAATATCTGATGGATTGCAAAAAATAAATATAAATCATGAGCTATTTCATGATGGAATCAAAATTATTGGTTCCTCTGAAGATATATCTGTAATGGCTGAAATTGATTCCCATGGTGACCATAGAATTGCAATGAGTTTTCTTATTGCTAGCTTAAGATCTAAAAAGGGAATCTATGTTGAAGACTGTAAAAATATCTTAACTTCATTTCCTAATTTTATTGAAGTAATGAGCTCACTAGGTGTTGTAATAAATGAAAGATAATATTATTACTATTGATGGACCCTCTGCTTCAGGAAAAGGTACTCTAGCAAGAAATATTGCAAAATATTTAGGTTTTGAAATCCTCGATAGTGGTTTGTTATATAGAGTTTATGCTTATTTATATGATTGCGGGATTGAACATGCCCAAATAACAAAAACTATCAATCAGGATATAACTTTCAAGTCTGATAAGAGTGGAATCGTTATTTTAAAAGAAAGAAATAATATTACTGATGAATTAAGAAAAGAATCTACAGCTAAAGCTGCGTCTAAAATTAGCGCACTTACTGAAACTAGAGAAAATCTGCTGTTACTTCAACGAAGCTTTTATTCATCAAAAGGACTGGTAGCTGATGGAAGAGATATGGGCACAGTAGTATTCCCTAATGCTAAGTTAAAAATTTTTCTAAATGCTTCGCCTGAAATAAGAGCAAAAAGAAGACAATTAGAGTTGCAGAATCGAGGTCAAGAAGTTAATATGCTCGCTCTGATTGAGGACATTAAGCAAAGAGACTTAAAGGATAAAACTAGAAAGTTATCGCCTTTAATTCCAGCAGAAGATTCAATAGTAATTGATTCGTCTGAAATGACTCTTGAAGAAGTACTGAGTTTTACTAAAAAACTCATAAAAAAGGAATTTAATAAATGACAGAATCATTTGCCGCTTTACTTGATGAAAGTTTAAGCACTTTAGACATGCAACCTGGATCAATAGTATCTGGGGTTGTATTGGATGTAGATAACGACTGGGTAACAGTCCATGTAGGTTTAAAATCAGAAGGGGTCGTACCTCTTGATGAATTCAGAAATAACGAAGGAGAAGTTAACATATCTGTTGGTGATGAAGTTGAAGTTGCCTTAGAGGCTGTTGAAGATGGATATGGAGAAACAAGAATTTCTCGTGAAAAAGCAAGAAAAATATCAACTTGGAAAATGCTTGAAGAAGCTTTAGAAACTGGGGAGTTTGTCACTGGTAAAATTCATAATAGAGTTAAAGGTGGGTTTGCTGTAGAGGTAGAGGTTGTAAAGGCATTTTTACCTGGATCTCTTGTTGATGTAAGGCCTGTGAAAGAAGCTCCTGATATAGAAAATACTGTTCAAGAATTTAAGGTAATTAAACTTGATTACAAAAGAAATAATGTAGTCCTTTCTAGAAAAGCCGTTTTAGAGAAAAATAACTCTGCAGTCAAAGTTGAGCTATTAAAAAATCTTGAAGAGGGTCAAATAGTTAAGGGTGTTGTTAAGAACATTACTGATTATGGAGCTTTTGTAGACTTAGGTGGTTTAGATGGTTTGCTTCATATCACAGATATATCATGGTCAAGAGTAACTAATCCCACAGAATTTCTTAATCTTGGTGATGAAATAGATGTAAAAATTCTTAGTTTTGATAAAGAAAAACTCAGAGTATCTTTAGGATTAAAACAAATTCAAAATGACCCATGGGAAAATGTTGAGAGTACCTATGCAGTTGGTGGTGTATACGAAGCATCTGTTTCTAACATTACTGATTATGGATGCTTTGCGCAATTAGAAGAGGGCATTGAAGGCCTAATACACTTATCTGAACTCGATTGGACAAGCAAAAATGTACATCCTTCAAAAGTTGTTGAAATGGACCAAAAAATTAAGGTTATGATTTTAGAAATTGATCATGATAAAAGAAGAATTTCACTTGGTCTAAAACAAACCAAAGCAAACCCATGGACTGAATTTGCTAACAAATATGGCATTGGTGATAAGGTTGATGGTCAAATAAAATCTATAACTGATTTTGGTATATTTGTTGGACTTGAGGGTAACATTGATGGATTAATTCATTTGTCTGATATTTCTGAAGACGAAGATCCGAAAGAGGCACTGGAGCAATACAAGAAAGGCGATAAACTTAATTGTGTAGTTTTTGCTGTTGATGCGGAGAGAGAAAGAATATCTTTAAAACTTAGTGAGTAATAACAAAAAAAAGACACTTAATCGTTCTGATATTGAACTAACTTTAAGTCAAGAGTTTCCAGATATTACCAAATCACAAATTTCATTAGCGATTGATTCTATTTTAGAGTCAATTGTTGATGCTGTTGCATTAGATGAAAAGGCTGAAATAAGAGGATTTGGTACCTTTTCTAAGAAATATATAAGGCCAAGAAAGTTTATTAATCCAAAAACCAAAGAAGTATCATACTTGGGTGAAACATCAACAATGCATTTCAAACCATCAAAGTTATTAAAGTGTTCAAATCCATAGTGTTATAATTTGCACATATGGCATGAACAAATTCCCTATGAAATCATCTAAAAAAATACAATATGACATTTTTCTAAAAGGTAGTGAACTTGATTTGATTGTTCTAAATGAAGACATAATTAATTATACACAATGGTATAACTGGTTTAATGACGCAGATGTTACTAGCAATATGCAACAACATTATTATCCTAATTCAAAGTTAGATCAGTTGGAATATTTCAATGAGAACTTAAAAAACTCGCATCAAAACTTCCAATTAGGTATTCTTCATAAAGATGACAATAAATTAATTGGAGTTATATCTCTTAATGCCATCGATCATCTCAATAAAAAATGCAAGGTGGCAGTTATAATTGGTGAAAAAAAATATCAGTCTATGAATTATTTTCTTGAAGCCAATCGATTAATATTTGACCATGCAGTAAGTGCGTTAGGTATGAGAAGAATAGAGGGCGGTAGCTTGAGCAAAGAGGTAGCTTTGCTTCATGAAAGAATGCTTGGATTTCATTCGGAGGGAACAAAGATAAAAGAGGTCTTTAAAGATGGTGAGTATAGGGATGTTTATTATTTTGCCAAACTGTTTGACTAATTATAAAGAAAAGAAATTTTCTATTTATTCATCATGATAAAGCTTACACTTTCCGAAATTCTTCAAAAAAATACTGAGTTGTTGAGTTCCATGAATGGCCCTAAATATGATATCGGCATTATTTCTAATGTAACCCTATCTCCAATAAATGATATCCTAGAATGTGCACTGAGACTTGAAAGTATTAATGCTCATGTAGAACTGGGTGATTATGATTCTATTATTAGTGATTGTAAAAATTTTTCACAAAAAAATGCTGTAATTGTTTTTTGGGAACTAACTAATTTGATCGCTGACTTTGAAATCTCAATTAACAGAATGAATGAAAGCCAATTAAATCAGTTAATTGAAAGATTTGAAGATGAAATTAAATTTGTATTAAATGAATTAAAAGATGTCCCTTTAGTGCTGTGGAATAAATTTAATTCGTCGTTAAATAGCTACAATCCCATATCAGATAAAACTAATAAGATAAAAGTTTCAAATATGTTAAATAATGTTCTTCAAACTCATAAGACACCTAATATGGTTGTTATTGATCTTGAAAAGATTTTTATAGAGCATGGAATAAATAAAGTATTCGATGCTAGACAATTTCATAATTCTAAAGCCCCTTATACGACTTTATTTTATAAGGATTACGTTAATAAAATTTTACCAGCAATATTTGCAGCTAATGGAAAAACAAAAAAAGTTTTAGTTTTAGACTGTGACAACACATTATGGGGAGGAGTTATAGGAGAAGATGGCATAGATTCTATAGCTATCGATGTAAGCACAAAAAAAGGAGAGATATTTTCATACATACATGAAAAAATTCTTGATCTAAAAGATCAGGGCGTAATGTTAGCTATATGTAGTAAAAATAATTATCAAGATGTTGAAGAGGTGTTCGATAATAAAAACTTTGCATTAAAAGTATCTGATTTTTCTGCATTAAGAATCAATTGGAAACATAAAATGGAAAATATTAATTCAATTGCAGAGGAATTAAATGTTGGATTAGATAGCTTTGTATTCCTAGATGACTCAATGTTTGAAATAGATAATATTAAAAAAGCACTGCCCGAAGTTTCATGTTTTATGGTTCCAAAAAATATATCTGATTATCCAAAGTTATTTGACAGTTTAGAACAATTATTTTTTTCTTTTGGAGCTACAAAAGAAGACTCAAATCGAACCAAAATGTACATGGAGGAATCAAAAAGAAAAAAAGAGTCACTGAAATGGAAATCACAAGAAGATTACTTAGAGTCACTTGGACTAGAAATTACAATCTTGAATGAAAAAACACTTACGATACCAAGAGCAGCTCAGCTCACACAGAAAACGAATCAATTCAATCTAACCACTCAAAGATATACAGAGACTGAAATACAAAATTTCATAAGTAATAAAGAATTTTTTATAAGGTCATTTTTAGTAAAAGATAAATTTGGTGAGTACGGTGAAACAGGACTCATTATTATTAAAAAAGATATAAAAAATCAATCTCTTGATATTGATACATTGCTAATGAGTTGCAGAGTTATAGGAAGAAAGATAGAGATGTTTTTCATAGATCATATTATAAAAGAATTTATTAAAAGTCCTTTCAAAACCATTCAAGGAAAATATATAAGAACTGCTAAAAATGATCAGGTAAAAAATTTTTATGAATCAATAAACTTTGAATGTACCGAGTCTAATGAAAATGAGAAATATTATTTATTAGAATTAACAGATTATAATGCTATTGAAAAAAAATTTATAAATATAGTGGAATGTTATGAGTAATGATTTAGAGATAAAATTAATAAAGATTTTTTGTTCCGTTCTAGAAATTAAGGAATCTAATTTATATTTCAACATGACAATGGATGATTTGGAAAAATGGGATTCACTTAATCACATGAAAATAATTGCTGCAATAGAAGAAGAGTTCTCCATTAGATTCGATGATGATTTATTAGAAAAGCTTACTTCTTTGGAAATAATTAAAGAAGAACTAATAAAATTAATATAAATAATTGTTTATTTGCTTTTTGCATTTTTAGCTTAATATGAAAGCTTATGATTAAAATAATTGTCGCTATTGATGAGATTGAATTTAATGTTTTTAAGAACATTATCGATCAACTTAATAATAAGATATGTATTATTAAAATAGGGAGTGTCAGCTTTAATGCTCTTGGTCACAAGGCAATAACTTATGTTGCTGACAAAGGTTTCAAAATATTTTTAGATTTAAAGTTACATGATATTCCAAACACTGTTAGTAAAACTATTTCTGGTCTAATATCACTTCCAATTAGTATGATGACTATCCATGTGTCTGGTGGTTTGAAGATGGTTAAGGCAGCACAGGATGCTGCTAATGAATCTGATATAAAAGTATTTGGTGTTACCGCATTGACTAGCTTATCAGATAACGATACTCAATCTATTTTCAAAAGAACTGCTTCAGAGCAGGTTGATGTAATGTTAGATTTGGCTGAGGAAGCTAGGCTTGATGGAGTTGTTTGCTCTCCTCATGAGCTAGAACTCGTTAAAAAAAGAAATACACTTTTATCTATAACACCTGGTATAAGATTATCTAAATCTCAAGATGATCAGAGTAGGGTGATGACTCCAAAAGAGGCTATATCAAAAGGTGCTGACTATATTGTTATAGGTAGACCTATAACTAATGCACCTAACTTAAGTGAAGCTCTTCAAGAAATTTATAATTCAATACGCTAGATATGAGCATATTTAACAAAATTATGGATGAGACTTCTCAATGCAAGGATGAGGTTTTTCAGCATGTATACACAAACAATAATCTAGAATACAAATCTTCATTAAGGGGATTTAATAGCAAGCTTTTTTCTCTGTTTAAATCTCATTATGACAATCTAATGGTTTCTCAATCAATTCAATCTTTATTTAAGGGTGATATTGTTAACGAAACTGAAAATCAGGCAGCCTTGCATCATGTCTACAGAGATATGCATGCTTCCTCTTCTAATAATTTTGCTTCTGCAGAATTAATAAAATCTTGTCGTTTAAATATTGAAAAGTGTATAAGGCTCAAAGAGGAATTAATTAGAAAAGGTATTAAAAACATTGTTACTATCGGTATTGGTGGTTCTTTTGAAGGGCCTAAATTGTTAATCGAAACTCTAACGAGCGAGAATGATAGAAACTTTAAGCATATTTTCTTGACCGGACCAGATACAGTTGAATTTAATGAAACAGTTAAGACATTAAATCAAGAGGATACTTTTTTTATTGTCTCATCTAAGTCATTCAGCACTGATGAAACTCTGCAAAGTATGGCTTTATCTAAAGCATGGCTAGAAACCAAATGTGAATTTGAAGATCACTTTATAGCTATTACCTCCCAGCCAGATAAAGCTCAAAACTTTGGCTTCAAAGAAAACATAATTGAATTTCCAAATGAAATTGGTGGAAGATATTCAATGTGGTCTCCAATATCACTTCCAGCAATATTAGAACTTGGAGAAAATTTTAAAGATTTCTTGATTGGAGGACATGAAGCAGATAATCTTCTGCTTAATGATGATGATTATAATGATTTTATAAATTTATTATCTTTTAGTGATATTTGGTATAACAATTTTGATAATAAGCACACTAGAGTTCTTCTTTTATATAGCTGGAAAATGAGATTCTTTTCTGATTATGCTCAGCAACTTGAAATGGAGTCCATAGGAAAGCAACCACACCCAAAATCAATATTTAAAAATACTGGCCAGGTTATTTTTGGAGGATTTGGCTCAACTGCTCAACATAGCTATTTCCAACTATTACACCAAGGAACTGCTTCTGCATGTGCAGATATTTTTACAATCAAAGATAACAAAGAATCTAATAAACTTCTTTTCGCCCAATCTCAGGCACAAGCAGGTCTTTTAGCAAATGGACCTCATAAAGATTTAAAATCATTCGAACAAGTAAATGGCAATATTCCTACCAACCTTTTCACATTAAAAACATTAAATGCAAAAACCCTTGGTTTTATAATTGCAACCTGGGAACATAGAACCTTCATAAGTGCAAAAATGCTTCAAATCAATCCCTTTGATCAATTTGGTGTTAGTGCTGGAAAAATTTTTGCAAGAAAGTTTTTAGATGAATATGGCGGTTGATCTTAACAAAGTTCCATCAACACCTGGCGTATATAAATTTTTCAATAAGAATGAAATTATTTATATTGGAAAAGCTAAAAATCTAAAAAAAAGAGTTTCAAGTTATTTTGGTAAATCTGTCAAAGACAGAAAAACCTCACAAATAAAACTTTTAACAGACAAGATTGAGACATTCACAACAAAAAATGAAGTTGAGGCTCTTCTGCTTGAGCAAACATTAATAAAGGAGAATAAGCCTAAGTTTAATATTCTTCTGAGAGATGATAAAACATACCCATATATATATTTTTCTTTAGATCATGATTATCCAGGCATTTATTTAAAAAGAACAAAAAAAGCAGTTAATTCTAATTACTACGGGCCTTTTGTTAGTTCAGGAGCCGTTAAAAAATCTATTAAAGAAATTCAAAAAGTTTTCAAACTTAGGAACTGTAATGATTCTACATTCTCAAATAGGTCTAGGCCTTGTATAGAATATCAAATGAAGAGATGTTCTGCACCATGTGTAAAAAATATAAAAACAAATGATTACTTTGAAGATGTAGAATCTGCAAAATTATATTTATCCTCATCTGATTCTCAGACTATTATGCGCTTAAAACAGGATATACAAAAAGCATCCAATGAGTTAGCTTTTGAAAAAGCTGCTGATATAAGAGACAAACTAAAAAGAATAGAGCTCATTCGTAAAGAACAATCGGTAGTTAATGTTGCCACAGATATAGATATATTTTCAGCTCATTCAGAAAATAACTATATTGGCATTTCAATAATAGTTGTAAGAAAAGGAAAAATTAGAGGAACTAAAACTCATTTAGTAAAAAGAGCTTTTTTTGAATCTATTGACTCTGTTTATCAGATGGCGATTATTAATTTCTATGATTCCCAGCTTGATATCCCCAAAAAAATTATGAGTACCCATGCTCTTGAGAGCAAAAAATTAATTTGTAAAGTATTAAAAAAGAAATTCAATGCAAATGTTTCGATCACTCATAGCCCAAATAAGTCCATACGACCTATCTATAATTTATGTAAGCTAAATGCCAGGCAAATAATTGAAAACCATTTAACTAAATCTGATAAATATAGTTTCGCATTTGACGATTTAAATAATTATATTGGAAATCAAAATAAGGTAAGAAAAATTGAATCATATGATGTTAGTCATATTTCTGGAAATCATGCTGTTGCAGCATGTATTGTTTTTTTAGATACAGGCCCAAGCAAGAAAGAATATAGAATTTTTAATATACCAAAGGAGTTATCAGGAAATGATGTAGGTTCTTTGGAGCATGTAATAAAAAGGCGATTAAAATATTATAAAGACAAAAAAATAAAACCTGATTTGATTCTTATAGATGGGGGTAAGAATCAGCTTAACTATTCTCAATCAGTAATAAATAGTTCCATATATAAAGATATAAAAGTTATCTCAATCGTTAAAGGCGTTAATAGAATACGGGCAACAGAGACAGTTTTATCACAAGAGGGGATAATTGAATTTCATAAAGATTCAAAGGGTTATTTGTTATTACAAGAAATTAGAAATGAATCCCATAGATTTGCAATTAATGCGCAGAGAAAAAAGAAAAATGCTAAGAATAGGAGATCTCAGTTAGATAATATTGAAGGAATAGGTAAAGTGCTTAAGGGAAGGTTGTTACGAAATTTTAAAAGCTTAAAAAATATTAAATCAGCAAATTTAGAAGATTTAATGACTGTAAAAGGTATTAATGCCAAAATAGCACAATTAATTAAAGAAAAGCTCTAACTCGTGTCAACTTTTATAAATATATTAACATTATCAAGAATCTTTCTTGCAGCTTTAATATTTATACTTTTAATGTCATCAGATGGATATTTTTTTGCATTAATACTGTTTTTTTTAGCAGCAATAACAGATTATTTTGATGGTTATTTTGCTAGAAAATATAATGCAGTCTCAGTGCTTGGAGAGATACTAGATCCAATTGCTGACAAGATTCTAATTCTTTTTGTATTATTTGGACTTGCAGTAAATCTTTCAAGTTATTTGATAGCCTTTATAGGAGCAATGATTATCACAAGAGAAATTTGGGTAGGAGCTTTAAGAGATTATAATGCGAGGATTGGTAAAAGTGATGCAACCAAAGTTACTTTCCTTGCAAAAATTAAAACCACCATTCAATTATTTACTCTTTCGATATATTTATTTGGTTTGAGTGCAAACAATATGTTGTTAATTATTATTGCTGATATATTTTTATTTATTTCTCTTTTTATAACATTATATACAGGCTTTATTTATACCATTAACAGTTTTAATAATGACCAAAATCTATAAGAAAGAAGACTATAGAATTTGTGTAGTTGGGTTGGGATATGTCGGTCTTCCTTTAGCTGCAAGGTTCTCATTAAAAGGGTTTAATGTAACAGGTTTTGATATAAAAGAAGAAAGAGTTAATCAGTTAAAAAATAATATTGACATAAATAATGATGAATCTATTAAACATTTAGAATCCTTAAATAAGAATTCAAATCTATCCTCAAATATTAATGAAATTGAAGATTGTAATGTTTATATAATTACCGTTCCAACACCAATTAATCCAGATAAAACACCTGATCTAAAACCACTTATAGCATCAAGCGAGCTTGTTGGCAGCATATTAAAAAAAGGTTCTATTGTTGTATATGAGTCAACTGTTTATCCGGGTGTTACTGATGAAGTTTGCACTCCAATTTTAGAAGAAAAATCTGGTTTGGTTTTTAATAAAGAGTTTTCAACTGCCTATAGTCCAGAAAGAATAGTGCCTGGTGATAAAGTTAATACCATTGAAAAGATAATAAAAGTTGTTTCAGCTTCAAATAAAGAGGCATTAGAAATAATTTCGTTCTTATATTCTTCAATAATAGATGCTGGTATTCATAAAGCACCTTCAATAAAAGTTGCTGAAGCAGCTAAAGTTACTGAAAATATTCAAAGAGATGTTAATATCGCGCTTATCAATGAAATGCATCAGCTTTATACCTCTATTGGAATTAATACAAATGATGTAATTGATGCAGCCTCAACAAAATGGAATTTTATGAGACTAACACCTGGTATGGTTGGAGGACATTGCATAAGCATTGATCCGTATTATTTAATGCATAAATCTGAGATGTTAGGCTACACTCCAAACATAATGAGAGCTTCAAGAAAAATTAATGATGAAATGAGTGTATGGGTGGTTGAAAAATTTCTAGAGTTTTCGGATAGGAAATGTATTGATATTAAAAATACAGAAATTACATTTTTAGGTTACTCATTTAAAGAGAATTGTGCAGATACTAGAAATACAAAAGTGAAAGATCTTATTTATCTAATTAAAGATAAAGGAATAAAAGTCGGTTTGTGGGATCCTGTAGTTGATCTCAATGAATTAAAAGAACTCAGAGATGATGGCGTTAAGATTTATCATAAAAAGCCCAGTGAAGTTGAATTTGCTTTTTTATGTGTTCTACATGATGAAATAAACACTTTTCTTAAAAATCATACAGGATTTTTATTTGACTATAAAAATATTGATTTTTATTAAAACACTACAAGTATCTATAAAATAAATTTCATATATAATAGCAAATTTTGGCTGGATGGCAGAGTGGTTATGCAGCGGCCTGCAAAGCCGTTTACGCCGGTTCGATTCCGGCTTCAGCCTCCAATAAAAAAGAAGTATAATCTGCATAAGTTTACAGAATGCCCGGGTGGTGGAATTGGTAGACACAAGGGACTTAAAATCCCTCGCTAGCAATAGCGTGCCGGTTCAAGTCCGGCTCCGGGTACCATTTAGTAATAAAATAAAAATAACTTATATCACGTCAACTATTGTTATTGACCTGATTATCTAAGCTATAATAATTATATGAAAAATGAATCTGAATATAATTACTCTGATAAAAAAACAATAGATGATGAGATTGGTCTTTTGGAATTGTTTAGCGTTCTGTGGGAAGGAAAAAAACTATTATTAGGATTCATTGTTGTTTCCAGTCTTTTATCAGTTTTTATAAGTTTATCTTTATCAGATATATACAAAAGTGAAGCATTGTTGGTACCAGTGTCATCTGAAAACAGTGGCTCAAGTAACCCTCTTGGACAACTGGGTGGTTTAGCAGACATAGCAGGCGTAAGTTTAGGCAATAATAAAATTAATAAGACCACAATGGGTTTGGAAGTTCTAAAATCTAGAAAATTTTATAACAGCCTCATTAAAAAATATGAAATTCTTGCTCCTCTAATGGCTGTCAAGGATTGGAACGAGGAAGAAGATGAACTTATTTATGATTCAAGTAAATACAATGCAACAAAAGATATATGGTTAAATCAGCCATCAATTCAAGAAGGGTACGAAAAATTTAATGAAATATTTAATATTTCACAAAATGAAAATGGTGTTATTAGTCTATCCATAGAACATCACTCACCGTATATTGCAAAAAAATGGTTGGATTGGATTATTGAAGAAATTAATAATACCTCCAGAAATGATGATATAAAGCAGGCTGAAAGATCTGTAAGCTACTTAAATGAGCAATTGTTATCAACCCAGCTATCTGAGATCAGAGAAGGTCTTAACGACCTAGTAAAATCTCAAGTTGAAACTATTATGTTAGCAAAAGTTACTCCTGAATATCTATTTAGGATAATTGATCCACCATTTGTTCCTGAAGAAAAATTTAAACCAAGCAGAGCTTTGATATGTATACTTGGCTTTATTTTAGGAGCAATTATTGGATCATTATGTGTAATAATAAAGCACTTTATTTTTAAAGAAGAAACTTGAAAAATAAAAGATAATTTGACTTAAGCATAAAAAAAGTAGAGCTATTAATGAACAAAGTTGCACTTATTACCGGCATCACAGGTCAAGATGGGTCCTATCTTGCTGAATTTTTAATAGAAAAAGGATATGAGGTTCATGGCCTAAGAAGAAGAATATCTATATTTAATACACAAAGGATAGATCATTTATATGATGATGAGCACAAAGATGATGTAAAAATGCATCTTCATTATGGTGATATGACAGATACCGCTAGCATTACCAGCATAATTAATAAAATTAAACCTCATGAAATATATAATCTTGCCGCGCAATCTCATGTTGGCGTTAGTTTTGAACAGCCTGAATATACTGCAAATGTAGATGGATTGGGGACCTTAAGGATTCTTGAAGCTGTAAGATTGCTGAACTTAGAAAAGCATACAAAAATATACCAAGCTAGTACATCTGAGTTATATGGATTAGTTCAGGAAACACCTCAAAGTGAAAAAACACCTTTTTATCCTAGAAGCCCATATGGCGTTGCAAAAATGTATGCCTACTGGATCACAGTAAATTATAGAGAAGCATTTGGAATATATGCCTGTAACGGCATTCTCTTTAATCATGAGTCACCTCGAAGGGGAGAAACTTTTGTCACAAGAAAAATTACAATTGGTGCAAATAGAATCAAGTATGGTCTTCAGGAATGCTTATATATGGGAAATTTAGATGCAAAAAGAGATTGGGGTCATGCAAGAGATTATGTTGAAATGCAGTGGCTTATGCTCCAGCAAGATTCTCCAAAAGATTATGTAATTGCCACAGGTCAACAAATAAGTGTAAGGGAATTTTTAAATAGAGTATTTTTAAAACTTGATATTGAAATTGAATGGCAGGGTGAGGGAGTGGATGAAATTGGAATTTGGAAAAATAAAAATTCTGTTGATAATACTGATAATATTATTGTTCGCGTTGATAAAAACTATTTTCGTCCAACTGAAGTTGAAACTTTGTTAGGTGATGTCACAAAAGCAAAAAAAGAATTGGGATGGAGGCCGAGAGTTTCAATTGATGAGCTGATTATAGAGATGGTAGAAAGCGATAAGCAAAAAGTTAAAGAGGAGCTTACATTAATGCAAAGCAGAACTTCTGGAGATAAGTAAAATGTTTAATAACTCAACAATTTTAATTACTGGAGGAACAGGGTCTTTTGGCAACGCATTTGTTCCCATGATTCTTCAACAATACAATCCAAAAAAAGTCATTGTATTTTCACGTGATGAAATGAAGCAGTGGGAAATGGCAAAATTATTTTCTGATGAAAAAAGAATTAGATTCTTTATTGGCGATGTTAGGGATAGGGAAAGGCTTTACAGAGCCCTAGATGGAGTTGATTATGTAGTGCATGCTGCAGCTACTAAAATAGTTCCTACAGCAGAATATAATCCTTTTGAGTGCGTAAAAACAAATATATATGGAGCAATGAATCTTATTGATGCATGTATAGACTCAAGAGTGAAGGGAGTTGTTGCTCTTTCAACTGATAAAGCAAGTAGTCCAATAAACCTTTATGGAGCAACAAAATTAGCATCTGATAAATTATTTGTTGCAGGAAACGCATATTCAGGAGAGCATGTCACAAAATTTTCTGTTGTAAGATATGGAAATGTAATGGGTTCTCGTGGATCAGTTATTCCTTTTTTCCATCAGATAAAAGATTCTGGAACCATTCCTATTACTGATCCAAATATGACAAGGTTTATGATTTCTTTAGAGCAGGGTGTTGAGCTTGTATTTCATGCCTTTGCCGATATGATTGGTGGAGAAATTTATGTAAAGAAAATACCTTCAATGAAAGTAACAGAATTAGGAAAAGTTGTAGCCCCTAATTCTGAACAAGAGATTATTGGTATTAGGCCTGGTGAAAAAATTCATGAACAGATGATAGGAGAAGAAGATGCTTTTTCAACCTATGAGTATGATGAATATTACAAAATTCTGCCTGTAATAAATGGTTGGGGAGATGATCCTGACAGAATTAAGGATGGCAAAAAAGTACCAGAAAACTTCACGTATGATAGTGGATCTAATGAAGATTGGATGACTCACGAAGAGTTAAAAGTCTGGATTAATAATAATCAGTCAAAATTAGGAAAAATTTAAGTTGATTCCATATGGACGTCAAGATATTACAGAACAAGATATTGATTCAGTAATTAGTACTTTAAAGTCAGATTTAATAACACAAGGTAATGCAGTTCCTGCATTTGAAAAAAAGATTTCTGATTATGTTGGTGTGTCTAATGCTATAGCTGTTAATAGTGCCACAAGCGCATTGCATTTATCATGTATGGCTCTTGGAATAGGAGAGGGAGATGTTGTTTGGACAAGCCCAATAACATTTGTTGCTAGTGCTAATTGCGCTCTGTATTGTGGTGCAAATATTGATTTTGTTGATATTGACAATGATACCTACAATTTGTGTCCATTAAGACTTGAAGAAAAATTAAAAGTTGCAAAATTAAATAATACACTTCCAAAGGCTATTATTCCTGTGCATTTAACAGGCCAGTCATGTGATATGGAAAAAATTCATATGCTTTCAAAAGAATATGGTTTTTATATTATTGAAGATGGATCTCATGCAATAGGTGCTGAATATAATAAGACTAAGGTAGGATCATGTGCTTATAGTGATGTATGTGTTTTTAGTTTCCATCCAGTAAAAATAATTACAACTGGTGAGGGAGGCATGGTGCTTACAAACAATGATAATATTGCTGCTAAAATTGAAAGATTAAGAAGTCATGGAATAACTAGAGATGAAAATCTCATGAATAATATCTCCCATGGGCCTTGGTATTATGAACAACACGATCTGGGCTTGAATTACAGAATTACAGATATTCAAGCAGCACTTGGCATAAGTCAAATGGATAGGCTTGATGAGTATGTGGAACAAAGAAATATTCTTGCAGATCGCTATGACAATCTTCTAAAAGATTTACCAATTCAAATCCCTTATCAAGATCCTTTAAATTACTCTAGCCGACATTTATATGTAATAAGATTAAAATTGGATGAAATCTCATTAACACATAAAGAAGTATTTGAATCTCTAAGAAAAAATAATATAGGTGTTCAGTTGCACTATATTCCGGTACCCATTCAACCATATTATTCAAATATGGGTTTTTCAATGAAAGACTTCCCAAACTCTAATGCTTATTATCAACAAGCTATTTCTATTCCTATGTTTCCAACAATGACCACTGATCAACAGAATACTGTAATTTCGATTATTACAAAAATATTGTCGAGATGAAGTTAGCAATTGGCACTGCTCAATTTGGATTAGATTATGGTATTGCAAATGATCATGGAAAAGTTTCCCAAAAAGAAATTAAAAAAATATTAGATCTTGCTCGAAGTTCAAATATATCTTTACTAGATACAGCAATGGACTATGGAGATAGTGAATTCAAAATTGGTAAAGCTGGATCAAAAGGTTTTAATATTGTCAGCAAGATAGGCGATATTCCCGCAAATAAAAAAAACACCAAAGATTTTATATATAACAAATTAAAAAATACTTTAGATGATCTTGGCATTAAATCCTTATATGGACTTTTATTGCACAGACCAGAAAATCTTCTTAATAAAAATGGCTTAGCAATATATGAAACTTTGTCTGAGTTTAAAGAAATGGGGCTTGTTAAAAAAATAGGAATTTCAATTTACGAACCTGATGATCTTAATAAAATTATTCCAAATTTTGAATTAGATATTGTTCAATCTCCTATAAATATTTTTGATAGACGGCTTATCAACTCATTTTGGGTTGATGAATTAAAGAAAAAGGGCATAGAAATTCATGCAAGATCTGTTTTTTTACAAGGCTTGCTTTTAATTGATCCTTCTAAAAGATCAGCTTATTTTAAAAAATGGAATAGGCTGTTTAAGCAATATGATGAATGGCTTTATGAGAAAAAGATATCAAACTTTGAATTATGTATTAGATATGTATTGAGCCAAGATTCTATAGATAAAGTTATTATAGGGATTGATTCGTGTAAGCAGCTAAAAGAAATAATTGATTTATATTCTTCAAAATCAGAAAAATTAACAGTTCCTAACGAACTTTTTTCAAATGATAAATCTTTGATAAATCCATCTTGCTGGAAGATATGACTTTAAAATTAGGAATTATTGGATTGTCAGAGGGTAATGGTCATCCTTATTCTTGGAGCGCAATTTTTAATGGATACGATCACAATTCAATGAAAGACTGTGGGTATCCCGTGATACCAGAATACTTAAAAAAACAAAATTGGCCAAATGATCAGATTAAAGATGCTCGCGTAACATCTGTTTGGACTCAAAATAAAGAACTGACATCTCATATTGCAAAAGCTTCTTTAATTAGTAACCCATTATCAAATATTGCAGAAATGATCGAATATAATGACGCAATTCTTCTTGCTAGAGATGATGCAGAAAATCACCTCAAGTACTCTAAGATTTTTTTGGAAGCAGGCATGCCAATATATATAGACAAGCCAATAGCATTGTCGGTGCAATGCTTAAAAGATTTATATAAGCTTGAGCAATACGAAGGACAAATATTTACTTGTTCTGCTTTAAGATATAGTTCAGAGTTAATTCTATCAGATGCTGATAAATTAGAATTAGGGAAGATTATTTCAATTGAAGCATCTACCCCAAAATCATGGGAAAAGTATGCAGTCCATATAATTGAACCCGTAATTAATATTCTTGATGATTATGATTACCCTGTATTTTATAAAAAATTAGACAGCTCAATTGAGCAAACAAGACTAGAGGTAAAATGGAAAAGCGGAGTGGAGACTATTTTTTCATCTTTAGGAAATATTAATGAACCAATCAAAATTAAAGTTTTTGGTAAATTAGGTTCAAAGGAATTAATATTTTCTGATTCATTCAATGCTTTTAAAAATGCGTTGCAAGACTTTATTGATGGAATTAGAAATAATGATTGTAATTCTCCTTATAAGTATAATGAAAAAGTAGTTAATATAATTGAGCAAGGTATGAAAATATGAGAGATGAATGCGTTCTTATTACCGGTGGTACAGGTAAGCTAGGGAAATGTTTTACAAAACACCTATTAAAAAATGGATATAAGGTTTTAGTAACAACTACAGATAATAAAAAAGCTGAAGATTTTCGAGATCAATTAGATAACAAAAATCAATTTGATTTCATAAAAATTGATTTAAGTGCTCCTGAAGCAATAGATGAGTTATTAGAAGAAATAGAAACAAAAAACATTAAAGTCAATCATCTCGTTAATAATGCAAGATCTCTTAAAAGCTTAAAAGTCAATGAAAATGGTTTTTCAGACAGGGAAGATATGATGATGGAATATGTTATGCATGTTGCCGTACCTTACGAACTTTCTATAAAACTATATTTAGCCCAAAAGGAATTTTTAAAAACAATAATTAATATCGGTTCCCAGTATGGAAATGTTGCAGTTAACCCTGAATTGTATAAGAATGATTTAAGTAATAGCCCAATTCAATATAGTCTTGCTAAATCAGCTCTTCACCACCTTACTAAAGAATTAGCAGTAAGGCTTTCTCATTCTAAAATCAGAGTTAATTGCATCGCTTTTGGGGGTGTTGATGGAAGAGTAGATAATGAATTCAAAAATAGATATTCAAAACTTACTCCACTTGGAAGAATGCTCAAAGAAGATGAAGTTATCGGACCTTTGGAATTTCTTTTATCTGATTCAAGTTCATCAATTACTGGAGAAATTATTTCAGCTGATGGGGGTTGGACAATATGGTAAATAACATAGCTATAATTCCAGCCAGAGGTGGGTCAAAAAGAGTACCAAGAAAAAATATTTTAGATTTTGATGGCAAGCCTATGATTGCATGGACAATAGAGGCAGCGATTGATTCAAATATTTTTTCTAAAGTTTTGGTGTCAACAGACTGTGAAGAGATTGCAGAAATTTCTAAGAGCTTTGGCGCTGAAGTGCCTTTTTTAAGAAGAAGTTTTTCTGATGATATTACACCAGTCAGTGTAGCAACATGTGATGCTTTAAAACAGGCAGAAGAATACTGGAATGAAGAATTTGATTGTGTTGTCCAATTGATGGCTAACTGCCCACTAAGAAATAGCTCGGATATAGCTAACTCTATGAATGCATTTATTCAAAATAAAAGAGATTTCCAGATCAGCTGTTTTAAATTTGGATGGATGAACCCATGGTGGGCATTTAAGTTTAATGAAAGTGGGGGACATGAATCAATGTTTCCAGATGCTCAGTTTCAAAGATCACAGGATTTAGATGATTTATTTTGTCCTACTGGATCTATTTGGATAGCAAATGCAAAAGAGCTTAAAGACTCTAATACGTTTTATGGAAATAATTATAAATTTGAAGAAATAAATTGGATTAGTGCCGTCGATATAGATGACTATGACGATCTAAATTTTGCAAAAACTTTAAAAAGTTTTAAAGGTCAAGATTAAGAAGGTTTCATTCAATTTGACCTGCGCGCATTCAATTCTATCAGGCTGAACTTAATATCAAATTCTGATAAAATTTATATAATAATAAGGAAAAAATTATGCTAAATGAAGATAAATCTATTGAGATGATTATTGAATCGCTAAAGGATCTAATTGATGAAGACACTGAAGATGAAAAAAAAGTGACTCTACTTAATGCAAGTAGTGATACTAGGCTTTTTGGAGGTGATGGCGTCCTTGATAGCATGGATGTAGTTATACTTTTATCTGATTTAGAAGAACGACTTGATGAAGAATATGATATAGCTATTTCACTTGCTAGTGATTCGATTATGTCTAAGGCAAGATCTCCTTTTAGAACTGTAAAATCTCTATCGAAATACGTGATTGATGCAGTGAGTAATTAATGTTAATTTTAGTTACTGGCTCAAGTAAGGGTATTGGACGTGATTTATGTGAAGAATTTCTCTCAAGAGGTCATATTGTTGTAGGTTGCAGCAGAGGACAATCAGATCTTCTCCATGATAACTATGAGCACTTTTCATGCGATGTATCTGATGAGTCATCTGTTATCAGGATGGTCAGAAAGATTGGAAAAACTCATGGAGGGATAGATGTGCTTATTAATAATGCTGGAGTTGCTTCTATGAATCATATTCTTTCGACACCAATCAGTTCAGTAAAAAAATTATTAGATACGAATATTATCGGAACAACCCTTTTTTCAAGAGAAGTAGCTAAACTGATGATGAGAAAAAAAATTCAAGGAAAAATTATTAATTTCACAACAGTTGCATCTGCTTTGTCATTAGAGGGAGAGGCTATTTATGCATCAAGTAAAGCAGCAGTTCAAAAATTTACTCAAGTTGCTGCAAAAGAATTTGCTCCATTTGGAATTACAGTTAATTGCATAGGCCCTAATCCAATAAAAACAGATTTAATTAAGGCTGTTCCATCAGAAAAAATAGAAAAACTACTTGATTCTCAAGCAATAAAAAGACTCGGCAAAACTAAAGATGTTATTAATGTCGTCGATTTTTTTATTAATCAATCAAGCAACTTTATAACGGCTCAAACCATATATCTTGGTGGCGTACATGATTAGTAATCCAATTGATGAATGGATAGATATTTTTATCAAAAGAGACCAGTCTTTATTTTTATCAACTGAAAACAATAGCTGGACATATAAAGAACTTGCAGAAGAAATTAAAACTTGCAAGATACAAATTGAAAATAAATCTCAATCAATATGTATGATTCAGGGCGATTACTCGCTAAACAGTGTTGCATGGATGATAACTGGGTTGTGTTTCAATTGGAGAATGGTTCCAGTAGTTTCCAGCAATAAATCTATAATTGAACAGCGAAAAAAAATTTCAAAAGCAATATATAGTGTTTCGCCTTCAAATAATTGGAAAATTACACAAGAAAACGATAGTACTAATTCTAATAAAGATATTTTCAAAGATTCTGGAGTGGTTTTATTTTCTAGCGGAACCACTGGTGAGCCTAAAGCTATGTGCAAGGACCTAGGCCACATACTTTTAGATCCTATTGAACCAAAGTCTAAGCCTGTTTGCATGGGCCTACTTCTTTTATTCGATCACATAGGTGGCCTAAATACATTATTGTCTGGAATTAAAAAATCTTCTCATCTTGTTGCACCACTTCAAAGAAATCCAAGCGTTATGGCTAGTTTGGTAGAGGCGCATAACGTAAGAGTACTTCCTTGTTCACCAACTTTTTTAAATATGATGCATTTGGATCAAGTCTTCGATAAATATGATTTCAAATCATTAAGGTTAATCACTTATGGAACAGAAAGAATGCCAGAAGAATTACTTAAGCGTCTTTCACTCAAACTACCAAGAGTAAAATTTCTTCAAACTTTTGGGACATCGGAAATAGGAATAGTTCAAACTAAAAGCTTATCTTCATCCTCAACCTTTTTAACTATTGATGACCCAAATGTTGAATGGAAGATAGAAAATAAAGAGCTATGGGTTAAATCCAAAAATCAAATTTCAGGATATATAAATACAAATGAAAAAGCTATTGATAGTGGTTGGTTTAAGACTGGTGACTTAGTTGAAACCAAAGACGATACCTATTTTAAAATAGTTGGTAGAAAAAATGAAGTTATTAATGTAGGAGGTGAAAAAGTATTACCAGCCGAAATAGAAGATTTTGTGATGGCAATAGAAGGAGTTGATGACTGTACAGCATTTTCTGTTGCAAATGGGATGACCGGACAGGCGGTAGGGATAAAAGTTATAGTCAATCAAAAAGTAAATACAAGAGATCTAAAAAAAATAATACGAAAGCTGTCTAGACAAAAACTAGAAGGCTTTAAAGTGCCCGTTAAGATTATTTTTGATACAGAAATGCAGCATACAGAAAGGTTTAAAAAAGAGAGATGACATGCTTTCATATTTTTTATAAGTTAATAAATTTTAACTATTTCGATTTTATTTAATGACTATAAAAGTTGGATTGATTGGATTAGGGAAAATTGGAGCAACCTATGATTTGCATAACGGAAATTTAGTATCTCATTTAAAAACAATTCTTTCTGATGAAAGATTTAAACTTGAGTTTGGATATGATCCATCTCTGACCCAATGCAATGAAGTAAAAAAGAAATATGGACTAGTAAATATTTATAATGAAGTAAGCGATATTAAAAAAGCTTGCAAAGATATTGACATTCTTGTTGTAGCTTCACCAACTGATAGTCATTTAAATTCTATAGAAACCTTTACTAATTTTTTAAATCCAAAGATTTTAGTTTGTGAAAAACCAATTGCAGGAAATCTTAAAGATTCCCAAAAAATTAAATCTTTGTGTGATGAAAAAGATATTCTATTATTTTGTAATTTCATGAGGAGATCTTTACCTGAATTCATAAACTTAAAAAAAAATATTAACGATAGTTCAGATATTTTTTATGATGTAATCATCAAATATTCAGGTTGCTTCAAGAATAATGGCGCTCATTTCATCGACTTTTTGAATTTTGTTTTTGGTAAGCCAATTCGCATAATATCCAAATATTCTGAGGTCTGCAAAAGGAACTTAACTAGAGCAAGAGCATCAATAGAATACAAAAATGCAGTATGCACCTTGGTTCCTCTTAAATCTGATAAAGTGACTGATCACGAAATACAAATATTATCTGATAACTCAAAAATTATAATAGCTAGAGCTGGAAGGAGCATGCAAACTTTTTTAATATCTAACGACTATGATTTTTTAGATTCTAAAGAATATGTAAAAACTAAAGACATAGATACTAATTATTTAATGTTTCAGAAGCACGTATATAATGATCTATATAATGCATATACATCAAATACAATTCCTTATAATTTATGTGATGGTGATGAAGCTATTTTTAATGTCCAATTTATGGAGAAAATCACAAAATGAAAAAACTTGCAATTAATGGGGGTGAGAAGTCTGTATCTCATAATTTTTCTATTTACAATTCCATTGGAGTTGAGGAGCAAGAAGCTGCAAGCAAGGTTGTCAAAAGTGGAATATTAAGTGACTTTTTAGGAGCTCCTGGCTCAAATTTTCTTGGTGGAAAATATGTAAAAAAGTTTGAAAGAAATTTTGAAGAACAATTTGAGGTTAAGCATTCAATTTCAGTGAACTCTTGGACATCTGGACTTATTGCTGCAGTTGGTGCTATAGGGATTGAACCTGGTGATGAAGTTTTGGTAACTCCTTGGACTATGTGTGCATCAGCAATATCCATACTTCACTGGAATGCAATACCTGTATTTGTTGATATTGAAGAAGACACATTCTGCATGGATCCAGAAAAAATTACTGAAAAAATTACTGAAAGAACTAAAGCAATATTAGTTGTTGATATATTTGGACATTCGGCTGATATGGATCCTATTCTTGCAATCGCAAAAGAACATAATCTTAAAGTTATAAGTGACTGTGCTCAATCTCCTGGAGCAAGATATAAAGGTAAACTTGCAGGAACTCTTGGTGATATTGGAGGATATAGCTTTAATTATCATAAACATATTCATACTGGTGAGGGCGGCATGATAGTTACAAGCAATGATGAATATGCAGAAAAGTGTCAATTAATAAGGAATCATGCAGAGGCAGCAATCGTTGCTCACAAAGATCCAGACTTAACAAACATGATTGGATATAACTTTAGACTTGGAGAAATAGAATCTGCTATGGGTATAGAACAGCTTAAAAAATTGGATCAAGCTATTTCTTCTAGACAAAAGGCAGCAGAACTATTGTCAGAAAATTTAAAAAATATTGAAGCACTTTCAATTCCTATAGTTCGTAATGATTGTAGTCATGTATATTATTTTTACGCAATGAAACATGATGAAAATATTGCTGGTGTGTCTAGAGACAAAGTTTATGATGCACTTATTGCAGAGGGAGTTCCATTTATTTCAAAAAATTATCAAAATCTACACATGCTTCCAATGTTCACTGAGCAACAATGTTATGGTACAAAAAATTTCCCATGGTCGCTGAACGATGGCGTGAGATATAAGTATGGATCTGGAATATGTGAAGTTGCTGAGCGTTTAAACGAAAAAGAATATTTAGGAATTTTTATGGTTGGAAGTAACTTTACAGATACAGAAATAAACATTCTCGGTGATGCAATTAGAAAAGTCTATTCAAATCTCGATGAATTAAAATAAAAGCATCTATTTAGAAATGAATATTTCTATTGAAAACTTAATAAATCAGTCCCAATCCGTTGGAGTTGCTTGTTGTGATGCCGGTGGGGCGAATATAATAAATTCGTTAATTAAAAATTTTCAAAAAATAAAATTTAAATCTTATGTTGACGGCCCTGCAAAAAATATCCTAGATTCAGAAAATATTATTTTTGTTGAAAATAAAGATCTTTTGTTCAAAAAAATAGACCTGCTTATTCTTGGAACAGGGTCTTCATCTTTTGAAAAAGAGATTTTAAAAATAGCAAAAAAATACAACATTGTTACTATTTCTATCTTAGATCACTTTGTTAATTTTAGAGAAAGATTTTTGCATGGAATGACCCCCATCTATCCTGATTACTGTTTTGTATGCGACAGACACGCTTTAAAAATTGCTACAAAAGAACTTTTCCCATTTAATCAAATATATACTTGTAAAAATTACTATGTTGATACATTTAAAAAATATTTCACAAATAACATTCCAAATAACAGCAGTCATGTTTTATATATTTTGGAGAATATCAAAGAAAAATGGGGACAAAAACCACCCTGGGAAATCGCTTTCTTTAATTTTTACAACAACTATTATAAAAAAAATAAAAAATTGAAAGAAATAATTGTAAGACCTCACCCTAAAGATGACCCTGAAACTTATAAGAAATTAAATGAAATTAATGATGTCACTTTTGATTTAAATATTTCACCAATCACTTCTTTACTAAAGTCATCAATAGTAGTTGGAGCTGAAAGTTATTTTCTATACCTAGCAAAAGAATCAGGTTTTGATGTTTTTACTAGCATCCCATCTTCAATAAGGAAACCAAGACTGCCAGAGGATATGTATAAGGTTATTAGTTAACATGCTAAAGAAGATCATTTTATTATTATCAAGAGACGTATCAGTAACAACAATTAATTTTATAATTATAGTTGTACTTGCTAGGTATTTAACCTTAACTGAGCTTGCTGTATGGTTTGCACTTCAAACTGTATTTCTAATCTTGGACGCAATGTTTAGATTTAAGTCTGAAATTCCTTTTGTAGTAAGCTACTCTTCAAGCGATTCATCTATATTAAAATCATCTCAAATTATTTTAATAGCCATATCTTCATTATTAGTGCTGCTTATCTATGTTTTCTTTAGAGATCTAATCTTAGAAAATCTTTCTTTGTTAATTGAGTACAAAATTAGATATGAGCTAGATTTTATAATCACATCTTTTATATTATCAATTTCTGGTACTAGTTATCTATATTATTTAACAGCACTTAAGCAATACAACTTATACAATATTCTCTTATTGGTTCAAAGTTTTACAAATTTAATAACCATACTAGTTGCAATTCAATTATTAGAAAACCCTATATATGCGCCAATTTTAGGTCAATTATTTTCATGGTTATTAATTTTTTTAGTCATTTTATATAGTTTCAAGTTTCCAAAAATTATTTACAAAAAGAATGAATTTTTTAAATTATTAAAATCTGGAATAAGATTTTATGCAAACTCGTTTTTAACAACCATTCAACAACAAATAGGTAGGTTTTATTGTATCTTCTTTCTTCCACCTACTGATTTAGCATTTTTTGGTCAAATCCAAGCACTAGTATCTTTGCTCGTAAAAGTCCCAGCTGCAATGAATACTATAATTCTTCCTGAATTTTCAAACGGGAATCAAAGCAATAAAATTAAATCAATCATAATATATTTTGCTCTTGCTCAAATATTTATCACTCTGATTCTTGTGCTAATTAGTCAAGATTTAATATATTTTTTATTTGGAGAAAAATTTCTTCCAATTATTGAATATTTTATTTTGTTACTTCCTTTTGTAGGATTGTATTGTGTTGCAGCGGTTCTTATTGGTTTCCAAAATTCTCAGAATGATTTTTATTCAATGAATAAAATACTAGCATCATCGTTTATAATACAGTTTATATATTTAGCATTTAGTAATTTAACTTTTTATAACCTTATATTATCTATTGCTTTATTTAATGTAGCTTATTTTATATTGACATCAATATATTCTAGAGAATTTTTAAGATGATTTATTGTAAAGAATGCCTAGAACCAAATACAAGACCAGGTAACAGTTGGGAATCATCTGATATTTGTACTGCATGCGAATATTACAAATCAACAAAAGAAATCTACTGGCCTGATAGGTATGAAATTTTGCAGGATCTGGTTGAGAAAGCAAAAAAAAATAATAAGGATTCCCAATATGATTGTATTGTAGGTGTAAGTGGTGGAAAAGATAGCACAAGACAAGCTTTATACATAAGAGACAATCTAGGATTAAATCCATTATTGGTATGTATGTCATATCCACCAAGTCAAGTTACTGATTTGGGAGCAAGCAATTTATCTAACTTAATTAGATTGGGCTTTGATTTGGAAATAATAGGCCCCTCACCAATTTTATGGAAAAAGTTAATAAAAGAATCCTTCTTTAGATTTTCCAACTGGGCTAAAGCAACCGAAATGGCTCTGTTTTCTGCTGTTCCAATAATTGCTATAAATTATGATATCTCTTTGGTTATCTGGGGAGAGAATCCAGGTTTGCAAATTGGTGACAAGGGTATGATTGGAAAAAATGGGTGGGATGGAAACAATATGAAATCTGGGAACACGCTAGCCGGTGGAGATATATCATGGATGGAAGAAATGGGTATATCTGAGAAAGATTTATACTTCTTTAGATACCCAATAGAAAAAGAATTTGAAGCAAGAGATATTAATATTATTTATCTAGGCTGGTTTATTGGAGACTGGAACTTTATTACAAATGGAAGAACAAGTCTTTCATATGGCTTATCTCCAAGACTGGGTAAAGCAACTGAAACTGGTGATGCTTCTGGTGTTTCTTCGCTAGATGAAGATTGGGTAATATTTAATCAAATGATCAAATACTATAAATTTGGTTTTGGAAAAACTACGGAATATGTGAACGAGCAAATTAGAAATGGGTCAATGACAAGAGATGAAGCAATAAAGCTTGTAGAAAAATACGATGGTAAATGTGCTGATAAATATATTGATTCCTTTTGCAAATATATAAATATCACAAGAGAAGAGTTTTGGAACGTTGTTGATCAAAATGTTAATAAGCAGCTATTTACTCCAACAGGCAAAAAAGGAGAATACACTCCAAATTTTAAGGTAGGGCATGGTTTGTATGGTTAGAACAAAAAAAACTGTTGGTATTATTAATATAGCTGGCGGGAATATAAAATCACTTTATAATGCCATTGATAAAAAATATTGTTCTGTTTTTGAGATTTCCGATATCTCTAAAAATATAAAATTTGATGCCATTATATTCCCAGGAGTTGGCAATATTGCGTCATTATCAAAAAGATTATTTAGTAATAAAAATTCTTTTATATATGAGCATATTCAGCTAGAGAGGAAAATAATAGGAATATGTATGGGTTTTCAAATTTTATCTGAGTATTCAATGGAGACCAAGCCAGACTCTAAGGGTTTGAATCTTCTTGAGGGTTATACTGATAAGCTTAAATCTGTTGAATCGCATATAGGTTGGAACTCTGTAAATTTTAGTCAAAATAGTATTTTTGCAAAATTTGATAAAAATGATTTTTACTTTAATCATAAATATAAACTCCACGATTTTAATCCTAACTTTATTACTGGTTCATCACATATAAATGAGTTTGAAACAATACCAGCAGTTTTTGAGAAAAATAATCTTATCGGTTTTCAATTCCATCCTGAAAAAAGTCAATTAGTTGGAAACGAATTGCTTAATCATGCCTTGGCATCATAATCATGATTAAAAAAAGAGTTATAGCATCTATTCTTGTTAACAACGGTTATGCAGTACAATCATTTGGATATGAAAAGTACTTGCCATTGGGCGATCCAAAAATATTAGTTGAAAATTTAGCTAGATGGAAAGTCGATGAGATAGTAATTACAGATATCAGCAGTTCAAGAAATCAATCGAGTATAGATTTTGATCTTATCTCAAATGTTTCAAATATTTCAAAGGGCACACCAATTATATATGGAGGAGGTATAGCTTCTTCTAAGGATGCATCTTTGGTAATTCAGAGCGGAGCGGATCGAATAGTCATTGAAAACGCTTTTGTAAAAAATAAACTTACACCTAAAGAAGTTGCAGATGAGATTGGTTCACAGGCAATAATAATGTCTCTTCCAGTAATAACTAAAGATAATGATTTTTTTTATTATGACTACATTGATAAAAAACAAATTGAATTTTCTGTTCTAGAAGATTTAATAAATGACCCCTTTATTTCTGAATTTCTTATAACAGATGTAAAAAATGAAGGCTCAATTAATGAAGTTTTTAACAAGGAACTGATTGAAAAAAGTTTTTTCGATAATCTTGATATTATTTGTAATGGAGGTATACATAGTACCGACATCTGCAACACTCTTTTGAACAAGACTAATGTCAAGGCCATAATGATTGGAAATAAACTTAATCATACTGAATTAAGTTATTTAAATTTTAAAAATCAAGTGAGCACTAGAGCTCAAAACCATTTGAGATTTTAGCAATGGAATGCAAGAGATGTTTATATAATGAAGATCACCCTTTAGGCATTACTTTTAATTCCGAAGGCATTTGTTCAGGGTGTCTCATTCATGAAGAAAAAGATTCAATTGATTGGTCAAAAAAATATGAGATTCTCGAAGAATTAGTTAATAATTACAGGCAACCTGAATATTATGATTGTGTGGTTCCTGTTACCTCATCATCTGACTCTTTTTTTGTACTGCACCATGTAATTAATAATCTCAAGCTTAAACCACTGGTGGTTCATTACAATAAATATTTTAATAATAAGTTGTCAATTAGAAACTTGGCTAGGCTTCGTGAGGTTTTTGGCGTAGATATAATTATTAAAAATTCTAACCTAAAAATTGTTCAGGATATTACTAGATATTCACTTGAAAGATATGGGAATCCTTATTGGCATATTCTTGCTGGAAATACTGTTTTTGCAGTTCAGTCAGCAGCTAAATTTAATATTCCATTGATAATCTGGGGAGCTCATCAGGGCATAGAGCAAGTAGGAATGTTTTCCTATGATCAAGGTGTAGAAATGACAAGAAGATATAGGAAAGACCACGACTTATTTGGAAAGGAAGTGGTTAATGAAGATGACCCTTTCTCAATTTTAAACGAAAGTATTTTTGGAAATTATGAGTATCCAAACGATAATGAGCTTTATGAAAAAAAAATAAGAGGTATTTATCTTAACAATTTCATTAGATGGGATTATAGAAAGCAGGCAGAGTTTGTTGTAGAAAAATACGGCTTTGAAACGCTAAAAACAAGCTCAACATTTGATATATATGAAAATGTCGATTGTTATGTTTACTTGAATTTACATAATAAACTTAAATACATTAAACATGGTTACTCGAAAGTAACTGATCAGTTATGTAGAGAAATAAGACACGGAAGATTGTCTAGAGAAGAAGCTTCTATTATTGAAAAAGCATACATTGGAAAATGGAACGAGTATGAAGATATTTTTTGTGAATGGCTTGGCATAAAAAAAGAATCTCTAGAATATATTTGTTCTTTGCATGCAAAACATGAAATAAAAGAGGAGTCTCTTAACAAAAATGAAAAGAAGATTATTGATAAGTTTGAATCAACCTATATTCAAAACCCAATAAAAGAAACTGGCAAAGAAGGATATATTTATTTTGGAAAAGGTATCTAGTGCAAAAAAAAACTATTTTAATTTCAGTACCTTTTCCAAGAAATATTAGACATTCTTTATCAAGGCCTTTTATTAATGAGCTAAAAAAATATGGAAATATAGTAGTAGTTTCTCCATTTAAATTTAGTAATGAGGACATTGAATATCTAAACCTCAAGAATGAAAAAATCGTTTATATGGACATAAATGAAACCTCTTTTTCAAAAATCCTGTTTAAAATTTCTGATTTTGCTAGAAGGGCTGGATATTTCGGTAAACATAAAAAATATGGATTACCATATTATTTTAATAATTTAATAAGTGATTTTAATATAAGTGGATATTTTGAAAAACTACCCAGTTTATATAAATATATCTTCATAATTCTATCTTTGGTTTTTAGAAAAAGATTTGTATGGCTATCTTTGGAGAGATTATTTTTTTATTTAATTAATTTTAAATCAGATGCCCTTAACGAGATAAAAGATCTTGAAGATGTAATATATTTCCAATCATCAAATTGGGGCATGCAAGATAGATTGCTATCACATATTTCATCTAAGAAATCTTGGAAGTCAGTTATGATTCCATATACATCTGATCAAATTCATTGCACTGGATATCTTTTAATAGACCATGATTGTTATGCCGTTCAAAGTGAATTTGAAAAAAAACTTGCTATGGAGCTCCATAATATTGAAGAGAAAAAAATTGTTGTTATTGGAAGTATTTGGCATAGAAATATTGAACATTTTATAAAATTAAATAAAGATCGAATTAAATATAAGGATAAAAAAAATATCTTATATGCAGGAGTAACCTCGCTTTATTTTCCAAGAATAACTGAAATTAAATCTGTAAAAATTATTGCAGAGCATTTTCCTGAATATAATGTTAATTATTGTCCTTATGTAAATAATAATGAATTTAAAAAAATACGTGAAAATCTATACTCATATAGAAATGTTAACTTAATACCTCATTCTCCTAGTATGACAGAGGTTAAAACAGAAGAAGCCATTAGTTTTTATGAAGATATGAAAGCTCATATAGAAAAGATTATGGATACAGATATATTTGTAATGTCTTATTTAACTTCTTTAGGCACTGAGGCAAATTTTTTATCTAAATGTCCTTTAATTGCAAATTTCATTGATGAATATGAAATTCTTAAAAATAGAAATACTGAAAATTTCCCTAAAGATATGCTTGGAGATCAATTAAAAATAGCAACTTCATATAACGATTTAATTATTTGTATAGAAAATGCTATGGAAGATAATGAAAAAGATTTATCTCTTCAACCTTATATGTACTGGGATTCTGAAGTTAACTTAGATAATGAAATTTCAAAAATAATGTTAAGTATTTAGGGTGTATTATATGAGAATCTATTTTTTAGAATTTTTTTTTAAGACTGTACATTTTCTAAAGAGAAAAATATTTTTTTATAAAAGAAACGACCTTGATAATACGAATATTGAAATTATTTTAGATCCTCATAATTTCAAAAATTATAATCTCAAATTACCACAAGAATATAATCTAAGACAATTTACTGAAAAAGATTTTTATGGATTTCATATGTTAATGTTGAAAGTTAATATGGGTTTTTGTCCACTTAGCTATTGGAAAAACTATATTCTTCCAGGAGGTTTTTTGGTGGTTGAAAAAGTAAATACAAAAAAAATTGTTGGAGCTGCATTTGTAGCTATATATCCAAATTCAAAAAATGATGAAGTTGGAACATTGGAGTGGTTGGCATCTGATCCAGATCTTGTAGGATTAGGCATAGGACCAATTATTGCTTCAAATTTAAGCAAGCGATTGATTGATGATAATTTTAAGAAAATTAGACTTGGAACACAAAAACATAGAAAAGGGGTTATAAGTATGTATAAAAAACTTGGCTGGCGATTAGCAGAGGATTTATAGTTGAAAGGTTCACAACTTAGATTAGAATACCTAGATTCACTAAGAGGACTTGCAGCCTATATAGTTGTTGCAGGCCATTTCTTTCCTGAGGGGTGGGTAAAAAATTTACCATTATTAAATTTAATAACAGATACAAAGCTTGCAGTTGCAATTTTTTTCGTCCTTTCTGGAGTTGTTCTGACTAACCCCAAATATGATTATAAGATGAATGCTATATGGTTACCGGCTCAATTAGTTGCAAGATTTTTTAGATTAATTATTCCTGTATTTGCTGTAACAATATTTGTATGGCTGTTATATTCATTTGATTTAATGTATTACGGAAGTTTGCCAGCAAATTATGAGTATTGGGAAGTTTACAATTTGAATTACCAAGAGAATGTAGATTTTGCAAGAGCAATTTATTTTGCGTGGGTTGAAGCCTTTTTCCTTTATGATCCCTCGAGATCTTTAATCCCACCAGCATGGACAATGAGACCTGAATTATTTGGCTCAATTGTTATCTTAATTTACATTTGGTTTCTTCAAAAAGGCTTAATTAAAATCTATCCAGTATATTTAATTTTTTTCTCTTTTATTTTGGTTTTTACTTATGGTTATGTGCCTTTCATCTATTATTTTGGCTTCTTTTTTTTAGGTTCAGCTTTAAGGCATCTGCATGACGAAGGAATGTCAGAATTAAGGTATCCGGTTTCAATATTTATTACTGTTCTATTATTCAAGACAATTTTTGAAAGCATAGGATTGGATAGTTTTCAGATAGATTTTGTTTTTGCAAGCTTGATTGTTTATTTACTAATTCAAGCTAAATCACTTCATAATTTTATGATTAGACCTAAATTAATATGGCTTGCAAAAGTTTCATTCCCATTGTACTTATTGCATGTACCTTTAATTTCAAGTTTTGGCTTATATATGATGAATTACTTTGGAGAGAACAATATTGATTCAAGCTATGGACAATTTATTATCTTTATACTTTTAAGTATGGTGTTATTTTTCATTTCAAGGTTATTTCTTCCTTTTGAGAATCTTGGAATTACAATAAGTAGAAATATAAGACCATATGGCATAAAAAAATGAAGAAAATTCCAATATACCAACCTTATATAGCTAGAAATCAAAAAAAGTATGTTAATCAGTGCTTAGATGATAATTGGATATCGTCTCGCGGGAGTTTTGTTTCAAAATTTGAAGATAATTTGAATTCATATCTTGGTTCAAAGGCAGTTACTACCTGTTCAAATGGAACGGTTGCTCTTCATTTAGCCTTATTAGCACTTGATATTGGACCAGGGGATGAAGTAATTGTTCCATCATTCACCTATGTTGCTTCTGTAAATGCAATAAGATATGTAGGAGCTAAGCCAGTTTTTGTTGATATAAATAAACATGACTGGAATATTTCATGCGCTTCAATTTTAAAAAAAATATCAAAAAAAACAAAAGCAATCATGTGCGTTCACATCTATGGTGCACCATGTGAGATGAATCAAATAGTTAAAATTGCAAAAGAAAATAAACTATTTTTAATCGAGGATTGTGCTGAAAGTTTTGGAACATTTTATCAAGATCAACACGTTGGTGTTTTTGGTGACATAGCAACATTGAGTTTTTTTGGAAACAAAACTATCACAACCGGAGAGGGTGGAGCAGTTTTTTCTAATAGGGGTGATTTAATTGAAAAAGTTGCACATTTAAAGAATCAAGGATTGGTGACTGATGGTGGATATACACATGATGTAATTGGCTATAATTACAGAATGACGAATATTCAAGCTGCTATAGGTTGTGCTCAACTTGAAGATATTGAGCATATTTTAAATTTAAAATTAAAGTTAGCACAAAAATATCGCTCAACTTTGAGTAAGAAAGTATTGTTTCAAGATTGCAACCCTGAGAAATCTTCAAATTGGATTAATACAATTCTTCTTCAAGATGAAACAGAAGTTAAAAGTATGAATCACAGACTCAAAAAAAATAATATAGAAGTAAGGCCTGGATTTCCTTTGGTTAATAAAATGATTTGTTATCAGGATTCCAATATCGAGCATCTCAGTGTCTCTGAATCAATTTCCTCAAGAACCATTTGTCTTCCAAGTTACCCGGACTTGAGCGAGGATGAGCAATCATTAATTATCTCAACTGTACTTGATAAATAAAATGTTAGATAAATATTCAAATCCGTCAAGATGGGGAGGAGGAATCTCTATATTGTGGCGTGGCAATAGTTTTAAAAACTACGTAAATTCATTTCAAAACAATGAAAGCAAAGATATTTGTTCTCTACCAAATACCATTTATCCATTTGATTCTGCAAGAAATGCATTATTTCACTATATGAAAAATATCGGTATTGGAGAGGGAGATGTAGTACAAGTAATGCATTACACATGTGATGCTGTTACTGATGTGCTAATTGATTTAGGATGTAAAATAAATTTCTATGACTGTAATTCAAACTTTGAAGCGGTTGATTTTAAATTACATGCCGATTGTAAACTTTTGATAAGTCAAATTACATTTGGAGGTAAAGCGCATACTGATTCAGAATTAGAAGAGTTTTCTAAAAATGGTGTAAAAGTTTTATTAGATAAATCTTTATCATATGGTCCAAATGACTTTAAAAGTGAGCTAAATACTACTTATCCTACAATAATCTCTTTCGAAGTTTCAAAGTCATTCACTGTAGGCTGGGCAGGACTCCTAATTCTTCCTCAATCTTCAAATTTTGACCAATATTATAAATCTATTAAAAGAGTTGGAATTATACGAGACATTTACAGAAATATATTACTGATACTAAACTTATATATCTCTCCGAAAGGTAGCAAATTAAAGTTTTTTGCATGGTTATTTCTAAGACTTGTTCAATTTCATAGAGCATCCAGTAGCTCATCTTCGAAATATAGCAGAATCCATAGCAAGTTAGGCCTTCTTACTCTAAGAATATTACTTGGATCGTATAAAAGTATTAGCAAGAATTTAGCAATCGCTAATAAAAACCATAACGAAATTGCTAATTTGCTCAGATCATTTTCTGTCAAAGTAAATAGCAAAGTTTGTGAAGATATGTCATCTCCTCGAGTGCATTTTTTACTATCAAATAAAATTAAAGATAAATTTATTAATCATATGAATCAAAATAATATTGAAGTAGGGACATGGTTTGATAGTGCGCCTTCAGGCCCTACTTGTCAAAAATTAGTTCATTCAGAGAATCTATTTTTAGAAAGTGTTAATCTTCCATGTCATTGGAGTCTTACAGAATCTGAGATGTGTCATATGATAGCGATAATAGAAAACTTCTTCACAGAAAATGCTATCACTCAATAAAAATTATTTATTTATTTTAGGCTCATTAGTTGCGATGCCATTATTTTTAGTTGTTGGCGGGTCAGGCTTCTCTATGCCTACAACATATTATGAGGTAGAGGGAGTACCGATACATTTTAATTTTTTAATATTAATATTGTTTCCCTTTTTTTACTTAAGAAGAATCAAAGTAATCCTAATAATATTATTTAGTTGGGCATATATAACTCTTGGCATGCTTGAAGGTGGAGACAGAGCCCTTTTATTTTTGCAACAAATGCACTTTTTTCTAATTTATGCATGTTTGAAGAACTTATCCCCACAAAATTTAATTCATGTGGTCAAGGGCTTTTTAGTATCTTTGATATTGCTTGTGTCAGTGCATTTAGCTAGCATAATTTATTCTCTATTTTCAGGAGACATATTTTCAGCTGGACCTTATATATTTGACTTTGTAGTCTATCAAGCTTATTTAACTTATCCACTAGTATTGGTAATAGGTTTTTATATAGCTCTTCAATATTTTGGACTAAAAAGTATTTGGGCTATCTTTTTATTATTTGGAATATTTTTTATAGAAATTATTTTAATGAGAAGAGTCGCAGTAATGCTATTTTTGTTAGTAACATTTCTTTTTTACTATAAGTATTTTTATATATTACTTGCTTTAATATTTGTTTCATTAGGATATATTGCTGGAGAGTTGCTTGAAGTATTTACAAACAGTTTTGATAGGGTAACATCTTTAACTGATAGCACTGGATTTACAAGGTCTATGACCTGGAATAGATCACTGGGATACCTTACAGATATCAAAATACTTCTTTTTGGAAATGGTGTTCATAATCATTCTCATAATTTTTTTCTTCACTCACTAACCACTAATGGAGTTATAGTTTCTTTGATACTTTTTTATTTTTATTTTTCATTATTTAGAAAATTCTTTAAGAATATAAATTACAGAGTTAAACCAATGGTTTTTATATCAGCATTAATACTCATTGATTGGAATTTAAATGTTAATATTTATCAACATTACTATAGTGGGTCTTTAGCATTATTAATGATTTATTTATCAAATGAAAAAAAATTTAGTTGATACTGTTATCTATTTCGTTCCAGTCGAGCCAAAATATTTCGATAGGTGGGAGTACTATAGAGTTGATTTAAAAATGCTGAATGAAACTCATAATAAAGTATTTATAGCTCACACTTTCTTTTCATTTTTTAAATTAGTAATTACCAATAAAATAAATTTAGTTTATTTTTGGTGGTGGCATTCTTCAATTTTTATAATTCTCTTTTCAAAACTTTTAAGGATCCCCGTCATTGGAACAGGAGCTGTTCACATGTTTGATGAAAGTGGAGCTTTAGATTTTTATAAAAAAAGTTTTTTATTTAGATTTTTTAATAGAGTTGCATGGGCGTTATCTGACAAAATATTATTTATATCTGAGAGTCAGGATAGACAAATAACATCTCACGAAAAAGTAAAAAGTTCTTATGTACTAAAATCTGCATCTATAAATTCTAAAGAAGAATTATTAAATTTATCTAAAGGCAAAAAACCTAATGAAGTTATTCAATTAATGACTGTGTGCTGGTTAACTAAAGATCAGATATTAAGAAAATCAATCGACAAAATTATTAAAGCTCTTTCTATGCTGCCTCATACTAACCTTAAAAATCTAAAACTTTTTATTGTTGGTGGAGGTGGTGATGGGATTAATTATTTAGAGAGAATGATAAGAGATCTAAATTTATCTGAAAATATATCAATTGAAATTGATATTACAAATGAAAGAAAGAATGAGCTATATCGATATTCTGATTTATATATTCAGCCAAGCTACTATGAAGGATTTGGTAATTCAGTACTTGAAGCAATGTCTTTTGGAACTCCATGTCTTGTTTCTTCATTTACAGCTCAACCAGAAGTAGTATTGGGTACTGGGTATATAATAAATAGAATTCATGAAGTTGACATATATGAGGCTATCTTAGATTACTCTAGTAAAAATATTTCTGAAAGACAGCATATGATAGACAAAGTCGTTTCTACTGTTATGAATAACCATTCTTTTGATTCTAGACTCTTAGAATATAAAAATTTAATAAATAGAGATTTAAATTAATGTGCGGAATAGTAGGAATAACTGGAAATTTTTCCAATAGTGACTTAGTTAAAGCAACAGCTAGCCTTAATCATCGAGGTCCAGATGATAGCGGGACTTATATTAATACAGAGCATAAAATTGGATTAGGCCACACAAGACTATCAATAATTGATCTATCTCCTCTTGGTCACCAACCAATGATATCGAGTGATGAGTCAGTTGTATTGGTCTTTAATGGTGAAATATATAACTTTTTGGACTTAAGAGATGGGCTTAAACAGAAGGGATATAGATTTAAAGGAAGTTCTGATACTGAAGTTGTTTTAAACATGTATCTTGAATATGGTATTGAATGCTTATCTTATTTTAATGGTATTTTTGGTTTGGCAATATTTGATCAGAGATCTAATAATTTATACCTTGCTAGAGATGCTTTAGGAGTTAAGCCAGTTTACTATCATCAAGATAATTCAAATGTAGTATTTTCAAGTGAGATAAAAGCATTATTACATTTGATTAAAAATAATTTAGAGATTGATTACGAGTCTATACAAAAATACTTAACTTATCTTTGGTGTCCAGGTGATGGAACACCTGTAACTTCAATTAAAAAAGTTTTACCAGGAGAGGTGCTAACAATTAATGATGGCCAAATAGTTTCAAAAAAAAGTTGGTATAGACTACCTCAAACCAAGCTGTTATCAAAAATTAAAACTGCAGAAAATGCTGTTCATCAATTATCTAAAGCATTATCAAATGCTGTTCATAGACAACTTATTGCTGATGTGCCAGTGGGATCTTTTTTATCTGGCGGTTTAGATTCTAGTGCTGTTGTCGCTTTAGCAAAAAATCATGTTAAAGATTTAAATTGTTTTACTATTGAACCAATTGGAGGCTCTGATGAAGATGTTGCAGAGGACTTGCCGTATGCAATTAAAGTTGCAAAACACTTAGGAGTAAACTTAGAGGTCGTAAAAATTAATTCGGAAGAATTGGTAAAAGATTTAGAAGAAATGGTTTGGATGCTGGACGAGCCTTTGGCTGATCCCGCTCCTTTAAATGTATTATATATTTCAAAATTAGCTCGAAAAAATGGAATGAAAGTATTATTGTCTGGATCTGGAGGGGATGATTTATTTACTGGATATAGAAGACATCTTGCGGTTAATTATGAGAAATTATGGTCATGGCTGCCACAGTACACTAGAAAAAAAATGGAGACTTTTTCTTTAAAGACTGATCAAAATAAATCATTTGGAAGAAGGCTAAGTAAACTATTTAATAACGCAGGTTCAAATGGAGATGAAAGATTGGCTTCATATTTTGCATGGGCAAGAAGATCAGATCTAGAACCATTATTTTCTGATGAAATGAAAAATGCTGTTAAAAACATTAATCCTGATAAGCCTTTTATAGATTTTTTAAAAAATGTTGATTCTCGCCTTAATCCTATTGAAAAAATTCTTTCTCTTGAGCAAAGATTTTTTCTTGCTGATCATAACTTAATTTATACAGATAAAATGTCGATGGCAGCAGGTATTGAGGTAAGAGTTCCATTTCTAGACTTAGAGCTAGTTAATTTATCAGCTAGGATACCTGATAAATATAAACAAAAGGGAACAACGGGAAAATGGATTTTAAAAAAAGCCATGGAAGAATACCTACCTCATGAGGTTATTTATCGACCAAAAACTGGATTTGGAGCACCAATAAGAAGGTGGATTAAAAATGATCTTAGATCACTAGTAGATGATTTGTTATCAGAAGAGAGCATAAAAAATAGAGGTATATTTAATCACTTGGAAGTTAAAAAATTAATAAAAAATAATCAACTTGGAATTAGAGACTACTCTTACACCATATTTTCATTACTAACAATTGAAATATGGTGCAGAAAATTTATAGATAATCAGATTTAACATATAATTAGAAAAATAGGAATTTTCTGTGAAACAATTAATTCAAAACCTTAAAACTGGAGATACTTCTATAATAGAAGTTCCCACACCTAGCATTTCTGACAATAATATTTTAATCCATACTACCAAAAGTCTAATTTCTCCTGGAACTGAAAAAATGCTTGTCGATTTTGCAAAATCTGGATATATAAAAAAAGCTAGACAGCAACCCGACAAAGTAAAAGAAGTTATTGATAAAGTTAAAACTGATGGTCTTGCCAGCACTTTTGAGGCTGTGCAAAGCAAGCTAAACCAACCAATAACACTTGGTTACTGTAATGTTGGTGTTGTGAAAGAAGTTGGTAATAATGTTTCTCAATTTTCTGTAGGTGACAGAGTTGTAAGTAATGGTAATCATTCTGAGATAGTTTCTGTCTCAAAAAACTTATGTGCAAAAATACCTGATAAGGTTTCCGACGATGAAGCTAGTTTTGTTGTTCTTGGTGCAATAGGACTTCAAGGAGTCCGTCTTGCAAAACCAACATTAGGTGAATTTTTTGTAGTTTTTGGACTTGGTGTAATTGGATTATTAACCGTACAGATATTAATAGCACATGGTTGTAAAGTTCTTGCAATAGACTTTCAAGACGATAGATTAGATTTAGCAAGAAATTTTGGTGCCGATATTTTTAATCCGTCTAAGCAAGAAGATATAATTGCTTATTCAAAATATTTTTCAAAAAACCAGGGTGTTGATGGAGTAATTATTACTGCATCAACTTCTAATAACGATCTTATAAGTGATGCTGCAAATATATGTCGAAAGAGGGGCAGAATAATTTTAGTTGGTGTTGTAGGGCTAAATCTTTCAAGGGATGATTTTTATGAAAAAGAGTTAACATTTCAAGTAAGTTGTTCTTATGGCCCAGGGAGATATGATAAAAATTATGAAGAAGCTGGAAATGATTATCCTATAGGTTTCGTTAGATGGACTGAACAAAGAAATTTTGAAGCTATATTAAATTTAATGGAATCAAAAAAAATAGATGTTTCAAAACTTATAAGTCAAAGAATAAAATTTGATGAAGCCCCAAAAATTTATTCAAAAATATCCAAAGGAGAACATGGACTTGGAATGATTTTTGATTATGAATCAAAATCTAATAATAATGTATCTTCAAAAAGTATCTCTCTTCAAGATAAGAAAAAGAATAATCATACATCTTTTAAAAATGACTCTGCAATTGTTTCATTTGTTGGTGCTGGAAATTATGCATCGCGAGTTTTAATACCAACGTTTAAAAAAAATAATGTTGTCTTGCATACTCTGCTTACGTCCAATGGACTCAGTGGCACAATTCACGGAAAAAATTCAAACTTTAAATACTCATCAACTGATGTGGACGATGTAATTAGTAATAATGAAATTAATACTTTAGTAATTGCTTCAAGACATGATTCTCATTCTGAGTTTGTTTGCAAGGCATTGAAAGCAAAAAAAAATGTATTTGTCGAAAAGCCTCTTGCAATAGATAGACAGGGGTTAAATGCAGTCAGAGATACTTATCAAGAAGTCAATAAAGCCTCAATTAACACACAGCTTATGGTTGGTTTTAACAGAAGATTTTCCCCACATATCATGAAAATGAAAGAATTAATGTCAGCAGTTACAGAGCCTAAAAGCGTAGTCATGACAATGAATGCTGGAAACATACCTGATAATCATTGGGTACATGACTCTGCTGAAGGGGGTGGAAGAATTATAGGAGAAGCATGCCATTATATTGATTTAATGAGATTTTTAATAGGTCACAAAATTAAAAGTGTAAATTCAATTTCTTTTGGGTCGTCAGTGTCTAAAAAACTTAATGAGGATACTGTGACTATAACAATTAAATTTGATGACGAGTCTTTTGGAACCATTCATTATTTTTCTAATGGATCTAGCGGATATCCGAAAGAAACTATCAATGTTTTTGTTGGTGGAAAGATTCTTAACTTAGATAACTTTAGAATTCTCAAAGGTTACGGTTGGAAAAATTTTAAAACAATGAGGACATGGACCCAAGACAAAGGACAGAATAATTGCATTAAAAGTTTTTTAAATGATATAAATCAACATAGGACAACCATACCTTTTGATGAATTATATGAAGTAGCACTATCCTCTATTGATATAGCAGAAAATTTAAGAAAGCAGCTTTGACTATAAAATTTTATTTTAATACTGTTAGAAAGCTAAAATTTAAGCAAATATTTTTTCAAGTTTTAAGAAGGCTATATACCCCTTCAATAAAGGAAAACCATTCCAATCCTATATTACGTAAGAAAATAAAAAATCAAGATTTCTTAGATTATTGTCAGGATAAAATCTCAATGACAAGCCCGAGCGATTTTATTTTTTTTAGCCAAAAAGGAAGCCTAAAAGATTTAGGTTGGAACGCACCAGAAATGCCAAAGCTTTGGCGTTATAACCTTCATTATTTTAATGACTTAAATGCAATAGATTCCAAAATTAGAAATAAGTGGCATGAAAATTTAGTTGAAGAGTGGATAAATAATAACCCAAATAATTCAATTGGGTATGAACCATATCCATTATCAATAAGGATTGTGAACTGGATTAAATGGGATTTAAGAGAAAAAAAATTAAATCTAAAAGCCCGCAGAAGCCTTTTTTCTCAAGGCGTTCTCTTAAATAAGTCTATTGAGTACCATATATTAGGTAATCATCTATTTGCTAACGCAAAAGCTTTATTTTTTCTTGGTTGCTACTTCGATGATCCAATAGCATTAAAGTGGTTGAATAAATCTATAAAATTATTAGTCAACGAATTAAATGAACAAGTTCTTGAAGATGGTGGAAATTTTGAATTATCTCCAATGTATCATTGTATGTTTATTCAAGATTTACTTGATATTTTAAATGTATCTAGATTATATGAACCAAATAATACAGATGCTCTTCAAAAGCTATTAAATAATAAAATTCCTAAAATGTTTGAATGGCTGAATAATATGACATTTAATGATGATGAATTAACAAATTTTAATGACTCAGCATCAAATATATCTCCATCTCCAAAGAAATTAAAAGCTTACGCTACTGCTTTGCAACTCAATATCAACAAAAAATATTCTGAACAAAATAAAGATATAGATTTCACGTATTTAAAAAATTCTGGCTACATAAATGTAAAAAGTAAAGAAACAAAAATAATTATTGATTTAGCTAAACTGGGACCTGACTACTTATTAGCTCATGGGCATGCTGATAATCTTTCTTTTGAGATGAACCATAAAGATAAGCACTTTTTTATTAATTCAGGTACCTCCACATATGAGCTTAATGATAGAAGAGCTTTTGAGAGATCAACCATGGCTCATAATACTGTGGAAGTGAATGATAAAAGCTCATCTGAAGTTTGGTCATCCTTTAGAGTTGCAAAAAGAGCATACCCAATAGACTTAAATATAAATCAAATCCACAGTAAGTTATTAAATATTCAATGTTCTCATGACGGATATCAAAAAATTATTCATAATGATATAAAACATGTCCGCACATGGAATGTGGAGCCTAATATTATAAAAATAAATGATCGTGTAACTGGTAAATACAATCAAGCAATTTCAAGGTTTATATTAGATCCTTTAGTTGAAATAGAGAAGATAGGCCATAATGAATTTTATCTGTGTAATGGCCATGCTAGACTAAAATTTTTTATTAAGGAGGGCGCATGCCAATTAGTCCCTTGGAAATGTACCAAAAACTTTGGAACATTAGAGTCAACAAAATGCTTTGAGATTGATATTATTAATGGTGAAAGTATTGTTGAGATTATTTCATGAAGGTAACGATAATAACTTCATTTCCATTTCCTAATGGAAAAGCAACAGCAAATAGAGTAAGAACATTTGCAGAGCAACTAATTACTAACTCCAATATTAAATATGTTGATATAGTTTGTTGCTCTCAAGAGAACAACAAAACATATTTTTTTGATAATAATATTAAGGTTATCAATATAAAGTCTAAAAAAGTTAATAAAAACAACTATTTATTAAGAGGATTAAATGAGCTGACTATATCAATTAAACTTTGGCTAAATGCAAAAAAAACTGACTCAGAAATTTTTTTAGTTACTATTCCCTCAATTTTACTTTTATTTCCTGTAATTTTTTTCAGAAAGCCTAAGCTATTGTCACTAGATATAAGAGATGCAGTTTGGACTTATTTTCAAGATGGTATGCTCCAAAATGTTTTGCAAATATTATCTAAGAGTTTATTTAAATTATCAGCAAGAAAAGTAGACATATTATCTGTTACAAATAGCTATGAAGCTGAAAGCGTTAAACAAATCACTAAACAAGAGCCTATGGTTGTTCCAAACGGCATTTCTCAAAGTAAATTCGATGAGCTCATATCTATACCCATATTAAAAAACTCTTTATCTTCGAAAATTAATATCACCTATATAGGTAATGTTGGTATTGCTCAAGAACTTGATGTTCTTCTAGATTTTTCTATTAAGAATAAAGCTAATATTCATGTAAAGATTGTTGGTGATGGAGCAATTACAGAAAAATTAAAAAAAAGAAAACATGATGAAATGATACACAATTTAGAATTCTTTGATCCTGTTCCACAAGAAGAGGTGGTTAATTTTATTCAAGACGCTGATATTTTATTTGCTCAAATAGGAGAAAAATATTCTTCAGCTGTGCCAACAAAGATATTTGAATATATTGCTTCTGGTAAAAGAACTCTATTAGGTCTTCCAAATGGGCCAGCTAAAGATATATTTATAAATTTTAAGGGTACAAAGATTTTTAATGCAGGTAACCTTGATAGTCTTCAAGTTGCCTTTGATGAGTTAGTATGTGTTGACTTGAATGAAGGTGACATAAAAGAAAATTTGGAGCACTTAAACAATAATTATATAAGAGAAAAAATTGTTAAAAACTTTATAGATAATTTTGATAGCTCTATAAAAAAAGTATTTAAAAAGACCTGTTAGTATCTCTTTTGTTTATAATGTTTAAATTTAAATCATTTTGGAGATAAGCTTGCCAAAAACAGTTTTGGTTGTATTTGGAACACGTCCTGAGGCCATAAAAATGGCTCCTTTGTGCAATGAGCTTAAAAAAAATAATAAACTATTTAAAACAGTAATATGTGTAACTGCTCAACATAGAGAAATGCTAGATCAAGTTCTTGAGATATTTGATATTAGACCCGACGAAGATTTGAATATAATGCAACACAAACAAGACTTAACAGATATTACATCATCTATTCTTACAAGCATGAGAAATATATTTAATAAATATAAGCCTAACTTAGTTCTAGTTCATGGCGATACCACAACGACACTCGCAGCATCTTTAGCTGCTTTTTATGGAAATATTCCAGTTGGACATGTTGAGGCTGGATTAAGAACAAACGATATATTAGCTCCTTTTCCAGAGGAGTTTAATCGTCAAGTAACAAGCAAGATAGCTATGCTTAACTTCGCACCAACTCAATCCAGTTTTGAAAATCTTGTAAATGAAGGCATTGATAAAAATAAAATTTTTGTAACTGGTAACACAGTGATAGACGCTCTTAAATTAGTAATTGAAAAGATTGAAAATAATTTAGAAAAGAAAAGAAAAATAGAATCCTTTTTAAATAAAATTTTGGATTTTGATTTAGATAAAAAGTTTGTACTAGTAACAGGACATAGAAGAGAAAATTTTGGTGATGGTTTTATTAATATATGTGAAGCATTATCTGCATTAGCAAAAAAATTTAGTGATTTTCACTTTGTATATCCTGTTCATTTAAATCCAAATGTTCAAAAGCCTGTAAAATCTATTTTATCTGAAGATAAAAATATTCATTTAATAGATCCACTAGAATACGAACCTTTTATATTTTTATTAAGAAAATCATATATGGTACTGACTGATTCTGGAGGCATTCAAGAGGAAGCTCCAAGCATTGGAAAACCAGTTCTTGTTATGAGAGATGTTACAGAAAGACCTGAAGCAGTTGAAGCAGGCACAGTAAAATTAGTTGGAGCTAACAAGAAAAAAATATTCACACAAGTATCATTTATTTTAGAAAATAAATCTGAATATAATTTAATGTCAAATTCTCATAATCCATATGGTAATGGTGATGCATCAAAAACTATTGTTGATGTAATAAAGAAAGAGTTAAATGCAAACTGAAAAGAAAAAAATCTGTGTTATTGGCCTAGGCTATATTGGCCTACCAACTGCAGCGCTTATTTCGAATCTAGGATATGAAGTTGTTGGGGTAGACATAAACCAATCGACAGTTGATACAGTTAATTCAGGAAATGTCCATATTGTAGAACCAGACCTAGATAAATATGTGCAAAATTCAGTTCTATCAAATAATTTAAAAGCATATACATCACCTAAAGAATCAGATGTTTATATAATTTGTGTTCCAACTCCTTTCAAATATGAAGAAGGAATACCCTCACCAAACATTGATTATGTAATGAGTGCAGCAGAATCTATAAAAGAATTAATTAAGGAAGGCGATCTTATAATTTTAGAATCAACCTCTCCGGTTGGAACAACAGGAAAAATATATGATTTGATTAATTCGACAGATGTAGACATTGAAAAAGTTTCAATAGCTTATTGTCCTGAGAGAGTACTTCCAGGAAAAATAATTCATGAACTCGTAAATAATGATCGGATTGTTGGAGGAGTTAATAAGAAATCAACAGATAATGTTTCTTCCTTTTATGAAACATTTGTTAATGGCAATGTTTTAAAAACATCTGATAAAACAGCAGAAATGTGTAAATTAGCTGAAAACAGTTTCAGAGATATCAATATTGCTTATGCAAATGAATTATCAATGATATGTGATAAAAATAATATAAATGTTTGGGAATTAATAGAACTTGCTAACAGACATCCTAGAGTAGATATTCTTGATCCTGGAACTGGTGTCGGCGGGCATTGTATAGCAGTTGATCCATGGTTTATTGTTTCGAGTAATCCTGATGAATCAAAATTAATTAAAACAGCAAGAGTTATAAATGATTACAAGCCGGAGTGGGTGGTCAGTAAGATCTGTATGGAAGTGCATAATATAAAATCATTAATCAATAGAAAGCCAAAAGTAGCATGTTTAGGATTATCCTTTAAACCTAATATAGATGATTTAAGAGAGTCTCCCGCTGTTGAGGTAGTAACTCATCTCTTAGAAAAAAATATCAATGTAGTTGCTGTCGAGCCTAATATCAAATCACATAATAAATTTAGTCTTTCTAGTTTTGATGATGCATTAGATTCAGATTTGATTGTTGTTCTTGTGAAGCACAAAGAGTTTTTGAGCAAAAATAGTATAAAAAAAATTACCAAAAAGAAATTTTTAGATTTTTGTGGAGTTTTAAGGTCATAATATTTATGAAATCTTTTTTAAATAGTTTTGGATAATTTTTTAATGAAACAATCAGTTAATGCAATCAATAACAAAATTTATCAAATTCCTTCAGAATTAGATGATACGAAGAATTTAGAAGATTTTTTGGAAAGAAATTCTGGAAAAAAAGTAATTGTTGTTCAGGGGTTGGGTTTTGTCGGTGCTGTAATGGCGCTTGTTTGCGCAAATTCTTTCAGTGAAGATTATGCTGTTATTGGTATTGATTTGCCAAATGAAAATACGTATTGGAAAATAAAGTCTATTAATGAGGGTATATTTCCTCTTGTAGCGGATGATCCAAAAATTGATCAATTTTTTCAAAAATCAATAGAAAAAGGCAATTTATATGCGACCTATGACCCTAATGCTTACAAGTATGCAGATATAGTTATTGTTGATATAAATTTAGATGTTCAAAAAGAGTCAAACAAAGAGAGAGTTTTAGAAAGTTTTGATGTTGATTTAACAGGGTTTAAAGCCGCAATGGCTTCAATTGGCTCTAAATGCAAAGAAAATGTTTTGATTTTGGTAGAAACAACTGTTCCACCAGGTACAAGCCAATTAGTTGTGAAGCCGATTATAGAAGAGCACCTTTTAAAAAGAAATCTTAGAACTGACAAATATCGATTAGGTCATTCATATGAGCGAGTTATGCCAGGACCGGAGTACATTGATTCAATTAGAGAATTTCCTAGAGTTTATTCTGGAATAGATGATAGAAGTGCTGATGACATAGAAATATTCTTAAATACTATTATCGATTCTAAAAAATGTGAGCTTACAAGACTTCAAAATACTAATGCAACAGAAATTGCAAAAGTCTTAGAAAATTCATATAGAGCTATGAATATTTCATTTGCAATTGAATGGTCTAGGTTTGCAGAGGAGGCCGGTGTTGATCTCTACTCAATTGTTGATGCAATAAGAATCCGAAAAACACATGCCAACTTAATGTATCCCGGTGTAGGAGTTGGAGGATATTGTTTAACTAAAGATCCTCTATTAGCTAGTTGGGCACGACAATCTTTTTTTGGTTCAAATTCTGATTTAAAAATGAGCATAAATAGTGTCTCTAATAACGACCAAATGCCTATATTCGCATACAATCGTTTATTAGAAGTTTTCGGGCCTTTAGAGAATAAAAAGTTAGTTTTCTTAGGCGTATCATATAGAGGAGATGTTGGAGACACCAGGTATACTCCAGTTGAAACACTTCTATTGAAAGTAAAAGAATCTAAAGCTCAAGTATATTTACATGATCCGTTTATTTCTTTCTGGCAAGAGCTTGAATATAAAGTTAATTCAAACATTGATGATGTTCTAGACAAAGATCCAGATATAATAATAATTTCTGCTGGGCATAGTGTGTATAAAGAAAATTCAACTCTTGATAAAATAATGAAATTAAATCCTACTAAAATATTTGATACGATAGGCTTATTTAGTAATAAACAAATAAAGCAGTTAGAAAAAAAACATACAATTTCTGTTCTTGGAAGAGGCGATATTAAATAGATTTTGGGAAAATAATGAAAGAAATACTGGTTCTTGGCGGTGGAGGCTTTATAGGAAGAAATATAGTATCTTCCTTGCTTTCAAGCAATGATTGTGTGGTGACTGCTGCTGATATTCAAGAAGGCTCCAACTGGAGCGAATTAGCAAGTAATCCATCCACTAAAAATAGATTTAAACCTGTAATTGACGATTTTACAGACATGCAAGCATTCCATAGATTAAATCAGAACTTTGACGAAATATATATGCTTGCTGCAGTAGTTGGAGTAAATAAAACTCTTGAACATCCTGAAGAGGTTATAAGAATAAATTCATTACTAACTATGAATACTTTGGATTTCATTTCAAGAAATCCAATAAATAAATTACTATTTTCATCTTCTAGTGAAAATTATGCAGGAACTTCAGATTTATTTAATATAGAAATTCCAACGCCTGAATCGGTTGCTTTATGTATTGAAGATGTTAAACACCCAAGGTGGACATATGCTATTACAAAAATGCATGGTGAGCTTGCATTTTTTCATTCAGCCAAATCACATAATTATAAATGTGTGATTGTTCGATATCAGAATATAATTGGTCCAGAGATGGGCTTTGGACACGCTATACCTCATATTTCTGAAAGATTTTTTAAGGCGAAAGAATCTCCTTTTAAAATATACGGACACGATCAAACAAGAGCTTTTTGCTATATCGACGACGCTGTTAAAGGGACTATTGGGGCAATGGAATCAGAAAAATCCTCCGGTCAAATTTATCATATTGGAATGGATGATGAAATAAATATGGAAACTCTAACAAAATATATTGGTTCACTTTATGATTATTCAGGCCAGTACGAAAACGCCATGACATATCCTGGATCTGTTTCAAGAAGATGCCCTGATATAAGTAAAGCTAGAAACGATTTTGGTTATAACCCTGAAATTAATTGGAAAGATGCAGTGAGACATACTGTACATTGGTACAAGGAATTTTTTGAGAAAGGTAATACCCCAAAAAGAGGTGGTTTCAGACCTCCAGAAAATTTTATTACAAAAGACAGATAATATTATGCAAAGAATATTTGATATTTTCCTAAGTTCTCTAGCAATACTCATTTTATCACCAATATTTATTCCTATTGCCATCGTTTTAAAATTTACTGGAGAAGGTGAAATATTTTATAAGCAAAAAAGAATCGGCTTGAATGGGAAAGAGTTTGGGTTGCTAAAGTTTGCAACAATGTTAAAAAATAGTCCAAATATTGGAGCTGGTGAAATTACCATACACAATGATCCAAGAGTTCTTCCTTTTGGAAAGCTCCTTCGAAAAACTAAAATAAATGAATTACCTCAATTAATAAATATAATAATTGGAGATATGAGTATTGTTGGCCCCAGACCAATGGTGCCAAATACTTTTTACAACTATTCTACAAAAGCTCAAACAATGTTGAACACCGTAAGGCCAGGACTATCAGGAATTGGCTCAATTTTTTTTCGTGATGAGGAGCGCTATTTGCTAGGCAAAGAAAACCCTAATGAGTTTTATAATAAAAACATTATTCCATATAAGAGTGATTTAGAACTTTGGTATATTCAAAACAACTCATTTAGCTTATATATTAAAATTATATTTGTAACCGCTTATGTTGTTATATTTCCAAAAAGTAACATTTTTGAAAGACTATTCAAAGATATACCAAAAAAACCTGAATTTTTAGTTTAATTTCATACAACAATTTAAGAGTATAATTATCATTATGAAGATTTCGATTGTAAGTGGAGGATTTGACCCGATTCATTCAGGTCATATTGAATATTTTAAATCAGCTAAAAAACTTGGAGATAAGCTCATAGTTCTCCTTAATAGCGATCAATGGCTAATAAATAAAAAAAATAAATTTTTTATGCCATACATTGAAAGAAAAACAATAATTGAGAATTTATCTATGGTTGATTCTGTGTATGACTTTGAAGATGACGACCAAGGAAGTTGCTCTTTGGGCTTAGAGAAAATAAAAAAAATGTTTCCCAATGACGAAATTATTTTTTGTAATGGTGGGGATAGGGATATCGATAATATACCTGAAATGTCTGTGAGCGGAGTATCTTTTAATTTCGAAGTTGGTGGATCAGATAAGATGAACTCCTCAAGTTGGATATTAAAGAATCATACATACGAAATGGAAGAGAGAATATGGGGAAGATTCTATAATCTTTTCACAGATCTTGGCCCAACAAATGTTAAAGTGAAGGAGTTAATTGTAAATCCAAAAAAGGGTTTAAGTTTTCAACGGCATTTTCACAGGAGTGAGATTTGGTTTCTAAGTAAGGGTAAATGTATTGTCAATTATAGTGAAAGTGCTGCAGATGACGCAAAGGAGATTGAATTAAATTTAGAAGATACTCTTCATATTAAGAAAGAAGCATGGCACCAAATTATTAATCCTTACGATGAGCCATGCCACATTATTGAAATTCAGTTCGGGAATAAAACAGAAGAAGATGATATTGAAAGATTAAGCTATTATGAGGATAAATAAATTCAATTGATCATTTTTAAGAACTTAAGTAATGATTTGCCATATAAAATCCTTAAAGATTGTTATGAGGATGCATTAAGAGCTAATCAAAATCAGATACAAGCTATCTCCATTTCTTCATATTCAAACTCTACAGAGGAAGTCGATGCCAGGATGGTTAATTTAAAAATCATTAACGAAAAAGAGTTCATATTTTTTTCAAACTATGACTCGCCAAAATCACATCAAATTAAATCTAACAACATGATATTGGCATTAATATATTGGCCGAGTATTGATACTCAAATAAGGATGAGAGCATATATTAAAAAAACATCAGCTGAATTTAGTGATGAATACTTTAAAAAAAGAGAAACTAAAAAAAATGCTCTAGCAATATCTTCACAGCAATCTAAAGAAATCGCATCCTATGATCAAGTAGTTAAAAATTATAAACATGTTTTAGATAATAATAATTTGAGAAAAAGACCTGATTACTGGGGAGGATTTTCATTCACACCTTATTATTTTGAATTTTGGACAGGAAATAAATATAGATTAAATAAAAGAGTATCTTTCACAAATAATAATAATTTATGGGAAAAGAAGATTCTCCAGCCATAAGATAAATAATAATTGCCAAATTAGTGAATTAGTTTAAAATTACCAAAATTTATGAAACAACAACAAAATAAACACTGGTTGATATACATATAAACAATCACTTTTAGGAAATTACTATAACTATTCACAAAAAACAAAAAGTATCAATTAATGAAAAAATTGTTGCTTCAGATGTAATTTTAATTGACGTTAGTGGAACAAAGGTGGGTACTGTAAGTTTGCAAGAAGCTTTGGAATCAGCAAAAAATGCCTCTCTTGATCTTGTTCAAGTTTCACCAAATGGTGCAGAACCTATAGTTTGTAAAGTTATGGATTATGGTAAGCATTTATTTGATAAGAAAAAAAGCTCATCTTCAAAAACAAAAACAAAAACTAAGAGAACTTCAACTAAAGAGATAAAATTTAGACCCTCTACAGATACTGGTGATTACAATATTAAATTAAAAAAAATTAAAAGCTTTATTATTGATGGAGATAAGACTAAAATAAGCGTCCGTTTTAGAGGTAGAGAGATACTTAATAGCGATATGGGATTAAATCTTTTAAATAAACTTAAAGATGAATTACATGATATTGCACAGGTTGATCAAGAACCTTCATTAGAAGGTAGGCAACTTTTAATGGTTCTATCTCCATTAAGGAAAAATAAAAAATAGATATTATTATGGGATATAAACTAAAAAAACATTCAGGTGCAGCTAAGCGATTCAAAAAAACCGGTAATTCTATTAAAAGTAGAAGCGCTAATAGGAATCATATTCTTACTAAACAGTCTACAAAAAGAAAAAGGCACAACAGAGGTTTAAATAAGTTATCTGGAACTGTTTTAAAAATGGCTTCAAATTTAATAAATAGGTAAGACATCATGCCAAGAGTAACAAAATCATTATCAGCAAAAAAGAAACACAAAAAAGTTTTGTCCGCCACTAAGGGACAATATGGTGCAAGAAGCAGATTATATAAAACAGCAAAACAAGCAAATATTAAATCCTTACAATATGCTTTTAGAGATCGAAAAAACAGAAAAAGATCAATGAGGGCATTATGGATATCAAGAATAAATGCTTCAACTAGAATGTTAGGAACTTCTTATTCTAGATTTGTAAATTCACTTTCAAAGAAAAATATAATTTTGGATAGAAAAATTCTGTCAGATATTGCAATTCACGATAGCGCAACCTTCAAAAAGATTGTAGATATTTCAACAAAATAGTATCCGGTTAAATGTCCAAGCTACAAGACATTAACCCACCAAAGCTCACAAAGGGCCTTGGTTCTTATCACCCAATAACACAAACGCTAGATCATATAACAAATATATTATTAGATTATGGCTTTAACATTATTGATGGGCCGGAGATAGAAACAGAAGAATTTAATTTTGATATGTTAAATATTAGAAAGTCTCATCCAGCACGCCAAATGCATGATACATTTTATGTAAATGATAAATCTAATGTTCTGAGAACACACACTTCACCTGTCCAGATACGGGGTATGCTAAGCCAGCAACTTCCATTGGCAATGATTTCAAGTGGTAAAGTTTATAGAAAAGATGACGATGCCACTCATTTACCTATGTTTCATCAAATAGAAGGTATGTATATAAATGAGGGAGTTAGTTTTGCTAACCTTAAGGATTTAATATATAAGATTATATACTCTTTATTTGGTGAAGATATAAAAGTAAGGTTTAGACCATCATATTTTCCATTTACAGAACCTTCTGCTGAAGTTGATATTTTATCAGAAGATGGAGTTTGGTTAGAAATTCTTGGATGCGGTATTGTTAATCCAATTGTATTAGATAATTGTAAAATAAACTCAAATAAATATTCTGGACTGGCTTTTGGTTTAGGTATAGAGAGGATTGCAATGTTGAAGTACCAAGTAAAAGATATTAGAGACTTCTATAAATCTAATTTAGACTTTCTTTCTCATTTTAAATGAAGATATCCTATAAACATTTATCACAAAGAATATTATCTTCTCCTGATATAGATGAATTATCAGAAAGGCTATTTCATCTAGGCCATGAGCATGAAATTAATGATCAAATTTTTGATCTTGAGATAACCCCTAATAGAGGCGATTGTTTGTCTGTAGATGGCTTATTAAGAGATCTAGGTTTATTTTATGATTATCAAGAAAATAATAAAATCTTTGAGAAAAAAATAGACCCATTCGAATTTGAATTTATTAACAATGTTCCAAATCAATGTAAAAAAATATCCTTTCTTAAAATAGTTATTGATGAAATACCAGATTCTTATAAAGATTTTATGAAAAGCTATTATGATGACATGCCTAATAAAAAAAATAATTTTTTTACAGATGTATCAAACTACATTTCATACGAAACAGGGCAACCTACTCATTGCTATGATTCAAATAAATTAGGTAACTATCTTTTATTGGATAATGTTTGCGATGGAGGAAATTTTGCAACCTTGCTCGACAAAGATATAAATTTAATTGGCGATGATCTAGTTTTTAAGAATAAAGAAAATAATATTGTAAATCTTGCTGGAGTCGTTGGTGGACAAAATACAGCATGTAATATAGACACTAAATCTGTAATTGTTGAGTGTGCTCATTTTAATCCTGAATCAATAATTGGGAAGTCTATTAAGTATGACATATCTTCAGATGCTGCTCATAAATTTGAAAGAAACACCGATTCAGAGCGCCATGAATATATTTTAAGAAGGTTCCTGAAAATTATTGAGGATCATTCCACCATAAAGGAAGCAAAAATTTTAAATATGAGTTTTGAGGACACAAATCCAATTAAAATACCTTTTGACTGCAATAAACTAAATAAAATATTAGGAACTAATATTTCGGATAAAGAATGTAAAAATTATTTAACTAGACTTGGCTTTGAAATTGATAGTAATAATATTGAAGTCCCAAGTTATAGGAACGATATAAAATCAATCAATGATATTTCTGAGGAAATTGCTCGATCTATAGGTTATGACAACATAAATCCAAAAACACTGTTAGTTGCGAAAGAACGTATGAAAGATACTAATAATGAAAATAGATTAAAACAATTATTAATTGATAATGGTTTTTTTGAGGTAATAAATAATCCCTTTACTCATGAATTAAATGAGAATTCTATAAAAGTAGATAATTCACTAGATAGTAATAAACGATTCTTAAGGACATCCCTAAAAAATTCGCTAACAAACAATCTTTTATATAATGAAAGAAGGCAACATGATTCAATAAAATTATTTGAAATTTCAAATATTTATACAAATGCATTAGAAGAAGAAAAAAGGCTTATTGGCATTATAGCTAGTGGAAGAGTTGATAAGAATTATCGAGACTTTTCAAAAAAAATATCAAATAATTACGTAAAAGAAATTTTAGAATCAGCTAAAATTAACTTTAAAAAAGATTTTATAGAGATACCAAGAACATCGATAGACTCAAAATTAAAAAATCATATAAGCTACATTGAATTTGAGATTAAACCTGAATTAGAAATAAATTATGACGCCCAAATTAAAGATAGTTATGAATTTAAGAAGTATGTTCCAATTTCTGAATTCCCATCGTCTTCAAGGGATTTATCTTTTGCAGTAAAAAATCCATCCGACCTTATTATTCTTGAGGACTTTTTGCTTAACTTAGATTATGAGTCTTTAAAAAATATTTACATATTCGATTATTATATTAATCATAAAAATCAAGAGATCAAAATTGGATTTCGATTTACGTTTCAATCCAGTATTGAAACAATAAAGGACACAGAAATTAATAATTTAATGGATAATATTGTGAATCAATGTTTAAAAATAGAAAGTGTCAGCATTCCAGGGCTAGAGGAATAACGGTTTAATTTAAGCATATTATCTATATAATTATATTAACAATCATTAAGTAGTAATAAATGAAAAAATATACACAAATTTTATCAATATTAACTCTAAGCATAGTTATATCTGGACAAGAATTAGACCAGGCATTTTTGAATAGTCTTCCCGAGGATATTCAACAAGATATTGTAAACAAAACAAAAGAACAAAGCTCATTAGATGATCCTATATATAGAAGCATTGAATCACAAACGGAATTGGAAAAAAAGAAACTAAAAGATCTTAAAAAAAGATTAGAGGAAGATCTTAAATATTTAGAAGAAAGGCTGTCTGAAGATGAATATGATCCTGCCTCCAAAGACCTGATGCTTTTTGGTAGTGACTTTTTTAGCACTTATCAATCAACATATATGCCAATAAATGAACCAAATCTTAGTCCAACATATATTTTAGACTTTGGAGATGTATTAGATATTCAATTAATAGGTCAAAGAGATGAAAACGAAAGTTTTCAAATAAAAAGAGATGGTTCAATAAATTTACCAGACATAGGACCCATTGTAATAGCAGGACTATCTTTAAATGATGCTGTATCTCTAATAAAATCAAAGGTAAATTCTACTTACATTGGTACAGAAGCCTTTATCACTTTAAATGAAGTAAGAGATATAAATGTGTTGGTTTCAGGTAATGCATATAACCCTGGAATTTATACAGTTAGTGGAAATTCAAATTTATTGCATGTTCTTGGTGTAGCGGGTGGAATAAATGAACATGGTAGTTATAGGGAGATTAATTTAATAAGAAACCAGGAAGTAATAGAAACACTGGATATGTATGATGTTTTAATAACTGGATTTTATAAATCAAAAATTAGCTTAAAATCAGGAGACATAATATTTGTAAACCCAGTAAAAAAACTTGTAAATATTGATGGTGCAGTAAAGATTCCAGCCAAATATGAACTGCTCGATAGCCAGAGTTTATATGATTTAATCTCTTATTCTAATGGAGTTACTAGTGACGCAGATTTAAAAAATATATATTTAGATAGAATTCTTAATGGTAAAATAGAATCACTTCCTATAACTAATATTAGTCAATTCAGAAATATAATTGCAAATGATGGAGACTCCATCTATATAAGAAAACATAAATTTAGGAATGTAAAAATTAATGGTGCAGTGTTAAAGCCAGGAAGATATCTCATGGCTGACGGTGAATCAATAAACGATTTAATAAAAAAATCTGGTGGTTTTACTGAAAATGCATATCCATTTGGAGCTGTTTATGAAAATCAGACAGCATTTATCATTAATAAAATGGCTAAAGATAAATTATATGAGGAGTTCATTGATAATATCATTACTGTTAGTCAAAAAAATCCAACTGGAAATTTTGATTTAACTGCAGTTGTTGAACTTACCCAAAATCTTAAAGATTCAATGCCAAATGGAAGAGTGGTAGTTGATTTGTTAGATGAGTTAGCCACAGAAAAGCTTGTGATCAAAGATGGCGATACACTAACTATCCCGGAAAAGTCTGACCATATTTACATATATGGAGAACTCAACTACGAAGGGGCTCTAAAGTATGATGAAAACATGGATATTGATTTTTATATCAACAAAGCTGGAGGATTAAAGGAGAACGCAAATCGTGATTCAATCTACGTACTTCATCCGAATGGAGATACTCAGAGATTTGATATTGGACGAAAAAATATATTTCAAAACAGTCCAACTTCTGAACAGATGCAGCTTCATCCAGGATCAATAATTTTTGTCCCCAGAGGTATAGATAATTCTGCTACTAACAGGTTAGCTGCTCAAGCATATGTGTCAATACTAGGTAATATTGGAATAGCATTGGCATCCTTATCGTCAATTAAAAATAATTAAATATTGGCGAATGCTAAAAATTAGCTCTAATATTTTAAGAGTAATAGTATTTTTATCAATATTAATTAATCCACTTTTCATTCTAGGTGATAGTTTTAGATATAACGTATTCAATAATCATGGTGTAGTTGGGTTGATAAATACTCCTACTGCAAGATTTTATGATGAATCGGTTCATGGGATTACTATTTATGATGGCACACCAGACCAGAAGATAACACTTAGTTCTAATCCATTTGATTGGTTTGAAGCATCATTTTTTTACACTAATGTTCAAGGATATCCATATCCAGGTTATGAATATCAAGACTATAAAGATAAAGGTTTCAATCTTAAGATAAGACTAAAACAAGAAGGTAAACTACCAGCAATAGCAGTTGGTTTTTATGATTTCGCTGGAACAGGTCTCTATAGCTCAGAATATATAGTAGGTAGCTATGGAATAAATAATATAGATATGCACATAGGGCTAGGTTGGGGAAGACTAAATCAGGAATCAGATGATTATAAGAATCCTTTTACATTTATTCACGATGGCTTCAAGAATAGGCCATCTGGCTATTCAGGCCCTGGTGGTCAATTTGAAAGCGCTAAATTTTTTAGAGGCAACGTATCACCTTTTTATGGACTATCTTATAAAGCAAAAGATAATTTAATATTAAAGCTTGAAAGGGATTCATTTGCTACAGAAAACTCTACACCTCTAAAATTTAAAGAACCAAGCAGCAAATATAGCCTTGGAATTGATTACATTATTAATGATAATTTTACTGTAGGAGCATCATTTGAAAGAGGTAATTTCTTTTCATTAAAATTTGTATATAAAAATAATCCCAAACAAACATTAAAAAAATACGAATATCAAAAACCAGAAATTAACAAAAGTGATAATAAATATACTAAATTAATTAAGAATTTAGAAAAAAATGGTATTGGAGTTAATAAGATTACCGAAACCACAAGATCAATTGGATTAGATTTAACTCAGTTTGTCCACCCAGACTTAAAATTAGTAGAGCAAATCATTTCTCAGGCAACTACTGAAGCTGGAATTAATAAAAATGTTAAAAAAGATTTAAAAATTGCTAACTTAACGGCCGTCACAGAGATAGATGATAGTTTTAATAGAAATGCTCAAACTATTTATCAACGAGATGAAGTAAAAAATGTTTTTTCAACTGCAACCAACATTAGATTTAAGCCATTCATAGCATCAAGAGAGGAATTTTTTAAAGGAGCTCTTTTGGTAGAGAATGATTCTGAATACATAATTAGAAAAAATTTATTTCTTAGTTCAAACTTAAAATATAATCTTGCTAATAACTTCGATGATTTAAGATTCCCACCTATTGATACTTATCCTGCCCAAGTAAGATCAGACTTAAAACAATATCTTAAGAATATGGATGATCGAGTTATGATAGGAAGAGCTCAGTTGGATTATCATATTACTCCAAAAAACAACCATCACTTAATGCTTACAGGAGGGTTGCTTGAAGATATGTTTTCAGGAGTCGGTATCGAGTACTTATATTTTAAACAAGATACAAATTATTCATTTGGTCTTGAATTATTTAAAGTCAAGAAGAGAGATTATTATTGGGGTTTTGGACATTTAGATTATGAAAATACTATTCTGAATGCTAATTTTTATTACAGAAATTATGGATTAGTCCCTTTTGACTTAAAAATTACTGCAGGCGAATATTTAGCAGGTGATGTAGGCTCAACTATAGAATTTTCAAGAACATTTAATGGTGGAGTAAGGTTTGGAGCATTTGCAACTTTTACTGATGTTTCAACAGCGCAATTTGGTGAAGGAAGTTTTGATAAAGGCATATTTTTTGATATCCCAATATACGGTAATCTTATAAATTATAAATGGAGACCCTTAACCAAAGATCCCGGAGCACAATTAATTAGAAAAAATACCTTGCATGATCTGCTAGTTAGGTTTAGACCTATAAATTAAGACAAGTTAATACTAAAAGACTAATTATTTAAAAATTATCATTATTTTTAAATTATGTATTTTATTAACACTAATTTTAAAAAAAATAGTGACATATATATCAAAAGTAGTATCATAAGTAGTAATAAGAGGTGTTTGTGCTAAACATTCTTAAAACAATTTTTATTAATTAACAGAGCACTAACTTAATAGACAATAGGGATAGGATAAAATTATGAAAAATTTAAGGTTAAAATTTACAGTTCTTTTGACTTTATTTGTTATGTCGGTACCTAGCTTGCATGCTAATGACTTTGGTATTTCAGATACAAAAATGAATGAAATTACAAATAGAGTAAGTTCAATGAATTATGATGGCTTGGTTGCTACAAGATCAGGTTTAATTGCAGAGCAAAGAAATTTAGAAGCAATGCAGGATAATACTCAAAGCCCATCTCAAAATAAGGCTATTAGCAGCAGACTCAAGGAAATAACTGCTGAGCTTTCTGCAATTCAAAAAGCATTAATAGCACTAGTTGGTGCTGCAGCGGTGTCTGCACTTACAGATGACGGGTATGATGATACTATCCCACCTGTTATTACAATTAATGGAGAAAATCCTGCAACAGTTGAATTGGGGACTACATACACTGATGCTGGTGCTACTGCTATGGACGCATTCCATGGTGCAACAAATGTTACAGCTTCAGGTAATGTAGATACTACAGCAGTCGGGTCCTATACTGTTACGTATACTGCAACTGACCTTGATGGTAACACTGCAACTGCTACAAGAACTGTAAACGTAGTGGATACAACAGCGCCAGTGGTTACTGTGACAGGTGATAATCCTGCAACTGCAGAACTTGGTGTTGCATACACTGATGCTGGTGCTACAGCAACTGACGCTTCAGGATCTGTAACTGTTACATCCTCAGGAACTGTAGATACGGATACATTAGGAACATACACAATCAATTATTCTTCAACCGACGCATCAGGAAATACTGGAACAGCTTCAAGAACTGTTAATGTAGTTGACACAACAGTACCGGTATTTACTTCATCATCAACATTTATAGTTGATGAAGGAACAACTGAAATCGGAACAGTTACAGCTACTGATATACAGGCTGTAACCTTCTCAGTTACTGGTAATGATAATATAACTATCACTGCTGCTGGAGTACTTTCCTTTATTACTGCAGCTGATTATGAAAGCCAAGTAGAGAATGCATATGAGCTTCCATATGATGGAAGTACATATGATGTTACTGCAACCGTAACAGCTACTGATGCAAGCGGTAATGCTGCAACTCAGGTAGTTACTGTTAGCATTAATGATGTCGGAGGACTTGATGACGATCCTGAAACAGGTATGGGTACAGCTACTGCAAGTACTGGCTTTAATACTGGCGTAGCAACAGGCTTAAGTACTGGTTCAAGTACAGGAACAAGCACTGGAGTTTCAACTGGTTCAAGTACAGGAACAAGCACTGGAGTCTCAACTGGATCAAGTACAGGAACAGGTACTGGGACTGGTACAGGAACAGGTACGGGTACGGGTACAGGAACAGGTACATAATCTAGAATAATAATGAGCCTTGGAAAAAAAGGTATTGCTAAAAATATATCTTCCAAGGCTCAAATTCCATACGGCACTAGCCACTCTTTGTTAGAATCCTTTATATCAATAATTAAAATTAACAGAAACAAAGATATAAAAATTCCAAATTTTGGAGTATTTTACATCCATACCACTCCACCTAGAGTTGGTCGCAATCCCAAAACTGGCAAAGAATTTAATATTCCATCTTTAAAAAAACTATCATTCAGGACATCTAAAGAAATTAAAAAGATATTTAATTAGGGTTGGTCGGGATGGCCGGATTTGAACCGACGACCACTACACCCCCAGTGTAGTGCGCTACCAGACTGCGCTACATCCCGAATATCAGATATTATATTATTAATTTATAATGCAATTATTATGAAAATAAATTATTCTCAAATTATTACACTACTTGTTATTTCTTTTAATATTTCTGCTAGTGACTATGAAGTTATATCTTCATCTGGGATTACTAATGGCTATATTAATAATAATGTTGTTCATTGGGATGATATTCCTTATGCAGAACCACCAATTGGTGATTTAAGATGGAAAGCTCCAAGAAAACTGAATGTAATCTCAAGAAAAAAAATATTAAAACCTCAAGAGAATAATTTTTGTGTTCAAGAGCCATCTGGTCTTGGAGGATCAGATGGCAACAGTTTTTTTTCTGGAACAGAAGATTGCTTATATCTAGATATTAAAAGACCAAAGAAAGAAACACAAAATCTATTGCCTGTTATGTTATGGATTCATGGTGGAGGCAATACAAGCGGATTAAAAGATTTATACGATTTTTCAACTTTTGTAAAAAATCATGAAGTTTTGGTTGTAACTATTAATTACAGATTAGGGCCTTTTGGTTGGTTCACTCATCCGGCTATTCAAGGTTTACAGTCAGGAATAGATAAAACATCTAATTTTGGAACTTTGGACATAATTGCAGCACTTGAGTGGGTTCAATCAAACATAGAATTATTTGGTGGAGATCCTAGCAACGTAACAATTTTTGGTGAGTCTGCTGGAGGGCATAATGTTTTGTCTTTGCTTGTTGCCGATCAAGCTAGAGGAATATTTCATAAAGCTATTTCCCAATCAGGTTACACAACAACACATTCAAAAGATGAGGCATATAAACAGATTAATAGTTCATCCACATCAAAACATACAAGTTGGAATATTGTAGATCAAATCATCAAAGATAACTCCTTAGAACTTAAGCAGAACAAAAATAGTATTGAAATTAGAAAAATGCTTAAAAATTTATCTTCAAGAGATTTTTTTAAATACTACTCAAGAAGATACTCATACGAAAACTTACCTTTACTTACCGCTGATGGTATTGTTATTCCGGAAATTGGCTTGAGTGAAGCTCTTTCAAAAAAAGAATATGTAAATAAAGTCCCAATAATAGCTGGTTCTAATAGAGATGAAGTAAAGTTATGGCTTGCTTCAGCCAAATATTTTGTTAACTTAGATTATTCATTACTTGGATCAGTTTTTAAAGTTCCAAAAGTTATCTTAAATGACAAAGATGCTTTTAATATTTTCAACTCTTATAGGAGTAGAGCTTGGAAAATAAGAGGAGTTGATGGTCCGTTAAGAAGTTTATATGAGTCAGGCAATAATGATTTATATGCATACAGATTTGATTGGGACGATCACAGAAGATTTATTATCGCAGATTTTAAAGAACTTATTGGAGCTGCTCATGCTACCGAAATACCTTTATTGACAGGAAATAATAAATTAGTAGGGGATTACGGTTTTTTAATTTATCCCAGGGGGCCTTCTAAAAGATTTACATCTAAAAATATGATGTTGTTTTGGTCTAATTTTGCAAAAAATGGTGAGCCTGGATTGTCAACTAATGGTATTAGATGGAATAAATATAATGGTTTAACAAGTTTACCCTCCAACTATTTAATTTTAGATAAAAGACGGGATCTTAAAATGACATTTGATAATTTTTCTTTCTCATCTCTTATTCAAGATTTATATGAAGAAAATGATTTAACCAATCTAGAGAAATGTGTAGTTTTGCTTCAAATGCTTACATATGTTGGAGATGATTTATATGATGATTATGCTGATGAATATCCTGGTAATTGCAATAGAAATGAATCAGAACAATTTTTGAAAGATAATGCAGATTTTATAGATTATTAGCCTTTAAGATAGTTGATTTTTAGAGGTATTTTTTATCTTTAATACCTCTATGTCTTTTATTTTTATAAGGTCTGCAATTCTCCTTATCAGCCTTTCTTCGCTAACATCTAAATTTTTATCTGCATAGGCCACATCATATAAAAAATGAATTAAGCTGAGCTTGTCATCCTTAGAATAATCTCGATTAATATCATTAATAAACTCATGAAATGAGACACTATTTTTACTGTATTCTTCTACAATACTTAGAATTTTTTCGCTTGATTTGTTAACCTTTTTACTAATCTTTTTTATTTCATCTAAAATCAATAAAAGCTCTGACTCAGAAATATCACCATCAGATCTAGCAATCTCGTATGCTAAGATTGATGCTGTTAATTCAATATCGAAGTTGTTAATCTTTTTTTTAACTATTTGTTGTTTTTTTCTTTTAAAAAAATTAAACATTAGGAATTTACTGTTCTTGATTGATCGTTTTTATAAGCATATGCATATAGATAATATATTGCTGAAAACAAAATGAAAACATATGTTGAAACCCATGGCGCATAATTATTATCTAAAAAGATTCCAAAAATCCCTGCTAATAATGATATAAATAATATAATCCCTAATGTGCCTTCAGGTGAGTAACGAAGCATAAGTTTATGATGAATGTGATCTCTACCTGGAGATGCGATGCCAATACCTTTAATTACTCTAGAAAAAATCAGGCCAATACAGTCTAAAAGAGGTATCGATACGAACCAAAGCATAGTTATGGGCTCTACTTGATATAGCATATTTTGAGATGCATAAATCGCACTCCAGGCAACCCAAAAACCTATCAGATTTGAGCCACTATCACCTAAGAAAACGCCTCTCTTTTTTCCAAAGAACCTGAGATTAAATATTAAAAATCCTAACATAGATCCAATTAAAATTATTAACACAGAGTCATACATTAGCCCAGAATAAAAACCAATAAATAACAAAGCAGCCATGGCTGAGCCTGCACATAATCCATTGATGCCATCAATCATATTAAATGCATTCATTATTCCTACAACACAAAAAATAGTTAATGGTATGCTCAAAATTCCTAATTGAATTTCACCAAAACCAAACAAATTACCAAGAGTATAAAGATATACATCTGTTGAAAAAATCACATATAAGCTCAATACAACTTGAATCATAAGCCTATAAAAAGGGCGCAACGTTTTAAAATCATCAACTAAAAATAAGAGTAAAAGAGGTATGGAAGCTACATAAAGCTTCTGACTAAATTCAGGCATATAACCTTTTAGGTTATTCATATCCAAATATATTTCTGTAGAAATGATTACAGCTAAAAGTATGCCAATGCCCCCGGTAAGAGGCGTTGCTCTTTTATGAAATTTTCTACTCCTATCTGGAATATCTACAAGTAATTTCTTTTCTTTGGCAAAGTTACGCAAGACAGAATTAATAGCCAAAGAAGCCATTATGCTTATAATTAAATAATCTATGATGATATTTAATTCCATGGTTATAAATTTTACATTGTTTATAAATAATTATGTGAAGTGTACCCTAAATAAATGCTTTTTAATAATACATTTACATAACAAAAAATCTTATGGATATAGACTTTAATAAAGAATTAATAATCGCTAAAAAAGCTGCGTTAGAGGCTGGAAATTTTCTTAAAAAAAATAAAAACAATCTAAACAGAACAATATCCTCAACAGATAGAGATATTAAACTTCAGGCTGATATAGAGGCAGAGAAAATCATAAAAGATATCATTAATAATGATTCTAGTTTTGGAATATTGGCAGAAGAAAGTGGGATGTCATCTGAAAAATCCTATGAAAATTTATGGATAGTTGATCCACTCGACGGAACAGCAAATTATTCAAGAAATATACCTTTATGTTGTGTTTCAATAGCTATTTTATCTGATGCCAAACCAGTCTTGGGGGTTATTTATGATTTTAATAATGATGACCTATATGAGGGGTCAATAAATAAAAGCGCTTGTTTAAATGGAAAAGAAATTTCGGTCTCTAAAACTAAAACAAGCCAAGAGGGTGTTTTAGTAACTGGACTACCTAATGATACTGATTATTCTGATGAAGCTATGATGGACATGATTAAAAATTTTCAAAATTGGCGAAAAGTAAGAATGATTGGTTCAGCTGCTTTAGCTTCAGCATACATAGCATCTGGTAAAGCTGACTTATACATGGAAAATAAATCTTATTTGTGGGACATTGCAGCTGGCGCAGCTATAGTAAATGCTGCTGGTGGCGAGGCATTAATTTTAAATCAAAATGAAAAGTTTCAAGTTGATGTTCGTTTTTCAAATTCTTTAGTAAAGTCTTAATTAGGTTATGGAAGCATTAGTCTGGTTCAGAGGTGATTTACGGCTTGAAGACAATCCTGCTCTTAGAAATGCATTTGCAAATTCAAAAAAAGTACATGCCATATTTATTTTTTCAAATAATCAACTCAAAAAACATAACGAAGCTAACGTTAAGATAGATTTCATAATAAAGAATTTATTTCTGCTTGAAAAAAAACTCACAGAGCTAAATGTTCCCTTAACAATAATCGAAAGTGATGGATTTGATGATAATGCCTTTTTGATTGGGAAATTTTTAGAAAAGAAAAATATCGACAATGTTTTTTGGAATGATCAATTTGGTGAAGACGAGGCAAATAGAGATAGGCTGGTTCAAAATTACTTAGATAGTAAAAATATAATTGTTAATACATACAATGATCAGGTTATATATGAGCCTGGCTTCTTAAAAACAGGGCAAGGTCTTCCGTACTCAGTTTTCACACCCTTTAAAAGAAAATGGATAGAGAATTTTGAAATTGGTTTTTTGGATATTGAATATCAATATAAACCAAAAGAAAGTCTTAATTATTCCTCAAATATTAGAGAATTTGATTTTGATTTTGAAGTCACACATCAAGTTAATATGGATTTATGGCCAGCTGGAGAGGATGAAGCAGAAACAAGATTGAATAAATTCCTCAATGAGAAAGTTATAAATTATTCAAAAAATAGAAATGATCCAGTTTTAGATGGTACAAGCAGAATCTCGCCATATTTAGCCACAGGAATTATTTCATCAAAAAAGTGTATTTTGGAAGCATTAAAAATTAATAATTTTGAATTTAGTTCAGGGCATATTGGTGTAACCAAATGGATAGACGAAATTGTTTGGAGAGAATTCTACAAAAATATTATGTTTGCTTTTCCAAAAGTAAGCAAGGGTCAACCTTTTCAGGATTATTCAAAGGCTATTAAGTGGAGATATGATAAAAATGAATTTATTGCATGGAAAGATGGTAAAACTGGATTTCCAATTGTAGATGCTGCTATGAGGCAACTCTTAAATGAAGGCTGGATGCATAATCGATTAAGAATGGTTGTAGCAATGTTTTTTACAAAGAATATGCTTCATGATTGGAGATTAGGAGAGGCTTATTTTATGCAGAATTTGATTGATGGGGATTTTGCATCCAATAATGGGGGCTGGCAGTGGAGTAGCTCTACTGGTACAGACGCAGCTCCATATTTTAGGATATTTAATCCAATAACACAGTCAACAAACTTTGATAAAGAAGGATTATTCATAAAAAAATATGTTCCCGAATTAAAAGATTTAGATAAATCAGTTATTCATAATCCTCCGAAAGAACATAGGAAATATTGCAATTACTCAGAACCAATCTTAGACCTAAAAGAATCTAGATTAAGGGCAATCGAAGCTTTTAAAATTGCTAAATCTTAAAAATTAAATCCCATAGTTTAGTGAGCGAACTTTATGTATACTTTGTGCATTAATTTATATATTTAATATTGGGGGTATATAGATATGCACAAAACTGATTTAGAAATTGCCAATGATGCCTCAAAAAAACATATTAAAGATGTCGCCTCATCTTTGAATATTCCGGAAGAAGCTTTAATTGTTTATGGTAATGATAAGGCAAAAATTAATTATGATTTTTTAGATTCCTGTAAGGATAAAAAAGATGGCAAATTAATTTTAGTGACTGCAATCTCTCCTACACCTGCAGGTGAAGGTAAGACAACTACAAGTGTTGGTCTTGTTGATGGACTTTGTCATATAGGAAAAAAAGCTATGATCTGCTTGAGAGAACCTAGCCTTGGGCCTTGTTTTGGTATGAAGGGTGGAGCTGCAGGTGGTGGCTATGCTCAGGTAGTGCCAATGACAGATATAAATTTGCATTTCACAGGGGATTTTCATGCAATTGGAGCTGCCCACAATCTTTTATCAGCGATTGTGGACAATCATATACATTGGGAAAATAGTCTAAACATAGATCCAAGAAGAATAACTTGGAGACGCGTTGTTGATATGAATGATAGATCATTAAGGGATATCACATGTGGGCTGGGTGGAACTGGAAATGGCATACCTAGACAAAGTGGTTTTGATATTACTGTGGCTTCAGAAATAATGGCTGTTTTTTGTTTAGCAAGTGATCTTGAGGATTTACAAGAAAGAGTAGGAAATATTGTAGTTGGCTATACAAGAAAACAAGAGCCTATAAAAGTTTCGCAATTAAATGCTCAAGGAGCTATAACAGCTTTATTAAGAGATGCATTTCAACCAAACTTAGTTCAAACGCTTGAGAATAATCCAGCATTTATGCACGGAGGACCATTTGCAAATATTGCCCATGGTTGTAATTCAGTTATGGCAACTAAAAGTGCACTAAAAATGGCTGATTATGTTGTTACAGAGGCAGGTTTTGGTGCAGATCTAGGAGCTGAAAAATTTTTTGATATTAAATGTAGAAAAGCAGGCTTATCTCCAGATGCAGTTGTTCTTGTGGCTACCACTAAAGCTCTAAAAATGCATGGCGGAGTTAAAAAAGATGATTTAAAAG
>CACJBO010000005.1 GCA_902591665.1 uncultured SAR86 cluster bacterium
AGGTTCTAGATGGTGGAAAGCTCGGATCAAAAAGACATGTGAATTTACCAGGTGTCAGGGTCAACCTCCCATCATTAACATCTAAAGATCTTGATGATATTGCCTTTGGGATAAAAAACAAAGTTGATTTCATTGCTTTATCTTTTGTAAGAAATACCGAAGACTTAGAAAAGCTTCAAGAAATACTTGATAAGAAAAAATCAAAAGCAAAAATTATAGCCAAGATTGAGAATCAAGAAGGTTTGGATAATATTCATGATATAAGCAGAGCTTCATGGGGTGTTATGGTGGCCAGAGGCGACTTAGGTATTGAAACTAGTTTAGTTGATTTGCCCAATATACAAAGAAGGATAATGTATGCTTGTGCTAAATGGGGCAGAAGATCAATTGTTGCTACCCATTTGCTTGAATCAATGATTGAAAATCCAACCCCAACCAGGGCTGAAGTTACAGATATTGCCAACGCTATATATGAGGGCGCAGATGCAATAATGCTTTCTGGTGAGACAAGTATTGGAAAATATCCATTTGAATGTGTTAGTTTTCTTAAATCCATTGCAGAAAAAACTGAAAAATTTAGAACCTTAGGTTATGAAAGTAACTTTATGCCGAACTCAGATTGGCAGTATATTGGAGTAGCGGCAAAAAATTTAGCTGAATCAATAGGAGCTGATGGAATTATTGCAATTACCAGAACAGGCAAGACGGCCAATTATATATCTAATTCAAAACCTCATGGAATACCAATTTTTACATTTACAGGAAATAAGAAGACATTGAATCAACTTTCTTTAGTGGGCTCTACTATTCCATTCTATCTATCTAATTTATCAAATCATGATAAAACATTGATAAATGTTTCTAAGATTCTTAGAAAGTATTACGGTAACAGTAAAGAGAATTTAAAATTTATAATGGTTTCAAGTATTTTTTCTGAGGAACATTCTGAAGCTATACAAATAATCAATCTCTAAAATGTTTGATACTTTTATTGATGGCGTCATTAACTCGTTTAATTTAAATTATTAATATAGTCATGGAAAATATATCTCAAACTATTTTTAATGAATTAGAAAAAGATCTTTGTGAAAATGTTCAGTCTACATTTATCGTCAGTGGTGGTTCTAGCCCAGTTCAAATATTCAAAGACCTATCAGGCATGGAAGCTAAATGGTCTGACATAAATATATCACTCGTGGATGACAGGGTTGTAGATATAAATCATGACGATTCAAATGAAAAATTAGTGAATGATTTATTAATTAAAGATAAGGCAAAAGATGCTAATTTCATATCAATATGCAACAAATCTAAAGAATTGATAAATTTAAAAAGACCTTTTAGTGTTATGCTCTTGGGAATGGGAGAGGATGGGCACTTCGCATCCTTATTTCCAAAACTAATTGAAACTAATCCAGATTACTTTGATCTAGAATCAGATGCAGAAATTTTTTTTACTGAACCTATGGGTAATCCATGTCATAAAAGAGTAAGCATGAATCTTTCAATGATCCTTGAATCAAAAAATATTTTCTTACTTGTGTCTTGCAAAAAAAAATTAGAAGTTTTAAATCAAGCAAGATCTGATAAATCATTGCCACTGTATTATCTTTTAAATCAAAACAAGGTTGATATAAAAATTATCAAAGATTTCTAGCTTTATAAAAAAAGCATTTTTTTTATTAAGTAAATTTCATACGTTTTAGCACGTTAAAACATGTTTTTTTGATACATATAGTATATAAAATGTTAATAATTTACATTTTTATATATTTTTTATAAAAAACTTGCATTAATTTACATATGGTGTATTTTTGTTTTCAATACATTTGGAACCACTAAATGTATACAACATTAATATATATGGGGGAAACATATGTACACTAATAAAATAGGCTCAAGGAGAGATGTAGTCCTATCTGGATTAGCTCTTTCTTTAGCTTCTGTCCCTGCAATAGCTCAATCAACTGACGATGAGTCTGTCGAAGAAGTTGTTGTTCTGGGTTCTTATGCGCAAAGTTTAAAGTCTGCGCTAGATAGAAAAAGAAATGCTGATGGTGTCGTTGACGCTATTACAGCAGAAGATATTGGTAAATATCCTGATACTAACTTAGCTGAATCTTTAGCAAGAATATCTGGTGTATCTATCGATAGATTCAATGGAGAGGGTTCTCGAGTCACTGTTCGTGGTTTAGGGCCAGAATATAACCTTGTTACTTTAAATGGAAGAAGTATGCCAACAGTTGGCGGTAGATCTTTTGATTTTGCTGATATTTCTCCTTTTGGAATTGCTGCTGTTGAAGTTTATAAAACAGGTAATGCTGCAATCCCAACAGGTGGTATTGGTTCTACTGTTAATATGGTAACTACAAGACCGCTTGATGCTCCTGGTTTTGTTGGTGTTCTTGATGCTTCACTTGTAGATGCTTATAGCGTCATGGGTGATGATACTACACCTCAAATTATGGGTATTTATAGTAATACTTTTGCTGATGATACTATCGGTGTATCTATATCTGCTTCTTCTCAAGAAAGACATAATAGAGAAGAGAAAGCTAGGGTTAACACTTGGTTGCCAAACTTCAATACTGGTGGAATTGATCCAGCAGTTTGGACAAATAATAGCACTAAGTCTACAACATGGTATCCACAGGATGCTGACTATCAGTGGTTAGATAACCAAACAGAGAGAACTAATGCTCAGGTTACTATCCAATGGCAAGCTAGCGATGATGTTAGAGCAACAGTTGACTACACACACTCAAAAAGAGACTTTTTTGCAGATAGAAGATCTATCGGTATATGGTTTGTTGGTGGTGGAAATGTTGTAAATGCTGTCACTAATGAAAATGGTACTTTTACAACTGTAACAGAATCTGGTGGTGACTATGCTAGTAACATGTCTAGAGGTGGTTTAATTAACACTAATGATTCTTTAGGGTTTAATCTAGAGTGGAATGCTTCTGATAATCTAACTGTAACTTTTGATGCACATGACTCAACAGCTGAAGGAAAAGGTGCTCCAGAAGTAGGAAGTGATACATTCTTAATTACTGGTAACACTTGTTTTGGTGGTACAGCATGTATTGGAACAAAAACTGCTACATACCCTAGTTCAGGAGTTCATGTTTTTAACTTTAACGTGGCTGGTAAAGATGAATTCGAAGCTAGTGATATTGGTACATTATTTGGTGCCTCATCAGATTACTATAGTGAAAATGATATGAGTCAAATGCACCTATCAGCTCTATGGGAAAATGCGGATGAAGATAGTGCTCTTAGATCAATTAAGTTTGGTTATGCAACAGCAGAGCAAGATTGGTTAAATCAGAATAGATACTCCGGTCAGCTTCCAGCTGGTTGGTGGCTTACTTCAGCAGAATTTGCACCTGATGATATGTGGAGTAGAGAAAACGTTGGAAGTATTCTTAGTGATGCTTCTAATAGTGGACAAGGTCCATCATATTACTTTGGAACAACATGGGGCCAATTAATTGGTTTCTATGAAGGTTTTTATAATACTGGTGAGTGGATTGATTGCTGTAATGCAAGTTCATGGGGATCAGATTATAGAAATGCTGATGGTTCAGGTAATATTAATGCAGGTCCAATTGACTCTGATGCAAGAGTAAAAGAAGAAACAAATTCATATTATGTTCAGTTTAATTTTGAAACTGAATTTAATGGAATGCCTGTTGATATTGTTACTGGACTTAGATACGAATCTACTGATGTAACATCTTCTGGTTTAGAAACTCCAGTAACAAATATTGCTTGGGTTGGCGGAAATGAATTTAGTTATGTAGAAGGTGAAAAAGGTTTCACTGAGGGAACTGGTTCAAATAAATTCTTCTTACCAAGCTTTGATTCTAAAATTGGCATATCTGATAATGAAGTCGTTAGATTTTCATACAGCAGAAGCATTTCAAGACCTGGTATTGGAAACCTAAGATCTACTACAGATTTTGTTGGCAATCCTCAGGTTAACCAAAGAAATGCTGTTGTTGGTAACCCAGGTTTAATGCCATATGTAGCTGATAATTTAGATTTAACATATGAAAATTATTATGCTGATGGAAGTTACTTTGCTATTGGGTATTGGAGAAAAATTGTTGACAATTTCCTTCAAACAAGAATTACACAAGAAAGTGTAAATGGTATTCGTGATATATATGTTGGACAAGCTGCTGAAGCTTGTAGAGCTGCAGGTGAAAATACTGATTTAAAAGTATACAACTGTCTTTCAGGTGGAGTTAGTGGTGTAGACCTTCTTCCTGATGGAGATGATCCTTTAGCTATCTTTAATATATCAAGAACTGTTAATGAAGAATCTGGATTACTTTACGGTTTTGAATTTGCTGGACAACATCTCTTTGGAGATGGTTTTGGTGTTACAGCAAACTACACAACTGTTAACGGTGATTTAGAGGCTGACAGAGAAGCTTTAGATTATCAGTTTGCATTAACTGGTATGAATGACTCTGCAAACCTTTCAGGTTTTTATGAAACTGATAAATATTCAGTCAGACTTTCATGGAACTGGAGAGACGAATTCTTAGGTGGATTCGATCAGCATTCTTCACCTGTTTATACTGAAGAGTATGAGCAGTGGGATCTTAATGCTTCATATAATGTTAATGACAACTTTGAAGTATATGCCCAAGGCCTTAACCTAACTGGTGAAACAATTAGAACTTATATTAGATATAAAGAACAATTATCATCACTAGGACAGTATGGAACTACATACATAGTAGGTGCTAGGTATAAATTTTAATTAGAGTCTCCCCACTTTAATTAAATTTTTAAGGCTGCTTTTATTAATTAAAAGCAGCCTTTTTTTGTATAATAGGTTATGAAATTAGAAGCATTGAACAATAAACAGCATGCAAAATTAAGAGTAAATTCTGTTTATAAAATTGATAGTGGTTTTGATTATAATTTTTGTCCAGTATATCCGCTCGAGTACACTTCCTTGCAATCAGACTATCCAATTTTTTTTACTAAAGATAAAGATAATGATACTTGGCAAACGATAGCTCTTCTTGGTTTTAAAGAAAATGAAAATTTATTTTTAGGCAAAGGAGTTTGGATCTCAAGATATGTTCCTTTAAGCATTCAAAGACTACCTTTTTACATTGGTTCTCAAAAAGAAGTTGTGAATGGTATACCGAGTGAAAATAAAATCTTGCATATTGATTTAGATCATCCTGGAATAAATGAATCTGAAGGCAATGAAATATTCCTTGAGCATGGAGGAAATTCTGAGTATTTAAATTATATCAATAACATTCTTTCAACAATTCATAAAGAAGCAAATGCTGTAGACATTTTTTGCAAAGAAATCTCAAGTCTTGATTTACTAAAGCTTGCTGACATAAAAATAGATTTTAATGAAAATGAATCTCATGAGCTAAAAGGTCTATATGTTATTGATGAAGAAAAGCTTAAAAATCTAGACAAAGAAAACTTATACAAACTGCATACTCATCAATACTTACAACATATTTATATGATTGGAGCCTCAATTGGAAATGTTAATAAATTAATATCTCTTAAAAGAAGTAAATAACCTAATGGAATATAAAAATTTAAATGAAATAAATGCTAGTGATTTTTCTCTCGACATTCTTCAATCAGAAAATCCAGTTGTTATTAGAGGGATAGTATCTGATTGGCCAATCGTAAAGAAATCTACTGATACAATCGAAAAGATTTCTGAATATCTTTTATATTTTTATGAAAGTGACAGAATTATTGCCTTTGCCAGCAAACCAGAAAAGGGTAACAAGTTTACATACGGCAATAATCAAAATCAAATGAGTTTTGAACAACTAGAAAGCACACTAGATTTAGTTTTAGAAACAATATCGGAATCTCAAAAAATAAATAATCCTGGGACTATATACATGGGTTCAACAACTTTGGACTATGTATTGCCAGGATTTGATCAAGATAATAATTTTTTTATAGGAGACGTAAATCCACTTAAAAGTATTTGGGTTGGTAATAAAACTATTGTTCCTCCTCATTTTGATGTGCCAGATAATATTGCTTTTGTATGTTCAGGAAAAAGAAAATTTACACTTTTTCCTCCATCACAACTCAAAAATATGTATATAGGACCTTTAGAACTCACTCCAGCAGGACAGCCTATTAGTCTTGTAGATATTGAAAACCCTGACTATGAAAAATATCCAAAATTTAAAGAAGCCGAGTCTCATGGAATGAAGGCTATTCTTGAGCCTGGAGATGGTATTTTTATTCCAAGTTTATGGTGGCATCAAGTAGAAAGTTTTGGTGATTTAAATATTCTTGTTAATTATTGGTGGAGAGATATACCAAGTTACATGGGTAACCCAATGGATGCACTAATGCATTCTATTATTTCATTGAGAGACTTGCCTGAACATCAAAAACAAAATTGGATAAATATGTTTAATCACTATGTCTTTAATTTTGATAATAAAAATTTTGATCATATACCTGGTGAACTAAATGGTTCACATAAGGAAATAAATGATGATTTAGCAAAAGAGTTAAGAACACTGTTACTTAAAAACTTAAATAGATAATTAAATTAAACTCTAGTTTTTTCGATATTTTTAATAACTTCATCCTTTCTGCTATCAAAAACTTTACCAAACCTTGCCTGAACAGTAGCTGATAGAATATCAATAATAGCCAAATGAGCCAATCTTGACGTCATAGGTATGTGAAGGTTATTTTCTAGGTGAGTATGAATATGGAGTACCACATTAGAAAGTCTAGCAAGAGGGGAGTCTTCAGAAGTTAGTGCTATAGTTTTTACACCATTTTTCTTCGCTATTTTGGCAGTCTCAACAATTTCAGTAGTTCTTCCTGTGAAAGAAATAAGCACTAATACGTCTCCTTCTTTCATCATTGAGACTATCATTCTTTGATTAATATAGTCAGTATGAGCAACCACAGGTACACCGAATCTAAAAAATTTATGCTGAGCATCTAATGCAACAGGCCCAGATCCACCCAATCCAAAGAAGGTAATACTTTTTGCATTTGCTAATAAATCAGTAGCTTTATCTATTGATTCAGCATTTAAGTTTTGACCAACATTAACTATCGTAGATTGAATATCTGTCATAACTCTTTTTACTACTTCTGGAGTATCCTTATCCACATTAAATCTATCAAGAAGTTCATTTGTATTAGTAATTTCTTGAGCTATTTGTATTTTGAAAGCAGGGTAACCATCAAAACCCAATTTCTTACAAAACCTGTTAACAGTAGGTAAACTTACGCCAGCCTCTTCAGCAAGTGATGTAATTGATTGATTAATTACTTTAGTTGGATTATTTAAAACTGATAAGGCTATCCATTTTTCAGATTTACTTAACTTAACTTCTCCATTTACTAATGTGTCTAGAATCATTCTGATAATTATATAGATTTGTAATTTATTTACAATATTTAAGATAAATGCACGATATTGTATATTTTTAACATAATCTATCGTAAAATTATGCATACATTTTAAAGTATATATATGAATCCAGAAGACAAAGATCCAATAGAAACGAGTGAATGGTTAGAAGCAATCAATAGCGTAATTGAAGAGGAGGGAGTAGACAGAGCATCCTTTCTTATGACAAAGCTAGCCAAAAGATTGAATGAAGAAGGCGCAATACCAACATATAACTTAACAACACCATTTAGAAACTCTATTCCTGTAAAAGATGAAGCTCAAATGCCTGGTGATTTATTTATGGAAAGAAGAATTAGGTCTCTTATCAGGTGGAACGCATTAGCTTTAGTTTTAAGAGCAAATAAAAATGATGATGATTTGGGCGGCCATATTTCAACATTTTCATCTGCTGCTACATTATATGATGTAGGTTTTAATTATTTCTTTAGAGGATCTGAAGGTCAGCTTGAAGATTTAATATATTACCAAGGACATTCTTCTCCCGGTATATATGCAAGATCCTTCCTTGAAGGTTATTTACATGAAGAGGATCTAGATAATTTTAGAAGAGAAGTTAAAAAACCAGGACTTTCTTCATATCCTCATCCATGGTTGATGCCAGAATATTGGCAATTCCCAACAGTATCTATGGGTTTAGGTCCAATTATGGGAATTTATCAAGCTCATATCATGAGATATATGTCAGCAAGAGGACTTGTGCCTAGAAACGATAGAAAAGTATGGGTCTTTTGTGGTGATGGTGAAATGGATGAACCGGAGTCAAAAGGTGCTATTGCGCTTGCAGGAAGGGAAAGTCTTGAGAACTTAATTTTTGTTATTAATTGTAATCTGCAAAGACTAGATGGGCCTGTGAGAGGAAATGGAAAAATTATTCAAGAGTTAGAGGGATCATTTAGAGGCGCTGGATGGAATGTGATCAAAGTTGTTTGGGGAAGAAAATGGGACCCAATAATGGCTAAAGATAAAGAAGGTAAGCTTCAAGATATTATGGATGCAGTACTTGACGGAGAAATGCAGAACTTTAAAGCAAAAGGTGGGGCATACACTAGAGAAAATTTCTTTGCTAAAGATCCTGATGTCTTAAAAATTGTTGAAGATTTGACTGATGAAGACATATATAGGCTAAATAGAGGTGGTCATGATCCTTATAAAGTTTATGCTGCATATCATAAAGCTGTAAATTCATCAGGAGCTCCAACAGTAATTTTAGCTCTTACAACAAAAGGTTATGGAGTTGGTTCAAGAGAGGCCGATAATACAACTCATCAAGTTAAAAAATTATCATTGGACAATATCAAAGCATTCAGAGATAAATTTAATATACCTGTTACAGACGAAGATATTGAACAAATACCGTATGTAAGGCCGCCTGAAGACTCACCAGAAATGCAGTATCTTAAGAAAACTAGAGCTAAGCTTGGCGGACCTATTCCAAGAAGAAGGAAAGACTCTAAAGTTTTAAAAATGCCAGATGACAAGTCATTTTCAAAACTATATCAAGGTTCAGAAGGAAGAAATATTTCAACTACAATGGCAACTGTCAGAGTTATAACAGATTTATTAAAAGATAAAGAAATAGGTAAAAGAATCGTCCCAATTGTTCCTGATGAAGCTAGAACTTTTGGTATGGAGGCATTATTTAGACAAGTAGGTATTTATTCATCTGCTGGTCAAAATTATGAGCCTGAAGATGCAGATAAGGTCATGTGGTATAAGGAATCTAAAGAAGGCGTGATGCTTGAGGAGGGTATTACTGAAGCTGGAGCCTTTTCTGCATGGACTGCTTTGGCAACAGCATACACCAATTACGACTTTCCAATGATCCCATTTTATTTATTTTATTCAATGTTTGGATTTCAAAGAATTCATGATTTGGCATGGGCAGCTGGAGATTCTCAGGCAAAAGGTTTCTTAATTGGCGCAACATCTGGCAGAACAACACTTAATGGTGAAGGGCTTCAACATCAGGATGGACATAGTCATATTCTTTCATCAACTATCCCTAATTGTTTATCTTATGATCCTACTTTTTCATACGAAATAGCAGTGATTATTAAAGATGGTATTCAAAAAATGTATGTTGAACAAAAAAATTATTTTTATTACATCACAACAATGAATGAAAATTATGAGCATCCACCAATGCCAAAGGGAGCTGAAGAAGGAATCATTAAAGGTATGTATAAATTATTGCCTGCAAAAAAACCAGTTATAAGACTTCTTGGTTCAGGTTCTATCCTTAATGAATCTATTAAAGCTAAAGAGTTGTTAAGTACTTACGGCATTGAATCTGAAGTATGGAGTGTTACAAGTTTTAACTTACTTCGTAAAGATGGAATGGAGATTGAAAGAATCAATCAGTTAAATCCAACCAAAAAAGAACAAAAAACATATGTTGAAGAGTGTTTTGAAGACAAACCAATACCTGTTGTTGCATCAACTGACTATATGAGATCATATGCAGAACAAATTCGACCTTATGTTAAGCCTGATTACACAGTTTTAGGTACAGATGGTTTTGGTAGAAGTGATTCACGAGAAAGCTTAAGAGAGTTTTTTGAGATTGATGCGAATAGCATAGTTCGAGCAGCTGCATATACTCTTCACAAAAATAAAATAATGGATAAAACACAACTTAAGAAGATCTATGATGATATTGAGGTTGACCCATTAAAGCCAAATCCTTGGGAAGTTTAATGTCTACTATTAGCCAAATTAATATTCCTGACCTTGGTGATGTTGATGAGGTAGAGGTAATTGAAGTTTGCGTAGAGGTGGGTCAAAAAGTTGAGTCTGAAGATTCAATTATGATTCTTGAAACTGACAAAGCAGCAATGGAAATACCTGCTTCGGTTAACGGAGAGGTTAAAAGTATCCTCATTAATGTTGGTGATATGGTTAAACAAGGAATGCCATTCGTAGAGATAGAGGTTTTTGAAACATCAACAGAGGAAATAGATACTTCTGAAGATGAGGATGAAGATAATCTAACTGAATCAAATGAAGAAATAACAAATGATACTTCTGGTAATGAGCTAACTTTAGCTAAACCTTTGATTCCTGACCTTGGTGATGTTGATGAGGTAGAGGTAATTGAAGTTTGCGTAGAGGTGGGTCAAAAAGTTGAATCTGAAGATTCAATTATGATTCTTGAAACTGACAAAGCAGCAATGGAAATACCTGCTTCGGTTAACGGAGAGGTTAAAAGTATCCTCATTAATGTTGGTGATATGGTTAAACAAGGAATGCCATTCGTAGAGATTGAAACTATAAAAAAAGCTTCTAAAAAAACTAACAAAATTGAAAATATTGTTACTAAAACTGATGTAACTAAATCAGATACAGTCAAAGAAACACCTCAAAAAATAAACCAAAATATCCAACCAATAAACTATAAAAATTCATCAGTTCATTCAGGACCAGCAACTAGAAAACTTGCTAGAGAGTTCGGAATAAACTTATTAGAGGTTAAAGGCTCTGGTCCAAAAGGCAGAATCTTAAAAGAAGATCTTCATGCATTTGTTTCACAAAGATTAAATAGTGGTTCAACTCAGGTCGGTTTTCAACATTCTCAACCAGATATAGATTTTTCAAAATGGGGAAGCGTTAGTTTTGAAAAACTTTCAAAATTTCAAAAGACAGCATCGAAAAATCTGCATACCTCATGGATAAATATTCCTCATGTTACTCAACACGACGATGCTGACATAACAGATTTATTAGCATTGCGCGCAGATCTTAATAAGCAACATAAGACAAAAGTTTCTCCATTAGCATACATTATCAAAGCTACAGTAGAAACCTTAAAACTGTACCCTTTGATGAACACATCCCTAAATAAAAATTTAGATACAGTGGTTTTAAAGGATTATTTTAATATTGGTGTTGCTGTAGATACTCCTGAAGGATTAATCGTCCCAAATATCAAAGATGCTGATAAAAAGACTATATTGGAGATTTCTGACAACGTAATGAGCTTAGCTAGCCTGGCTAAAGAAAGGAAGCTTAAAGTAGATCAGCTCAAAGGCGCAACATTTACAATATCCTCATTAAGTGGCATTGGTGGAAAATACTTCACACCGATTATTAATCCACCTGAAGTTGCAATATTGGGTTTATCAAAACCGTTTGATAACCTTTATTTAGATAATAAGAAAGTCGTTAATAAAAAGCTTTTACCAGTTTCACTCTCCTATGATCACAGGGTGATCAATGGAGCATATGCAGCAAGATTTGTTTCAGAGTTATCTAAACAGTTAAATCAAATTCAATCTTTAAAGGAATCTTTCAATGGATCTTAATACATTTAATTTATATCTTTTTGGTGGAACTGGAGATTTATCCAATAGAAAATTGATACCTGCTATATTCAGACAAGAAACACTTGGAAATATAAATAATGACAGTGAAATTATAGGTCTTGGATCAAGAGATATATCAGTTGATGACTATACTTCTATGGTTCAAGAATCATTAACAAAGCACTTTCCAGGATTTAATGAAAATGATGAGGCTTGGAAAAGGTTTTCTAAAAGATTGAGTTATATAAAAATTGATATAAATTCAAAAGAAGATTGGAAAAATATTAACAATATTCCAACTAATAAAGCTGTTGTATATTATTTGGCTACTCCGCCAAATTTATATAAGCAAATAGCAACCTGCTTAAAAGAAAATAACTTAATTCAAGATAACTGCCGTGTTGTAGTTGAAAAGCCTATTGGAACAGACCTCGAATCAGCAGAGGATATAAATAATTCACTGTCAGCTGGTTTTAATGAAACTCAAATCTATAGAATAGATCATTACCTAGGTAAAGAAGCGGTGCAAAATCTTTTAGCGTTAAGATTTGCAAATACTATTTTTGAAAAAAGTTGGTCAAATTCAGCTATAGACCATATTCAAATTACTGTCGCAGAAGATTTGGGTGTTGAAGATCGCGGTGGCTATTATGATGAAACTGGTGCCTTAAGGGATATGGTGCAAAACCATTTACTACAGATTTTATGCTTAATTGCGATGGAACCACCTGTATCGATTCAAAGTGAATCGGTAAGGGATGAGAAGCTAAAAGTTCTTAAGTCTTTAGCACCTTTTACAGAAGATACAATTGCTTTAAATTCAGTTAGAGCACAGTATCTTGATGGTATCTCAAAAGGTGAGCCAGCATGTGCCTATTTAGATGAGAATGGTGTTGATCCAAAAAATAATACTGAAACCTTTGTTGCTCTCAAACTAGAAATTAATAATTGGAGATGGTCAGGCGTTCCTTTTTATTTAAGAACAGGAAAAAGGATGAACTCAAAATCATCTGAGATAGTTGTGAGGTATAAATCTGTGCCTCATAATATTTTTTCAAAAGAAGCTGCATTAAAACCAGACCAGCTTGTTTTAAGAATTCACCCTGATGAAGGAATTGATTTAAAGCTTAATACCAAACAACCTGGAGTATCTGGATATGATTTAGAAGAACTTCCATTAGATTTAAATCTACATGACTATCATGAATTAGGTCATCAGGATTGTTATGAAAGATTGCTTTTAGATGTTATCAGAGGTAATCCATCATTATTTGTAAGACGTGATGAAATTGAAGCATCATGGAAGTGGATAGATAACATTATTAATCTATGGAAATCGCAAGATGTCCCTATGGAAGAGTACATATCGGGGGGTTGGGGTCCATCAAATGCAGATTTACTTCTCAAAAGAGATTTTAGATCTTGGAAAAATGGATCATCAAAAAAATCAAAATGAATAAACAATTAATAAATATTAAAGATCGAATCGAAGAAAGAAGTAAAGATTTAAGGTCTAGTTATTTAGAAAAAATAAAATTCTCCTCAGAGCAATCAAAATCTGCAAGAGATAATATGGGATGTAGTAATATAGCTCATGCCTTTGCTTCATGCGATAAAGCACAACAAGATCAAGGAGCTAATGGTGGGACAGTCATCGGCATAGTTTCTGCATATAATGATATGCTTTCAGCTCATGCTCCCTTAAAGGACTATCCAAATGTGATTAAAAATTCATCAGAAAAAAGAAATGCTATAGCAAGAGTTGCTGGTGGTGTTCCTGCAATGTGCGATGGAATTACTCAGGGTGAGCCTGGGATGGAGCTTTCATTATTTAGCAGAGATGTGATTGCCTTGTCTACTGCTGTAGCTTTTTCACATAATGTTTTTGATGCTGGTATATGTCTAGGTGTGTGTGACAAAATTGTACCTGGATTAGTTATAGGTGCTCTCTCTTTTGGACACTTTCCAATAGCCATGCTTCCTGCTGGACCTATGCCTACTGGAATCTCAAATGAAGAAAAATCAGCTAACAGAAAAAAGTATGCTAGCGGAGAAATAGATAGATCTGCATTGATATCATCTGAACAATCTGCATATCATAGTTCAGGCACTTGTACCTTCTATGGCACTGCTAATACCAATCAGTTAATAATGGAAGTGATGGGTCTTCAACTACCAAGTGCATCATTTTTTCAACCTAACACTAAAGAGAGAGAATTATTAATAGATAAAACTGTCGAATGCATTTTAGACCTAAAAGAAAAAGATATAAAAATGGGTGAAATGCTTGATTCAAAGAGTTGGGTCAATGCTATTGTTGGTTTAATTGCTAGCGGCGGGTCCACAAATTTAGCAATTCACTTAATAGCTATGGCTGAGGCTGGTGGTTTCAAAATAACTATAGAAGATATTGATGAGATAGCATCTATCACACCAATAATTGCAAATGTATATCCAAATGGAACAGCTGATGTAAATGAATTCCATAACTCAGGAGGTGTTGCAGCATTCATTGGATCTCTTCTTGATGGTGGTTATTTATTTGATGATGTTCAAACTCTTCTTGGTTATGGATTGGGTGTATACAGAAATAAATTAGAGATTCAAGATGAAAGTCTAATATGGAAAGATAAATCAATAATTCTAGATCAAAGTATTATTAGAGATATTAATAATCCTTTCAGACAAAGTGGTGGATTGAAATTAATAAATGGAAACATTGGCAAGGGAGTCATTAAAACCTCCGCATTAAAAAATCCTGATAAGGTTATTAAAGCTCCTGCGGTTGTATTTGATGATCAGGAAGAGGTTTTAAAAGCATTTAATGAAGGTGAATTAAATAAAGATTTAATAATTGTAGTAAGAGGCCAGGGTCCATCAGCAAATGGTATGCCAGAGCTTCACAAGCTGACCTCACCATTAAATGTTCTTCAATCAAAGGGCTTTGATATAGCTATTATTACTGATGGAAGAATGTCAGGTGCTTCTGGAAGTGTCCCGGCTGTTATTCATATTACTCCTGAAGCAAAAAACTTGGGTGCTATTGGTCTTATACATAATGACGATTTAATTGAATTAGATATTAAAAAAGGAACCTTTAAGCTATTAGTTGAGAATAATATTCTTGAGAAAAGAACTCATGCAGAAATTAACCATAGCCATCAAGGAATTGGCAGAGAGCTCTTTAAATCATTTAGGGAGAAAGTTGGTTCTGTAGAAACTGGAGCATCTATTTTCTAATGAGTATATTCAATATTATTAATGAAGCTAAGTTAATTCCTTTAACAACTATAACTTCAAGAGAGGATGTAGAACCCTTGTGTGAGGTTTTGGTTGAAGCTTCAATTCCGCTTATAGAAATTACATTAAGACACAAGAGAACTTTAGATATAATTGATGAATTTAATAAATTTCCTGAAGTTCATTTAGGAGTAGGCACCGTAAGATCTAAATCACATATTGACCTTGCTATTAATGCAAGCGCTTCATTCCTAATTACTCCTGGCTATTCTGAAAATCTTTTAGATTACGCAAAACAAAAGAATATCCCTTTAATACCTGGTGTTCAGACACCATCAGAAATCATGAAAGCCAATGAAGCTGGTTTGAGTACTCTTAAATTTTTTCCAGCTGAGCTCTCAGGAGGTGTAGATAGACTTAAAGCCTATAAATCAGTATTTTCTGATATAAAATTTATTCCAACAGGTGGAATTACAAATGGAAATGCATTAAGTTATTTGGCTTTAGATAATGTAATTGCTGTTGGAGCATCAGCTTTAATATCACCTGATTTAATTAATTCAAAATCATGGTCTGAGATTAAAAATAATTTAAAAGAATCAAAAGAATTAATTAACAAAAGTTAACCTAAGGAGAGGGTAATGTTTAACACATTAGATTGGATTATTGTAGGTTTTTATTGTATTGGCATTATCTCTCTCGCAACATATGTTTCAAGAACATCCTCAGGCAAAGAAAGGACTGCAGAAGATTATTTTTTAGCAGGTCGCTCTCTTCCTTGGTGGGCAATTGGCGCATCATTAATAGCAGCAAATATTTCAGCAGAACAAATTATTGGCATGTCTGGCCAGGGATTTGTAGTTGGCATGGCAATTGCAGTTTGGGAATTAACAGCAGCAATAGCTTTAATTGTGATGGCAAAATTTTTTCTTCCTTTATTTCTTGAAAAAAAGATTTATACGATGCCTCAATTTTTAGAGGAAAGATTTGATAGAAGAGTAAGTTTAGTTCTTTCTTTCTTTTGGCTTACTGTCTATATTTTTATAAATCTAACAACAGTGCTTTGGCTTGGTTCAATTGCTATTAACACCTTAACAGGTTTATCTTTAGTTAATGGTCTAATTTTATTAGCATTATTATCTCTAGCTTACTCTCTGTCTGGAGGCTTAAAAGCTGTTGCAATGACAGATATTGTTCAGGTTGTTCTCTTAATATTTGGAGGTCTTGCTGTTTCTTACATAGCATTGAATACAATCTCTGATAACTCTGGTGTTCTCAGTGGTTTAACTATTGTTTACCAAGAACTCCCAGAAAAATTTGATATGATTTTATCACCTGATAATCCATCGTATGAAAATCTTCCAGGCATATGGATATTACTTGGTGCAGGGGTATGGATTGGTCATTTTGCCTATTGGGGCTTTAATCAATATATCACTCAAAGAGCACTTGGTGCTAAATCAATCAAAGAAGCTCAAAAGGGTGTGATGTTTGCTGCATACTTAAAGTTATTAATGCCTTTGGTAATTGTGTTGCCAGGTATATGCGCAGCAATTTTATTCCCAGTTCTAGAAAAATCTGATCAAGCTTATCCAACCATGATGTCTCTTTTACCAAATGGGCTATTAGGTTTAACTTTTGCAGCTCTTATTGCTGCAATTGTTTCATCGTTAGCCTCTATGACAAATAGTATTAGTACTATTTTTACTATGGATATTTATAGAAAGTTTTCTAAGAATCATGTCTCTGAATCAAAATTAATCAGTATTGGACGAAACACTGTTATTGTTTCTCTATTAATTGCTGTAATAGTTGCAAAGCCACTTTTAGGTAGCTTTGATTCTATATTTCAATATATCCAAAACTTTACCGGTCTTTTTACACCAGGAATATTAGTTATATTTTTAGTTGCCTTATTTTGGAATAAAGCTACAACTCTATCTACACTGGTAGCAGCTATATCTTCATTAGTTTTATCTGTTTTTATAAGTTTTACTTTTCCAGAATTACCATACATACATAGAATGGGAATAGTTTTCTTTATCTCTGGATTTGCATGTTACATGACAGCCTTGATTCAAGGATATCAAATACAGGCTAAGGCTATTGATTTAAATGGAATAGATTTTACAACTTCTAGGTCTTTCAATATAAACACAATAATCGTAGTAAGTGTTTTGGCATTTATCTATATAACTTTTGCATAAAAAAGAAGTATGAAGAAAAATATTTATCTACTTACATACATTTTACTAATAACATCATGTGACAGTCATGACCCTTCATCTATAACTAACACAGAAAAGGTTGATTGGTCGAATGATAAATATTGCTCTGTTTCAGTTGATACTAAATTTATAGATAATTTAATTCAAAATATGACCTTAGAACAAAAGGTTGGGCAAATTATTATGCCTGATATTGATGAAGTTACACCTAACGATGCAAGGAAATATCAATTAGGAACCTTCTTAAATGGCGGCGGTAAATTTCCTAATAAAAACAAAAATAGCTCTGTTGAAGATTGGAAAAAGTTAAGTGAAGAGTTTTATAACGCATCTCCAGTTGTTAATGGCGTTCTTATACCAATTCTATGGGGGACTGATGCTGTTCATGGGCATAATAATGTAATTGGAGCAACGATCTTTCCCCACAATATTGGTCTAGGGTCAACTATGAATCCAGACCTTATTAAGAACATTGGTGAAGCTGTTGCGAAAGAAGTACTTTCAACAGGCATACCTTGGACTTTTGCACCAACCATTGCCGTTCCACAAAATGATTTATGGGGAAGAACATATGAGGGTTATTCTGAAAATCCTGAATTAGTTTCTTTGCTTGGAGAAGCAATGATTCTTGGTCTTCAGGGGGAGGGTGATAGCTTCTTGGATGACAACCATGTCTTAGCCACTGCAAAACATTTTCTAGGAGATGGCGGCACTAAAGATGGCATCGATCAAGGAAATACAATCATAAGCGAACAAGAACTGAGAGATATTCATGGAGAACCTTACTTTGCTGCAATAGGTTCATGTATTCAAACTGTAATGGCAAGCTTTAATTCATGGAATGGAGAGAAAGCTCACGGTAGTGATTATCTTTTACAAAATATATTAAGAGAACAAATGGGTTTTGATGGATTAGTTGTTGGTGACTGGAACGGTCATGGACAAGTTCCAGGATGTTCAAAAGAAAACTGCCCTCAATCATTTAATGCAGGTGTTGATATTTTTATGGCACCAGATGAATGGAAACCTTTATATAAAAATACTCTAGATCAGGCAAGAAATGGACAGATATCCATAGAGAGGCTTGATGAGGCTGTAAAAAATATATTATCAGTTAAATATTTATTAGGCATGTTTGATGGAAGAAAGCCTCATTTATATCCATATAACTATATTGGAGACAACAAACACAGAGCAATTGCAAGACAAGCTGTAAGAGAATCAATAGTCCTTCTTAAAAACAATAACAACACACTTCCTATCAAATCTGGAAAACACATCCTTGTTATTGGTGATTCTGCTAATAAAATCACAAAACATATGGGTGGGTGGACCATTACTTGGCAGGGAAGAGAAAATCAAAATAGTGAATTTCCAAATTCTAAAAGTATTTATGAAGCTATCAAATTAAAGGCAGAAAATAATGGTGGTAGTGCTGAATTCTCAAACTCTTCTGACTATGAAAAAAAACCTGACGTAGTTATTTTTGTTTATGGTGAAGACCCTTATGCTGAAGGTGATGGCGATAGAAAGCATATATTTTATGAAAATCAGGATAAAAGATTCTTAAAATATATGAGAGAAATTGCTGATAAAAAAATTCCATCTGTTTCTTTATTTATCTCAGGAAGACCTCTGATTGTAAATGAAGAAATTAACCTATCAGAATCTTTTGTTCAGTTGTGGCTACCTGGAACAGCTATTGAAGGAATTACAGATATTATTTTTACTAATAAAAATAATGAAATAAATTTTGATTTTAAAGGAAAATTATCATACTCATGGCCTAAGTTTTCACATCAAACAGAATTGAATTATGGAGATAAAGAATACGATCCACTTTTCCCTTATGGTTTTGGATTAACTTATGCTGATGAAAATTACCGCGACACTATAAATATTAAAGAGACCATCCCTCAAAGAGATGAGATTACTCTTTTCTTAGGTTCTGCATATCCATCCTACAAAGAAATAATTTCATATTATGATTCTGATAAAAATGAGCAGATATACGAGGGCATAAGTGCAGACATTTATAAAAATGAAAAAGCTGGAATTTTAATATCAAAGTTTGATTATAAAAAACAAGATGATGCAAAAAGAATAGACTTTGGTAAAAAGAACACCATGAAGTTTTGGGAAATATCTAGCGGATCGAGTGAAGATTTATCTTATATGAAAAATGGATCACTGGAGCTAATTTTAAAACCCCAATCATCATCAGATAAAAAAATTGAGCTAGTCATACAATGCTCTAAAGATGTAAATCAAATAAATATATCAGGAACAAAAGAATGCTATAAAGCATTTGATTTATCTAACTTATTAATAGATGAGCCAATTGGTGTATGGAAAAAAATAACAATGCCTTTTAGCTGTTTAAATAATGATAATTTTGAAATATCATCTATAACCTCAAGAGCAAAACTAGCAACTAGTGGTGACTGGGTGGTCGATATTCACTCAATCAAATACCTTAATAATATGGAAATGAAAACCTGCAAATTATTATCTGAAGATTATGAGTAAAGTTTTATTAATAGATATTGGTGGCACAAATTTAAGATACGCATATTCCGATGGCAATTATTCATCTCTAAATGACACAAACAAGATTCAATTGTCTTGTATTAAAGGCTTTGATGAAATTCTAACTAATTTAACAAAAGAGAAGGATGTAGATTCTTTGGTTATTTCAGTGGCTGGTCCAAAGATTAATGGCTCAATTACTATGACTAATAGAGATTTTTCTATTAATGAACAAGATATTAAAAATACTTTTAAGTTTAAATCATGTTATTTATTAAATGATTGGGAATCAATTGGTCATAGCTTAGCTGCCTATGACAGCTCAGATGTTGCGATTATTAAAGATGGAACTGAGTTTAATGATAATAGCTTTTTTATTGGTCCAGGTACTGGCCTTGGAGCTGCGTTATTGATAGGTGATGACAATGTTATTCCTACAGAAATAGGTAATACAACAGGATTAACTAAGGCTTTATTGAAAAATTATGCAATTGATAATGCAGATCATTTCAGAACCCTAGAAGACGTTTTATCAGGCAAAGCAATATCTGACATCTATGAATATAAAACTGGTCAAAGATTAAGCTCTGAAGACATTGTTCAAAGATATGGATCTGATGATGAAATGGCTAATTATGTTATTGATGGCTTTGTAAAATCTTTAGCTGAAACTATTTCAGACATGGCTCTTACATTTATTGCAGGAAGGGGTATCTACATTGCAGGCGGACTAATAAGATCAATATTTCAAATTATGGATAAAGAAAAATTTATAGAATACTTTTATGGTGATAAAAAATTAGTTCATTTACAAATTTTAGAAATGATAAAGATTGGTATTGTTGAAAAAGAACATGCCTGTCTGCACGGAAATTTAAACTTTTATAAAAAACATATAAATAAGGCTTAATTAAATCATGAGCAAAATAAAAGAGTTATATCTTGGCGATAATCTTATTAATTCCTCAGACATAGAAATATCTGGAAAAGAAGTTGTTATAAACAATGAAAACTTTTATAAGATTTCAAATGTGAACAAAATGAGACCTTTTTTCATGAGCATTGTGAGTGCTTATGATCATTGGTTATTTATTTCATCCTCTGGCGCCTTAAGTGCTGGAAGAAAGAACAGTAATAATTCACTATTCCCTTATTATACTGATGACAAGATATCAGAATCCTATGAGGTAACAGGCGGTAAATCTATATTCCATATTAATAAAGGTGGTAAAAATTTCTTGTGGGAACCTTTTACAAAGTCATCAGATCTTATCTATAAAACTGAAAGAAATCTTTATAAAAATTTAAGAGGAAATAAGGTTATTTTTGAGGAGATTAATAATACGCTATGTATTAAATTTTCTTATCAGTGGACAACATGTGACAGGTACGGTTTTGTAAAAACCTCTTCTTTAAAAAATCTTAATAAAGAAAACATTTCTGTATCTATATTAGATGGGTTTCAAAACATCTTACCTTGGGGTCTTAATGAGGGAATTCAGGCAAATACTAGTAATTTAGCAGATGCTTATAAAAGAAATGAACTGGATTCAGAATCAAAAATAGGTATTTTTGCATTGAGTGCAACTATCGTAGATCGTGCAGAGCCAAGTGAGGCCTTAAAAGCTAATATAGTTTTCCATCTTGGTCTTGATAATGCCAAGATTTTACTTTCATCAGGCCAACTTGATCAATTTAGAAAAGGTCATGAAATAAAAGAAGAATTTGATATAAAAGCTGAAAGAGGAGCTTATTTTATAAATTCTGAAATTTCTTTAGCATGCGACGAAAAAAAAGAATGGTTGTTTGCTGCAGATATTAATAAGTCTTCTTCAGATATAGCGGCTCTTAAAAAAGAATTAATCACAAATAATGAATTAACAGAAAAAGTAAATAATGAAATTCTTAATTCATCCAATGAATTATATAAATTAGTAGGGTCATCTGATGGTATTCAGCTTTCAACCGATAGAAGAAGAAATATAAGACACTTTGCAAATACTCTTTTTAACATTATGAGAGGAGGAATCTTCGATAAAGATTATCAAATTGAAAAAGATGATTTTATAAAATATATAACCAATGCAAATGTTAAATGTGGCAATAAAATGAGCTCAACATTTATCTCATGGCCTGATATTTTTGATTTAACTTTTTTAAGAGATTCTATTAACAAGAGCAATTCAAATACTTTTAAAAGGCTTGCTACTGAATATTTACCAATTAAATTTAGTAGAAGACACGGTGATCCAAGTAGACCCTGGAATAAATTTTCAATAAATACTCGTGATGATATGACAGGTGAGAAGGTTCTTGATTATCAAGGTAACTGGAGAGATATTTTTCAAAATTGGGAGGCTCTGGCTTATTCATATCCTCAATTCATTGATGGAATGATTTATAGATTCCTTAACGCTTCAACCTTTGATGGCTATAATCCATACAGACTCACTAAAGATGGATTTGACTGGGAGACTATAGAACCTGATAACCCATGGTCATATATTGGCTACTGGGGAGACCATCAAATTATCTACTTATTAAAATTTTTAGAAATCTCTGAAAATTATTTTCCTCAAAGACTTAACTCATTTCTTAATAAAGATGACTTTGTATATGCCAACGTTCCCTATGAGATCAAGGACTATAAATCTATTTATAAAGACCCTAAAAACACCATAGATTTTAATTTTGAGTTAGCAGAAGAAATTGAAAATAACAGACTAAAAGAAGGCGCTGATGGAGCTATTCTAAAAAACTATCAGGGTTTTATACACGAAGTAAATTTTTTAGAAAAAATTCTTTCAACTGTCTTAGCAAAGCTATCAAACTTTGTTCCTGGAGCTGGTATTTGGATGAATACTCAAAGACCTGAGTGGAATGATGCTAATAATGCACTTGTTGGAAATGGCGTTTCAATGGTAACTCTTTATTATCTGAGACGCTTTTTAAGTTTTTTTGTTAAAGTTCTTAATCACGATAAATCTTCTTCATTTGAAATTTCAACAGAGTTATTTCATTTTTTTGAAAAACTAAACTCATCTTTCAGCTCTATTGAATCTGATTTAAATGACAAAAAAAGAAAGCAATTTGTGGATGAAGTGGGTGAGGTTGCAGCTGAATACAGAGATAGAATTTATACCTCTTACTTTTCTGGGACCAAAGACTCTCTAGATAGGGATAGAATTATTCATTTTTTTGAAACTGTTCTTAATGTCCTAGATAAAACAATAGATTCAAATAAAAGAAAAGATGGCCTTTATCATGCATACAATCTAATAAATCTTGAAGAGCATGAAATTACAATAGATAGACTTTCTGAAATGCTTGAAGGCCAAGTTGGTGTTTTGAGTTCGGGTTATCTTTCTCAGGAGGAGTCTTTATCTGTATTAGATAGCCTTAAGAAAAGTGATCTATTCTGGGACAAGCAATACAGTTATATTCTTTACCCTAATAAAGAATTATTAGGATTTATGAATAAAAATATTGTTCCTGAGGCAGAGTTAAAAAAATCAGATTTACTTAGTAATCTAATTAAAGATGGCAATAAGCAAATCATTGAAAAAGATATTAATGATAAATTCCATTTTAATGGATTATTCCACAACGCTGGCTGTTTAGTTGAAGAGCTCGCTAAATTACCTCCCAAATATCAAGAGCTTGTAGTTAAAGATAAAAATACGGTTCTCGAAATATTTGAAAATGTTTTTGATCATAAATCCTTTACTGGAAGGTCAGGAACTTTTTATGGTTATGAGGGTCTAGGTTCTATTTACTGGCATATGGTATCTAAACTTTTATTAGCATCTGCTGAAGTTACTCAGCAGTCTATTCTTGAGAAAAGTGATCCAAAAATGATTGGAAGATTTTTTGATCATTATTTTGAGATTAATGAAGGCATTGGTGTGAATAAGTCTCCAGAATTGTATGGTGCTTTTCCTACAGACCCATACTCTCATACACCAAGAGGAAGAGGTGTGCAGCAGCCGGGTATGACTGGCCAGGTAAAAGAAGATATTGTTAGTAGATTTTATGAGTTAGGTTTTTTTGTTAATGATGGAAAAATTACCTTTGATCCAACAATATTAAGAAAGTCAGAATTTATTGAAGAAGAAAAGTCATTTAAATATGTAAATTTAGAAAATGAAATAAATTATATAGAGCTAGATAAGCATTCATTAGCCTTTACTGTTTGCCAAGTGCCAGTAATTTATAACTTATCAGACAAAGAGAATATAAGGATTTCTTATATGAATAATTCTGATAAAACAATTGAGGGTCATGAATTAGATATTGAGAATTCGGAAAGTATTTTTAACAGAACTAATTTAATTAAGGCTGTATATGTAAGTATTGTGAAATGAAGAAAATAAGATACTTTATTATTTCTTTATTTCTGCTTGCTTCATGCAGTCAATCTGGAGACTTGAGTATGGATAAGAGTGCAAAAGAGTTTATAGGAAATCCTGATTATCCTGCAATTTCCTATGGAGGTTACAGAGAAAAATCACGTGAACAACAACCTACAATTAATGAAATCAAAGAAGATCTCCTTATTATGCATGCTCAAGGGTTTAGAGTTTTTAGAACTTATGATCTTCATCATCCTTTTGCAGAGAATACGCTAAAAGCTATTAGAGAAATTAAGCAAGCTGATTCAGATTTTGAAATGTATGTGATGCTTGGTGCTTGGATTCAATGCAAGGATGCATTTACCGAAAATCCAATACATGAAGAAGAGGATTTTGAAGGCAATAAATTTGAGATCACTGAGGCAGTAAGGCTAGCTCAAGAGTACCCAGATATCGTAAAAATCATCGCAGTTGGTAATGAGGCTATGGTTCATTGGGCATGGAGCTATCATGTACCACCAAAATTTGTTCTAAAGTGGGTGAAATATCTTCAAGAACTGAAAGCTAGCGGCGATCTAAATGATGATTTATGGGTTACAAGTTCTGATAATTTTGCCTCATGGGGTGGAGGTTCAGATGACTATCATAATGATGATTTAGATGAGCTTATTAGATCGGTAGATTTTGTATCTATGCATACTTATGCTTTTCATGACACTCATTACAATCCTAGTTTTTGGAATCTTGATGCCATACCAGAAAATGTAGATAAACAAGATACTATCAAACAGGCTATGAAAAGTGCGGTTGATTATGAACTCAATCAGTTTGATAGTGTAAAAAAATACGTACACGAAATTGATCCATCAAAAGAAGTTCATATTGGAGAAACAGGTTGGTCTAGTGTTGCTTCTGAGTTATATGGATATGGTGGAACTGAAGCAGCTGATGAGTACAAATTAGGTTTGTACTACCAGATGATTTCAGATATTTGTTACTCAATGTCACTTACTTGTTTTTATTTTTCAGCGTTTAATGAACCATGGAAGGATTCAACAAATGAAAATGGATCTGAAAATCATTTTGGACTCTTTACTGTAGAAGGTAAGGCAAAATATCCATTATGGGAGCAAGTTGATAATGGAGTTTTTAACAACTTAACCAGAGGCGGTAATCCAATAGAAAAAACATATAACGGAAATTTTGAAGCACTTTTAAAAGATTCCAACATTCCGCCGATTAGAATCAAAGAAGAATAATCATGAAAAATAGTTTTATATTTACTTTTTTATTCTTTTCTATTTTTTCATTTGGTATTGAAGTTGAGATTAAAGACAACAAAATGATTGTTGATGGTAAACCATTTTATATGAAAGGAATTTGCTATCATCCTGTAAAAATTGGAAAAACAAAAAGAAGTTTTGAATCTCTTACAGAAGACTTAATTCTAATAAAAGAAGCTGGTATTAACACACTAAGAGTTTATGAGCCTATTGATGATATTGATGTGCTTGATGAGCTTCAAGCTGCTGGAGTTAAAGTTGTAATAAGTTTTGGATATAACCAAAAAGGGCGATTCGATATTGTTTCAGGAACTTTTATAGACTATGTAAAAAAATATAAAAATCATGAGGCCATCCTTATGTGGGAACTTGGCAATGAATATAATTACAATCCTCAATGGTTTAGTGGCGATATCAATAACTGGTACAAAGCAATGGAGTTAGTATCCAGAATGATTCAAATTGAGGATCCTAATAGATTGGTATCTTCTGCTCACGGTGATTTGCCAAGCAAAGATGCAATTAGTATTGCATCTAGCGTTCAAGTTTGGGGAATGAATGTTTACAGATGGGATGAGCCAGAATCAATCTTTAACGAATGGAAAGCAATTAGTGACAAGCCTATGTATTTTGCAGAGCTAGGTGCAGATAGTTATATGACTAAATCAACAGAAAAGTATACAAAAGGTGAGAACCAACTCGCTCAAGCTGATGCTAATAAAATAATTTTAGATAAAGTTTTATCAAATAGTGATAGGAATATTGGATCATTTGTTTTTCAATTTACTGACGGTCTATGGAAAGCAGGAAACCCTGCTAAGCAAGATACTGGTGGATCTGCACCAAATAGTGACGGCACTCCTTATGATGGAACTGCAAATGAAGAATTTTGGGGAATAGTAGATATTAATAGAAATAAAAAAATAACCTTTGATGTTGTAAAAGATGCGTATGTAAACTTTGACATCAATTAAGTATATGAATTCAAGGGGGAGTTCATATGGATAATGAAGAAAAAATGATGAATAGTGTTCCAATGGGACAAAAAATAGCTTTTGGTTTAGGGATGTTGGCAAATCAACTATTTCCTGCGTTGCTATCAATATTTATAGTGGTTTTAATCCAAGATCTTGGTTTTAGTCCGCTTTTATATGGAATTATTGCTTTTATACCAAGATTTATTGATGCAATTACTGACCCTTTGATGGGCTTTATTTCAGATAATACAAAATCTAAATGGGGTAAAAGAAGACAGTATGTTTTCTATGGAGGCATATTAACTGGAATAGCCTTCATTTTATCTTGGCAACTGTATGCAGAGAATGGGCAAACTTTTAATTTCTGGTACTTCTTGTTCTTTAACCTTCTTTTTTATCTTGGTATAACAATCTTTGGAATTCCATTTGTTGCAATGGGTTACGAGATGAGTGATGACTTTAATGAAAGAACAAAAATCATGGCAGTCTCACAATTCATAGGTCAGTTTGCCTGGGTTTTAGCTCCATGGATATGGATAATTATTTATGACCCTACTATTTTTGTTGACCCTGCTTCAGGAACAAGAATTCTATCTATAGTTTTTGGAATTATATGTACTTTGCTTGCAATAGTTCCTGCTATTTTTATAAAGAGTAAATCCACACTTAATGATGATCATTTAGTACCAATTACAAGAAAGAATATTGGAAATAGTTTAATTAATATTATTCATATATTTAAAGATGCATGGAAAAATATACCATTTAGAAAGTTATGTATAGCAACTTTTTTAGTCTTTAATTCTTTTCAAACAATCGCAGCGTTTTCATTTTTTATTATTGTTCATTATCTATTTTTAGGAGATGCATCTGCAGCTAGCCCATGGCCAACATTGCATGGAAGCGTGGGGGCAATTGTCACAACATTTGTTGTTATACCTATAGTATCTAAAATGGCACAAAAGTATGGAAAAAAGGAAGCTTTTATTATTTCTCAAAGCATTTCTGTGATTGGATATATTTTATTCTGGTTTCTTTTTATTCCTGGAAAGCCATATATGTTTCTTTTTGCATTACCATTCTTTTCATTTGGAATAGGTGGTCTCTTTACTTTAATGATGAGCATGACTGCAGATACTTGTGATTATGAGGAGCTTGAAAATGGTTTACCAAGGAAAGAAGGATCATTTGGAGCAATTTATTGGTGGATGGTCAAACTTGGAACGGCGCTAGCTGGTTTGTTATCAGGATTGATTATGTATTACGTTGGATTCTCAGTTGATGCCTCCTCTCAACCTGAGGGAGCACTAACGGGCTTGAGAATAGCATATTCTACTATCCCAATTATTGGCACATTAATTGCTATCTACGTAATGAGTGATTATGAAATTAATGAAGATAGGGCTGCAGAAATAAGAACACAATTACAAGAAAGAAAAGGAGAAATGAACTAAAAATGTCGTTAAGAGATGAAAAAATTAAATCTTTATTAGGAACTAATCTTGATGATTTATCTGAAGAAGAATTAAAAAAACTTTGTAATAAAATTCTTACAAGCAAAATTCATGGTATTTGTTTTAGTCTTTATGAAGGCACCCAACAACCTGGAGATATAGTTTCTGATGATCAAATAATTAGACGCCTCCAAATATTAAAACCATATACATCATCTATAAGAACATTCTCTTCATTAGATGAGCATGCGCGAATAGTTGAAATTGCAAAAGATATGGGTTTTCAAACACTTGTTGGTGCATGGCTTAGTGATGACATGCAAAGCAATGACAAAGAGATAGAAGGGTTAATTAAGTTAGCAAACAATAATCTAGTTGATGTTGCTGCTGTTGGTAACGAAGTAATATACAGAAAAGAGCTAGAAGAAAACCAACTTATTTCATACATTAATTATGTTAAAGAAAATATTGGAAATACTCCTGTTGGTTATGTTGATGCATATTATGAGTTTAGAGATAGACCTAATATAACTGATGCATGTGATGTGATTCTTGCAAACTGTTATCCATTTTGGGAAGGTTGTGCAGCAGAATATTCACTGCTTTATATGAAAGATATGTATAACGAAGCTATTAAGGCATCAAATGGCAAAAAAGTTATTATTACTGAGACAGGATGGCCCAGCAAAGGTAGTGATTTATGGGGAGCACACCCATCTTATACTAATTACTTAAAATACTTTATTAATGCGCAACTTTGGTCAAAAGATCAAGGTATTGATATGTTCTATTTTTCATCTTTTGATGAATCATGGAAGGTAGAAGCAGAGGGCGATGTAGGAGCCTATTGGGGGCTTTGGGATAAAGATGAGGTAATTAAGTTTTAAAATATAAAAACTTATTTTCGAAGTACTTATTTAATATTTTTTGTGTATAATTGCATTCCATTATGGCAGATAAAAAACAAACTAAAGTATATTTAATACCTGAAGGTGAGACTCGTGATAGTCACACTTATCACTATACAGCTATTAAAACTAGAAAATTTACTCTTGAAAATAAAAAAATGAGAATGAAGAAATTCAATCCAGCAAAAAGAGTGCATGAGTGGTTTGTTGAGGCTAAATTACCCCCTCACAACTAAAATTAGTCTTCTAATCTCAGTTTAGTAGAAGAAATATCATCCCTAAAACTTGCTTCATCAAAACCAGTACATCTGTGCTTTATACTTTCAGGAATAACTATATCTCTTAAGGATATAAATTTATCTTGCACCATTCGACCAAACACTAAAAAATGAATGTTGTGATCGTTGAACCTTTCAACGTGATTTAACATATCTTTTTTATTTAGATAAAACTTCTCATCAAATACTCTCATAAAAGTATCTGCACCAATAATAAATACACTATTGGGAAACATTTCTGCCTTTTCACTAAACCTTCCAGCTGATGTCATTACCCAACTATCATTATCATCAAACTGATCAAGAGTTCTTTTAATCTCATAAAAAGTGAGAGGGGGTTTGTCAGCATTTTTAGCACATATCTCAAAAGTAGCTCTCATACCTGTTCTTTTTTCAGCCATCTCTCTCATCTTTAAATGGCCATCATGAAGCGGATTGAATGAGCCAGGAAATATTAATTCAGGTATAGCTTTATCACTTGATACATAATTAATTTCATTATTTAACAGTTTCCTCCAAGATTTTTCAGCCGTTATGGTCTCAATTTCTACCTTTTCTTGATGTTGAGGAAATTCTTTCTTAATAGAACAAGTTTCAGCAATCAAACTTAAAACATATTCTGTAATCAACTCTTCCTCTTCCTCTCTGGTTCTTGTATTTTTTTCTAGTACGCATGAAATCGTCTTAGTATAAGAATCAGTTTGCATAACTACAAAAAACTTATGATCGCCAATTTTTTTATATGTAGTTGCCAAGCTCGCTGTTACTGCAATACCAATTAAGTACTTGGTTTTTGTTTCAGGCTCAATCTGTATTGATTTTTTATATGCATTAGCAGACATACTTAAACAAGTATTAAGAGAACAATAATGATCTGGCTTTTTATTCAAAAATAAATCCATTGATTTCTTTGAGTAAGGTACGTAGGTTTCTAATATGGTATTACTTGCACCAGGTACCCTAAGAAGGGATGAAATGGCATTAGTTCCACCACCGCTAGATACATAAGTAATTTTATATTTAGACTCATGTATTTTTTTTATAAGATCTGTTCTATCTTGCATATGAATTAATTAAATTTACGTGCATTTTAACCTATTAAATAATTTCATTGCTAAAATGGATTTATGAAATATTTCCTAAAACTCCTTTTGCTTTTAGTTTTACCAATGTATACAAATGCAGTTGAAATACATCAAACAACTTTTGCATATTGGAATAAGCCCGATGTTGAGATTTACTATATTACTCCTGATGTCATTAATGAAAATACTAAAGTAATATTTGTAATCCATGGCAACAGCAGAAATGCTGAAGAGTATCTTTCAGCTTGGATACCTCACATCAAAAATAAGAATGTCATAGTTGCCGCACCCCAATTTAATAAAGCTGATTTTAGATACTTTTTTTTATTAGAAATGGCCGAGTCTTCAGGCAATGTAAATAAAGATGAGAGCAAATATATAAATAATTCAATTTCATTATTTTTTAATTACATAAAAAGTAAATTTTCCTTAAATATTAATACCTACAACATGTTTGGTCATTCTGCTGGTGCTCAGTTCACTCATAGGTATATGCTTTTAAGCAAAGATAAAAGGATATCAAATGCTGTGGTTGCTAATGCTGGATGGTATACATTTATAAACAATGCTAAGTTTCCTTATGGTATTAAAAGCTCACCAATAATTATTTCTGACGAAGATTTAAGATGGTTTATGTCTAATAAAGTAAATTTACTTATCGGCAGCGAAGATATTGGTTCCAAAAGTGTAAATTCTTCTAAAGGAGCAAAACTTCAAGGCATAACAAGAGTTGATAGGGCGAATAATTATTTTAATTCGCTTATTACTAGCGCTGAAGATAAGAATTATGCTTTTAGATGGAATTATAAAGTTCTTGATAATATTGATCATGACTTTAGGAAAGTTACGCCGTATGCAGCAAACATTCTTCTAAGAGATGCAGATTATCTAAATTAGACAGTATTCTTTGATAAGAATTCTTGAGCTTTTTCAGTTATAAGTTTTTTTCTCTCAGGATTAATCTTATTTAATGCATTTACCATAAGAGATAGACGGGGGTTTGTTTTAAAGAAATTAATATTCTTTTCAATAAAATTCCAATATAGCCCATCAACAACATCACACCAATCACCCTTTTTATAATTGGACATTCTTAGCATGTAACTTGAACCACAAATATAAGGTTTTGTTGAAAAGATCCCTCCATCAGCAAAAGTGCCCATCCCATAGACATTTGGTACCATCACCCAATCAGCTGTATCAATGTACATTTCCATAAACCATTTATGAATACTGTTAGGATCAATACCAGACAAATTCATCAAATTAGAAATTATCATTAATCTATTAATATGATGGGTATAACCTAACTCGATTGATTCTTTTATTGCGCCATCAAGAGGGGGTATTCCAGTATCAGCTGTGTACCATGAACTAGAAAGTTCTTTTTTATGATTCCAAAAATTCTGCTGTTTATATTGCGGCATATTATCCCAGTAGACACCCATAATAAATTCTCTCCATCCAATAACCTGCCTTATAAAGCCTTCAACTGAATTAATTGGTATCTCACCATTAGAATCAAAATATTTTTTTTCTACTTCCTTAATACAAGAAAGTGGATTTAATAAACCGGAATTAAAATACGGTGATAATAATGAATGAAACATAAAAGCATCATCTTTATTTATTGCATCCTGAAATGCACCATAGTTTTTTAAATAAACATCTAGAAAATTTTTAAATCTTTTTTTAGCATCCTCATGAGTTACCGCCCACGTATAATTTTCTAAGTCACCATATGATTTTGAAAAAATTTCTTCAACCTCAACCATTACATCAAATGTTATTTGGTCATTTGTTGTTTTATTTCTAATGGGGATTTCTGATTTTAGTTTAGAAATACCCATTCTATTTTCTTTGTCAAAATTCCATTGTCCACCAATAGGTTTTAAATCTTCACCCATGAAAATATTTAGTTTTTTTCTTAGCCAGCGATAATAAAACTCCTGAACTGTAGATTTTTTATCTTTTGACCAAAATGTATAATCTGATGAGGTGCTAATAAATTTAGAATCATCATAAACTTCTAATTTAATACCCTCAGATTGGCAAAAATACATTAAATCTTTTAATGTTTTGTAATCTGAAGGCTTTTCAACATATAAACATGAGAAGGGTGACTCTTTATTTAAGTCCTTTAGATATGACAAGAGCTTTTTAGGTTTTTTTGATATCTTCTGATGTATAAAGTTCTTATGTTTTAAATTATTTATAAAGTGTCTAAATGAACTAATCTGAAATACTAATTTATGCTTGTGATGAGAAATTTCATAAAAAGTATCAACAGGTTCATATAGAAGCAACAAGTTATTATCAGTTAGATGATTGAGTACTTTATTGTCTTTAGATAACTGGTCTGGGAAAATTATAACTAATGATTTCATCAGATTTTATTCTTACAAATAAGAATGCATAAGTATAGTTTTTAGATGAATTAGTAAACTCTTACAGAGAAATTAATTGCGATCGAACAATCTTACCATCGATGTCTTTTAGTTCTATTTTGTAACTTTTGTTATCTAAATCAATAGAAATAAGACCATAATTTTCTCCTGAAAACATATCGCCTATCATCAATTGATCTGTTTCTTTTGGTCTTCCTAGACGAGATATTTTTGAGATTGTTTTATTAAGTGAAGATGAAGTGATTTCATAAAAATTTTTATCTTTATAAATAGCACCCTGGTGTCTATCACCAGAAATTACAAGAACAGGTGTATTTGATAAATTAAGTAACTCTTTTAATTTTGAATAATCTTTTGGAAAATTTGACCATTTTTCAAAACGATGTTGTGTTGCAAGAAGTTGAATAGAAGTAGCAACAATAATTAGATTAGCTTCAGTTTTAATGGTTTCAATGAGCCAGGACCACTGATCATCTCCAAGGATAGTTGCATCAGGATTGGTATTTTTTAAGTATACAGAGTTAATACCATTTGTTTTTTCTAAATCAGATCTAAAGTATCTTGTATCTAGTAAAATAAGATTTATTTTAAATCCATCGATATCTATTATTTTGTTTGTATATATACCTTCTCTATATCTTCTAATATCTTCTTGAGAAACATCCCAAAAGTCTAAGTACATTTTTTGCGCATCTGACTTTAATGGATAAGAGCTGCCTCCATCGTTTATGCCAAAATCATGATCATCCCAAATTACATTAATATCTTTCTTAAGAAGCCAATTTGGCAACATTTTTTTTTGCTCAGCATAGGCTGTTTTCATAAAATCAAGACTCCCTGAAGGCACGTCACCGTAGACATTATCACCAAGAAATATAAAAGAATTTATATTCTCTTTCTTTATAGAATTCCAAATTGGTTGAGGATCCTCTTGATCAAGACAGGAGCCAAATGCAATCTTATAGGTCTTGGCTATGGTAAAATTACAAAATAATAGTGGAATTAAGAGAGCTGCAAGGTTTAATTTTTTTTTCATACTTTAAGTATAACAATATATAAATGCACAAACTTTTAAATATTTTTTTAGTAATTATATTGCTTTCTGCCTGCAGCAATAATGATTCGGCTAACGAAACCAAATTGAGCTCATTAATTAAAGCTGATTTTTCTTATACTCAAGATTTATTTGACTGCACTTTGAATGAAAATGAATCATTAATAAGCTTAGAGTCTTTTTTTTCAAAAAATATTGAAGATTATAAGAAGATAGCACAGTCAGAGAATCTTAATATTTCAATATTTTTTCCTGAAAATAATGCGAATATAACCACTTTTATTATTTCAATAATTTCAAACAACAATCCATTGGGATTAAAGAAATTTATTGATGCTGTTAAGAGTGATGCTATAACTGAAGTTGCCTCATGTTCATTTGCGATATTTCAACATAAGGGTATAAACCTTAAAGAAGAACTCATTAATAACAATAACTATTTTATCAATGCTGAAATTTTGAGATGCAAATATAATGACACATATAATTTTGGAACATTTCAAATATCTATAAATAGATTTATTAATAACTTAAGAGCTATAGAGCTTCCGTATTCAATTAGTTACCTTGAAGATAATTCCAAAAATGATAGTTTCATATGGATAAATTATTTTTACACTGAAGACTATGGAGATATATTATTAAAAAATTGGGCTAATAAAGAAGACTCTGCAGAAATACAAAATGAATTTTCTACAAATGCTACATGCATTGATTCTAAAAAATATAAATCTTACAAACTCATTTAAAAACGAAAATATCGCATAGTTTATTGTTAAAAATATAGAGATATTAAAGTTTTTTTTTATTATAATGTGCGCAAGCGGGTATCGTATAATGGCTATTATAAGAGGTTTCCAACCTTTTGATGAGAGTTCGATCCTCTCTACCCGCTCCATCTATAGCGGGTAGAAATAATATAATTATGATTTATCTGATAGCTCTTCCTGAAAAAGAATATCGTTCACAAGTACTAAAGGTATTGCCTTCATCTGGTAAACTAGTGTTAGCATAATTTGCATAACCTCTATTCTTTTCGTCAATATCAGTCCATAAACTCAACCATACATAATCTGCTAATGGATTTTCTTCAGTCCCTTCAAAATATGGTTCAAGCATTACATACCAATATCCATCAGGCCCATCTTTTAATTCAGTTTCATCAAGAAAGGTATTAAAATTTGTTTCAAATTGCTGAAGATCATTTTCACCATAACCTTCATTGTAGTTACAAAAGTTAAATTCATTTTCAAAATAGCTAGACTGATTTGGAACAGATGCAGTTCTTTTGACAGTTGGTTTGAAGGCATATACATTATCAAAATCAACTTTCATAATTCCATTTATTAGGTTTTGCCAATCTTCATCAAGATTATTCATCCAGTCATCCCATGCTGCATCTCTTGCTTCCATGGAAGGCCACAGCATTACCCAAATAAAGTCTGCAGCAGACTCTCCTCTGGGAAAAAGTATGTTTGCTCCATTCATCTCATAATCTCTTGAATCAATCATGCTATTCCATTTATCAATTAGCATGTTTAAATTTTCTTCACTAAAGTTTGCGTCTTTATAGTGCCAAACATACTCAACAACTTGATTAGGTGGCGAACCTTCTCTTGCTACTGATAACTCTTCGTTATTTGAAGAGCTGCATGCAACTACAAGAATAAGGGTTACTAAAGGTAATAATAGCTTTTTCATATTTCTCTCCTTTTTTATAGTATTTTTTAAACATACCATGATTTAAAACATAGAAATAAAAAAATATATATTTTTTTTAAACATAAAAAAAGCAGGCATTAAGCCTGCTTTTAACGACCTAGGGGATTTTGAATTAAAGAGGATATTCAAAGGTCTATACTTATATGACCAAACCAAATAAAGAAAGTTCATAAAACTTTAAAAATAAGTAAATAAATAGACCAATTATTAAACCAGAACCCAGTGGCAAGGTTTTTGTTAATTTAAATCTCGTTACAAGGACCAGAAATATTGTAGAGAGAGATCCAAAAAATATTATTGGCGCAATAGCAAAAGGACCAACTAGAGAGCCTATGCCTGCTAAAAGTATAAAGTCACCACCGCCAATGCCATCAACCTTCTTTAATGATTTGTAAATAGTATTTATTAACCACAGAATAAGATAGCCTGTTATAAAACCAGAAAGTGAAAGAGTAAATTGAGAAATATCATCTACATAAAAATTATCTATATAAAATATATTTCCATAATATGCTGATAAGAGACCAATTATTGAAATTGAAAGATTTAGATAAAAGGGCAGATAAAGTTTTTGTAGGTCGCATATAAAAAGAATATAAAATATTGAAAATAAAGCATAAATAAGTATCGAGAATATACTTATATTAAAAATTAAATATATTGAAACGCCTACAAGTAAATGAATTAATTCATGTAATGGGTATAAAAATGAAATACTTGAATTGCAATGAATACATTTACCTTTCTGAAGCAAAAAACCAACTAAAGGAATTAAATAAATTATAGAAATATTTTTTTTACAAGATGGGCAATATGATCTTGGAAAAAATAAATTTACTCTAGCATTAGTAAATGCTATTAAATTTAACCTGTATATAATTACTGAACTAAAACTTCCTATAGATAGAAAAAAAATAATTAAAAAAGGTAAGTATATTGTTTCCATCAATGCTGGAATTATTTTCTAGTAATCCAAAAACATATAAATAATAAAATTAAAACAGGTAGAGCATAAGCTCCAATAATCATTAATTTATCAATCATAGATATCTCCTGAAGCAAACGCATCTGGTCTTCTAAAGTCCCCATAACCGTAATACATATTGTTTTTGTACATAATTGTTTGAATGCATGTAGCAGGATCAATTACTTCTACATTGTAATTTAGGCCTCGTAGCTTTTCCCTAGTAGCATCATTTAGTGAAAACTCAATTTGAAGAATATCAGGTTGCCATTGATGATGTATTCTCTTAGATTTATTTGCTTCTTCAAGATTCATATCAAAGTCAATAATATTTAATATTGATTGCAATACAGCAGTAATTATTCTTGAACCACCAGGACTACCAGTTGTAAAAAATAATTGGTTATCACGCATGACAATTGTTGGTGACATTGAGCTTAATGGCCTTTTAAATGGTTGTATCTCGTTAGCTTTTGCACCAAGAAGTCCAAATTGATTAGGAATACCTGGGGCTGCTGAAAAATCATCCATTTCATTATTCATTAATATTCCAGTACCTTTAATAGTAACCCCTGAACCAAAAGTTGAGTTCAGGGTATAAGTGGAAGAGACTACATTTCCATATTTGTCAGCTACTGAAAAATGAGTTGTTTCAAAACTTTCATTATCTTCAAATAAACCCGGCATTATTTTTGAAGAAGGTGTGGACTCACCAATTTTAATTTTATTTTTAATACTTTTGGCATATTTTTTATTAGTTATTTCCAATATTGGAACATCAAAAAAATCTGGATCACCTAAATGCTTTGATCTATCAGCATATGCATATTTCATAACCTCAGCTAATAAGTTTATATAGTCAGTAGTATTATGTCCTATTTGTTTGAGGTCATAATTCTCTAAAATATTAAGCATTTGAATTATATGGACCCCTCCTGATGAGGGTGGACCCATAGTAATAATTTTATTGTCACGATAATCTGATATAAGAGGCTTTCGCCATTTTGGCGTATAGTTTTTTAGGTCATTTTCAGTAATCAAGCCACCATTTTTTTGCATTTCATGTGCAATTTTTTGTGCCACTTCACCTTCATAAAACCCATCTTTACCTTTTGCTGCAATAAGCTTTAAAGTATTAGCTAAATCCTTTTGTACAAGCTTGCTACCTATAAAATTAGGATTATGTTTCATAAATATTTTATTAGTTGGTTCAAAATATGATAATTTCTCTTTATATTTAGACAGCATGTCTCCCATGTATGGTGTAATCTCAAAGCCATTTTCAGCATAGTAAATCGCATCCTCAAGCAATAATTCCCAATCTAAAGATCCGAATTTTTTATGAACTTCCCAAAAACCAGCTACTGTTCCAGGAACACCACTCGCCAGATATCCAAATGTAGATAATTTTTTATCATTAAAGGAGTCATCTTCATTTAAATACATTTTAGTAAATGATTTAGCTGGTGCCATTTCTCTGTAATCTATGGAATAGTTTTGATTAGTAACTGAATCATGCATGACCATAAATCCTCCACCACCAATATTTCCAGCCCTAGGTAGCACAACAGCTAATGTAAAACCCACTGCGATAGCAGCATCATATGCATTGCCGCCTTGGTTGAGTATTTTTTCTCCAACTTTTGTTGCAAGGAAATGTTGCGTTGTAACCATTCCGTTTTTACTCTCTGCAATTTGTTTTTGAGCAGGAATATATTTCGATGGATTGACTGTGCCAATAGGTTGAAAATTTTTGGCATTAATATCTATGGTTAATGCAGACATCAAAAAGCAGACAACAAGTATCAGTTTTATATGTTTAAAAATTATTTTTAATTTAAGATTATTTGTCATCTTTATTTTATAAATATACTAATAAGAAGGTTTCGTTATAATAACTTCTTTCTAATTAATATATATAAAAAATTATTATGAAAGATTTATACCAAGAAATTTTAGATCAACATATTGCTCCAGGCCAAATGTTTGAAACTAAAGACGTTGTTAACGAAAATGGAGTTACATTTAAAGAGTACATTAATCTACCAGATAGTCTAAGAGGTTATCTAGATTTTGCATTAGCCCATGCAGAAAAAGAATGTTTAATTTACGAGTATGAGAGATACACCTATAAAGAGGTTTTTGAAAAGAGTGCTCAAACTGGTAATGCGTTAATCAAAGCTGGTATCAAAAAGGGCGATAGAGTAGCTATATGCATGCAAAACAATCCTGAGTTTGTATATTCTTATTTTGGAATTGTTGGCATTGGAGCTGTATGTGTTCCTTTAAATTCATGGTGGGTTCCATCAGAAGTAATATATGGCTTAGAGCATTCTGATGCTAAGTTATTGATAGCTGATTCCAAAAGGTTACAAGGTTTAGAATCTTTACCGAATATAAAAAAAATAGTTACTAGCTACACACCAGATTCTTCATTCACTTCTTTTGATGAATTTATATCTGAACATGATAAAACTTTTCCAGAAGTTGAGATTGGTAGAAATGATCATGCAACAATTTATTACACCTCAGGATCAACTGGAAAGCCTAAGGGTGTTTTATCATCACAAAAAGCTGTTTTAGCGACCATGTTTAGCTGGGCATGCTTTTCATCGGTTATGAATCAGGTTGAAGCTCAAAGTAACCCTGATGCAGCAGCTATAGTTAGCCCAGAGTCTGTAATTTTACATTGCGTACCGTTATTTCATGTTACTGGCAGTCATGCAGGACTATTAATGTCTGTTTTAGTAGGAAGAAAAATTGTCATGATGAAAAAATGGGATGCTGGTTTGGCTCTAAAGTTAATTGAACAGGAAAAAGTAACTGATATAACTGGAGTTCCTACTCAGACTTGGGAATTACTTAACCATCCTGAGAGATTACATTATGACCTATCTTCTTTAAAAACTTTAGGTGCTGGTGGTGCTCCAAGACCTGCTGAGCATGTGAAGCAGTTGGATGCTGAGTTTGAAGCAAGGCCTGCGATTGGTTATGGCTTATCTGAAACTAATGCATTGGGTGCCTTGGGTGGTGGCGATGAATATGTAAATCATCCTGATTCTACAGGAAGGGTCGTTCCACCAGTTACTGAAATTAAAATTATTGATGAAGATTGGAATGAATTACCTTTAGGAAGTATCGGCGAAGTGGCAATCAAGTCGCTTGGTAACATGATCGGTTATTGGAAAAATCCTGAAGCAACGAAAGAATGTATGAATGATGAGGGTTGGTTTAGATCAGGTGACCTTGGTAAATTTGAGGGCCCATTTTTATATATATTAGATAGAGTTAAAGACATTGTTATACGTGGTGGTGAAAACATTGCCTGCCCAGAAGTAGAAGGAGCAATATACGAACATGATGATATTCTTGAAGCTTGCGTATTCGGAATCCCCGATGAAAGGCTGGGTGAAATCCTTTGTGCTGCCATATATTTAAGAGAAGAATCAAAGCTTACTATTGATGAACTTCAATCATTTTTATCATCAAGACTTGCTGCTTTTAAGATACCTGTGAATATTCAGTTTATGAAAACTAACCTACCAAGAGTTGGCTCAGGTAAATTTGATAAACCCTCATTAAGAGAATTATTTATTAGTAATTAATAAGAGATAAAAATAGCTAAAAATACTTTATCTTTTTTAAAAAAAGAGTATAAATATTTAGGAATAACTAATTAAGAGAATATGTCTCAAAAAATTTTAATAATAGAGGATGAGCCTGATATAAGAAAAACCCTTGAATATAATATTAGTAGAGAGGGTTATGAGGTTATTTCTGCATCTTCACTGTCTGAAGGTAGAGAAAAGCTTGAATCAGCTTCTTTTTCGTTATTATTACTTGATTTAATGCTACCAGATGGCTCTGGCTTAGATTTATGTCGAGAGCTTAAACAAGATAAATCCTTATCTTCTATGCCCGTGATAATCTTAACAGCAAAAGATGATGAAGTTGATAAAGTTGTTGGTTTTGAGTTAGGAGCAGATGATTATGTTACAAAACCGTTCAGTGTAAGAGAACTTATTCTTCGAGTAAAAGCTGTTTTAAAGCGCGGTGAAAGAAAGTCCGATAATATGGAAGTTCAAAGGCAATTTGGAGAATTAAAAATAGATGTTGATTCTCATGAAGTATTTGTTAATGATGAACAGGTTAGCTTAACTGCCTTAGAATTTAAGTTATTACGTCAATTGGTTGATAGAAGAGGTAGAGTTCAATCAAGAGATCAGCTACTTTCAGATGTTTGGGGTTATAGCTCTTATGTAACCACAAGAACAGTTGATACTCACATTAAAAGGTTAAGAGAAAAACTTGGTGGTATGGGTAAATACGTCCAGACAATTCGTGGTGTTGGTTATAAATTTACTAGAACTCCAGAGTAATTAGATGGGAATAAGATCCCGAATTTTTTTTATTGTATTTGTATTGCTTACTATAAGTATTGCGATAACTTATGTAGTTGCTGAAAGAGATCTTAATAATACATTTAAAGAACAGACTCTAAATGAGCTTGAAAAAAAGGCAAATCTATTAGCTATATCGGTAGGAAGTTTAACTAGGTTTGATGATATTAATGCTGCTGACCTTTTTGCAAACGAACTTGGAAGTGCTACAAATTCTAGAGTTACTTTTATAAAAAATGATGGTCAAGTTATTGGAGATTCAGAATTAGATTTTGATGAAATTAGTATTATTGATAATCATAGAAACAGGTCTGAAGTAATAGATGCATTGAAGAATGGAGCTGGTTGGTCATCAAGATATAGCAGCACTTTAAACCAGGATCTTTTATATTTTGCAATTCAAGATAATGAAGATGTATATCCCAACATTATTAGAATATCTGTCCCAATTACTTATATAGATAATATTACTGATACTCTAGGCTTATCTGTACTACTTTTATTTGTTGTTGTTTTTATTGTATCTGCAATTGCTAGCGGTGTTTCTGCAAACTACTTATATTCAAATATTCAAGAATTAGCAAATGTAGCTTCTAATATATCAAAAGGTAAAACAATATCAGATGACATAGATGCCTTACCAACACAAAGAGATGATGAATTTGGAACAGTTGCAAGGTCCATTAGTCAATTATCAGAGGATTTAAAAAATCAAATAAAAATAATTGCAAAACAAAGAGATCAGTTTGGCTTGGTTCTTGATGATTTAGGTGAGGGCATTATTGTTACAAATAAGAAGGGCAAGGTAGTATTTACAAATGAACAAGCTTCAGTAATTTTGAATACTGAGAATCTTTTTGATAGGAATATAAAGGAATTTGATATACCAGCTCTTAATTATTTATTTAAAAGAGTTAAAAGTAAAAAAAGAGCAGACATTGAATTTGAAATTGAAATAAATAGAAGAACTACAAAGTGGGTCCTTGGTTCAATGAATCAATCTAAAACAACAGGTCAATTTATTTTGGTTCTTCATGATATAACTCAATTAAGACAATTAAACTCCATGAGAAGAGATTTTATTTCAAATTTATCTCATGAACTTAGAACACCTGTAAGTGTTATTAGGGCAAACTCAGAAACTCTGCTAGATGGGGCATTAGAAGATAAAAAAGAAGCAAAAATTTTTTCTAAGGCTATATTACATAATGCAGAGAGACTGACATCTATGGTTTCTGATTTAATTGATTTATCCAGAATTGATTATGGTGATTTAAAGTTAAATATTGTTGAAGTTAATTTAGATAATTTTATTAAATCTTTTATCGATTCAATGAAGAGCGTTATGAAGAAAAAAGATATTTATATTGAATATCAGCCTAGGCATAAAAAAAATATCATGGCTGATGTGCAAGCTCTTGAAAGAGTGATGAATAATTTAATAGATAATGCATTTAAATACTCACCAAAGGGCTCAGTAATTGCGATATCGACTATTACAAATAATAATCACATAAAAATAAATGTTGCCGACCAAGGAAGTGGTATTTCAGAAATTGATCAAGAATATATTTTTGATAGATTTTATAGGACTGCTTCAGCAAGAGCTTCTGAAAATAAAGGTAGCGGACTGGGTTTAGCAATTGTTAAAAATCTTATAAATAGTCTTAATGGTGAGGTAGGCGTTTCAAACAGACCTGAAGGCGGCTCAATTTTCTGGTTTACTCTTCCAATATATAAAAAATAAATTATCTCAGCTTTACTTAGATTGCTGTTTAAGCTAATATGTCACACAAATGTCACATAAATGTTTCATTATTGAAATATTGGAGTAAATATGATTAAAAGTATTTGGAATAAATTTCATTCTCTTATGAAAGCCGGAAGACTTACTGAAGTCATGGAAATATCTGGCTTAAAATAAATTAATAAATAATCTTTTCGCTTATTTCTTCAGATAATTTCCCTTTTTAATTATCAGTTAGTTTTCATTAAACTTGTGGTTTATCAGCTACAATTAATAAATCTACTATATGAATAACTATATACTTATAAAAAAAGTGTTCTTCATGCTGCTTTTAATTGCAGTTGTGTATGTTTTATTTTTACTAGCTAATACTTTTATCAATAAGCCAGTTATTAAGGATATTGGTACGATTGCTCTGGATGAAATAAATATTACAAAATCCATAAATCAACCTGACAATAATCTTACAAGCTCTAATAATGGGATTAACTTTGAATATAAATTAATAGGTATTAGAGCTGGAGAGAGTGATTCATCGGTAATAGTTAAAAAGGCTAATAAAGAATACCTTGTTAAATTAGGTGATTCTTTAGATAATAATTTTGAACTTATCGAAGTTCTTCCAAATACAGCAGTATTTCGCAATGGTAATAAAATATATAGAATTAACAAAGAGGAAGCTAAGTAAATGAAATTATCAAAAAAATTACTTTTAATATATTTTCTCTTTTTAGGTAGTGCAAACAATCTAATATCTGAAGAAACTTTTATTTTAAATTACGAAGATGTAGATATTAAAAAAGTTACCCAAGATATTGCTCAGTTTTCAAAAAAAACAATAATCTTAGATCCAAGGGTAAAAGGGAGAATTACTATATACTCCAATGCTAGTTTAGATAGAAATCAAGTTTGGGATGTTTACTTGAGAACAATTCAAGTAAATGGATTTAGCGCAATTTCGGAGAGTGGATTTGTAAGGGTAGTGCCTGAAAATGAAGCCACAAGAGATGAAAACATATCTTCTATTTCTTCATCAGGCGACTATCAAACTTCTGTTATTCCTTTAAAGAATAGGTCTACGGAAGAAGTTTTACCAATGATCAAACCAATCACTGGAAGACAATCACATTTATCAAGCATTCCTTCAATTAATTCTATTTTAATTGTTGATAGAGCAAGTAATGTTGAGAGAATCAACAAACTAATATCTGATCTAGATAAGAACAATTCAGCTAAAATTTCGATAAAAAAATTAAAAAATCTATCATCAATAGAGGCTGTAAGAATATTGGAGAAGTTAAAAGCTCAAAACAATCCTACTATAAATAATTTTGTAGCAATTCCATTTAGCCCTTCAAATTCAATAATTATCTCCGCAAATGAATATGTGACTTCGAATATTAAACAAACATTAGATTCTTTAGATAGAGATGTAAAATCTGATGATTCTATTGATGTTGTGTATTTAAAATATGCTAAATCTGCAGACATTGCAGCAATCCTTAATTCTGTTTCAAGTGGTTTTATACCTGATGCTGATGGGGCTAAAACCGTTATTACGCATCATGAAAAGACTAATTCTCTTATTATTTCATCTACAGAAGCTAATTTAGCAACAATTAGAAATATTATTTCTCAACTTGATATTAGAAGAGCGCAAGTTTTGGTTGAAGCTATAATAGTTGAGTTATCAGAGACTGCCGCTAATTCTCTTGGAGTGGAGACTGTATTTAATGGTGCAGACGAAGATAGCGTTCCAATTGGTGTTACTCGTTTTGGAGGTTCTGGACCAGATCTTTTATCAATTGTTGGTTCAGCAGCTGATGATACTGATGTAACTTTATCAACATCAGCCTCAGCTTCACTATTAAACACACAAGGATTGATTGCAGGTTTTGGTGATTTAACTCCTGGCAAAGATAATTTTGTAGGAATTATTAATGCAATAACTCAAGATTCAAATTCAAATATTCTTGCAACGCCTTCACTTATGGCGATGGATAATGAGCTTGCAACATCTATCATTGGTCAAGAAATTCCAATAACAACTGGAGAAAGCTTGGGTACTAATAATGCTAATCCTTTTAGAACTACATCGAGACAAGAGGTGGGGATTAAGCTGGAAGTAACACCGCAAATTAATGAAGGAAGTTCTGTTGTTTTACAAATTAAAATTGAAGTTTCAGGTGTTGCTGGTATTCCAATGAGTGGTATAGATATTATCACCAATAAAAGAGCTATAGAAACTACAGCTCTTGTTGATAATAATCAGATTATTGTGCTTGGGGGTCTTGTTGATGAGGATAAGCAAGATAGTGTTTCAAAAATACCACTTCTTGGTTCAGTGCCAATTTTAGGTAAGCTGTTCCAATCATCATCTTCAACTACTGTTAAGAAAAATTTAATGGTCTTTTTAAGACCAACAATAATAACTGACTCTGAATCAGCTACCTCTGCTTCAAACGACAAATATAATTACATTAAAGCTAGACAAATATTAACTGGTGAATCTCAACAATTAATTGATTTAACCAATCCAGAAGATTAATGAACAATGTCTAGTTCATCAATGGATAAAGAGAAATTTAATATACTTCCTTATGATTTTGTAAAGGAAAATCAAATTATTGCGTCTCAAAAAACTCATGGATATGAAGTAGTTTCACCCAACAAAATGACACCAACTCTGTATCATGAGTTATATAAATTTTTAAAAAAAGATTTTGTGTTTAATCAATGTAGTGCTGATCAATTTAATGAAATCCTAACTAATACTTTTAGTATTGATAATACATCTAATGATATATATGAAGAACTGTCAGATGAGTTTGATTTGCAGTCTTTTGCTGGTTCTATTTCTGCAACCGAAGATCTTTTAAGTGGCGGTGATGATACTCCCATAATAAAATTGATTAATGGAGTTATAAGTCAGGCCATAAAGAATAGAGCTTCTGATATTCATTTTGAGCCATATGAGAACAAAATTATAATTAGATTTAGAGTTGATGGACTGCTGCGAGAGGTTTTATCACAAGACAGTAAAATTTCTTCAGTACTTATTTCTAGAATCAAAATAATATCTGGATTAGATATTTCTGAGAGAAGATTACCGCAAGATGGGAGAGTATCACTTTCTCTCGGAGATAAAAATGTTGATGTCAGAGTTTCAACATTACCTTCTTCATATGGTGAAAGGGTTGTTTTACGATTATTAGATAAACAGTCTGCTCAAATAAATATTGATGACCTAGGATTACCAAAACAAATTTTATCTAATTATAAATCTTCATTAAAAAACTCTGAAGGAATTATATTATTTACAGGTCCAACTGGCTCAGGAAAAACTACAACTTTGTATGCAGGTTTAAGGTACCTAAGTGATTCTTCTCAAAATATTCTTACAGTAGAAGATCCAGTTGAATATACGTTAGAAGGTGTTGGCCAAACTCAAGTTAATTCAAAAACTGGATATACATTTGCGCAGGGCTTGAGAGCTATTCTTAGACAAGATCCTGATGTAGTCATGGTTGGGGAAATGAGAGACATTGAAACGGCACAAATAGGTATACAAGCTAGTTTAACAGGACACTTAGTTCTCTCAACAGTTCACACAAATAGTGCAATTGCTGCAATCACAAGGTTAAGAGATATGGGTATTGAATCTTTTCTTTTGGCATCTAGCCTAAGAACTATAATTTCTCAAAGGCTTGTTAGAAGGTTGTGCTTAAATTGTTCTTATGAAGAAGAAGTAACAAATGAAGTATCTAAGTTATTTAATCTTAAATCAAATCAAAAAATACGGAATTCAAAAGGATGTAATCAATGTTCACACACAGGCTACCAAGGAAGAATTGCAATTGCTGAATGTATTCAAGTAGATAAAGAATTAAAAGAGATGATACACAATATTTCTTCTGAAAATGAAATTGCTAATTACGTCTTCAAAGATAATCAGTCAATAGACCAAGCATCTCGAGATCTTTTAATAAATGGTATCACTTCAGCTGATGAGCTAATAAGAGTTGGGAATTTAAAAGAAGATGCCGACATATAGTTATACAGCTATAAATAATAACGGATCAAAGAAAAAGGGTATCCTCAGTGCAGCCTCTGAAAGAGAAGCAAGAAAATTCATAAAAGATCTTCAGCTAACACCAATTAGTGTATCTCTTACAACAACCAAATCATCATTTAAATCTAAGATAAAAAACAAAGATATAGTTCTTATGACTAGGCAGCTAGCAACTCTTCTTGAAGCAAATACATCAATCATCGATGCTCTAAAAATAACTGCAGATCAGTTAAATAATAAAGATCTGATAAGTATTATTTTAAATTTACGAGAGGATGTTGTTCAGGGAAAAAGGTTAGGTCAGTCCATGAAAAAATACCCAGATATATTCAATAATACATATTCTTCTTTAGTTACAGCAGGAGACTCTTCTGGTAACTTAGACGTCATTTTCGATAAATTAGCAGATTATTTAGAGGAAAGTGCATCAATAAGGCAGAAGGTTGTTTCAGCACTTACCTATCCAATTATTTTAATAGGTTTTTCTATAGTTGTAATATTTGCTTTATTGACTTTTGTTTTACCTCAAGTAATTGATCAATTTGTGAAAGCTGGAGCAGAATTACCTCTAATAACAGAGTTGTTAATAGGACTTTCAAATAATATTTTTTTAATAATCATATCTATACTATCGATTATCTTTGTAACTATTTTTGCTTACAGAAAATATACTTTAGATGTGAATAATCTTATTAATGCTCACAAAAAATTTTTGAGCATACCTTTTATAGGAAACTTTATTTTAATATCTGAAATTGAAAGATTTTCAAGCACCATGGCGCTTACTATGGAATCTGGAACTAATTTAGACATTGCCATAGAAGAGTCTTCAAAGGTTTTTAATAATAAATATTTACAACACATTGTTATGAATGCAAAAAAAGATGTAGTTGAAGGTAAGGATTTTATTCTTTCACTTAATAAATCTACAATTTTCCCAAATATATTCATGCAACTAATCTCTAGTGGCTATAAATCTGGAAATTTAGTAAAAATGTTCTACAAAGCATCGAATTTCTTAAAAAATGAAATAGATTCAAAAAGGTCTGTATTTTTATCACTTCTTGAGCCGTTGGTTATAATTTTTATGGGAGGTTTTATAATGTTGATTGTTCTAGCTATACTAATTCCAATAATGCAGATGAATACACTTTCATTAGGATAGATTATGAAAAGATATAAAAAAGGATTTACGTTAATAGAGTTGATGGCTGTGTTAGTAATACTAGGGATTATAGGGACTATAGTTGTAGTTAATGTTGCTCCTGTTTTTCAAAGAGCCAATCTAGAAAAAATTAAAGCAGACTTGGCTCAAACAGAAAAAGCACTAGAAATGTATAAATTTAATGAACTTCAATATCCTACAACTTCTCAGGGCTTAGAGGCTCTTATTATTCCTAATAGTGATCTTAACAATCCTTATTTATTCCCAGAAGATGGCTATATTTCAACGATACCTTTAGATCCCTGGGGTCGTGAGTATCTTTATGAATTCCCACCTAGGAAATCTAAAAAATTTGATTTATATACTCTAGGAGCTGATGGTATGGAGGGTGGAACTGGTGAGGATACAGACATCGGTAATTGGATGCAATAACATTAAAAAAGGCTTCACTTTAATTGAAATTCTTGTCGTTCTTGTTGTTATAAGTATTGCTTCCTCATTAATCTTTTTAAATTTTAGTTCGGTGGTTTCTATTTCAAAAAATCAATCGACTTTTAACAAGTCTTTTAATTATTTATCTGAGGAGAGCATTGTCACAGGTGATGTAATAGGCTGGCATGCTAATAATGATAATCAGTTCTCTTATTTTTTAGATAATGAAAATCAAATTCTTTCGAAGATTGAAAATCCATTCTCAAGAAATTGGCAAAATCTTAGAAATTATAAAAAAACTTTTAGATCATCAGATGGATCAGAAATTGATTTTGAATTATATGATAGTGACATACCATTACTCGTATTTTATCCATCTGGGGAAAGTTCAGGAGGGTTTATAAGCATTTATTTTGATGAGTATATTCAAAAAATTGAAATCAATTCTAATGGAAACATTACATCACAAATTATTAACTATTAAAGATCAACAAGGTTTCAGCTTAATTGAGATTGTTGTGGCTTTAGTTATATTGAGTACATCAATACTTGTTTTATATAATTTAATTCTTTCTACAAATCTTTCTATATTTCATTTGGATGATCATTATCATTCTAAGGAGGTAGCAAATAATCGAGTTGCTTTATTACATACAATTGAAAAGCCGTCATTAAGTGATACTCGCTCGGGTTTTATGAAAATGGGTGGTAAAGAGTGGCAATGGCAAGAAAGCTTTGAAGTAGGAGCTTCTAAAGAGCTTATAAAATATGAAATCTTAATTAGGGAAAAAGGAGCTAATCAATATTCATATAAATCTGAAGGGTTTTTGGTTAATGAACAATAAAGGTTTTACAATTATAGAAGTATTGATATCGCTTGTTATTCTATCAATGATAGCAATCGTTTCATCTAATATTCTAAAATCATCATTAGAGACAGAGCAAGAGACTTCACTTCAGCTCAATTCAATTAAAGAGCTTAATTTAGCATCAACTATTATTAGAAGAGATCTTAGACAAATAGTGAATATTAATTCAAAAGATTTTTATGGTAATAATTTATATGGCAATTTTATCAGTCAAATTAATTCACAAAGCCTGATGTTTAATTCAAATATTAAATCTTTGTCTAATGAAGTGTCACCAATTAAAAGAATCCAATATGAATTAGATAATAACATCCTTATTAGAAAACAGTATTTTTCATCTAATCCATATGATCAGGATGATTTCATTAAGATTGAATTAATAAAAAATATTGATAACTTGAGCTTTTCATTTTTTCATGAAAATTCATGGCATCAATCATGGCCAGTTAGTTTAAACACATCAAACAAAATTCCAATCTTAGTTAAAATTGAATTTACGAAGAAAAATAAAGAATATACCTGGATTGTTGACCCAAATATAACTCATGTATTATAGAAATAAAGGAGTTGTCTTAATATCGGTCTTGATGATAGTTTTATTACTTTCATCGGTAGCAGTCTTAATTGGAAATAATTATTTCGTCTCATTTAAAAGAGCTCAATACCAAGAATTCCAGAATATATCTATAAATATATTTAGAAACATTGAATCTCTAGCCTTAAGAAAAATAGATAATGAATTAAGATTTAATACCAAGGTTCATGCAAATAATAATGCATTATTCATAAATGATTTTATTTTTGAATTGAACCAAGGAGTGGTAACAGGAAAAATATCCGACGCATCCAATTGTTTTAATATCAATGCTGTTGTTAAAAAAGTTAAAAATGATTTCAAGCCAAATGAAAAAAATATTGAGGTTTTTAAGAGATTGATGACTTTTAACGACGTTGATCTTAATTTAGCAGATGAAGCCATAGATCAAATAATAGATTGGATTGATAAAGACTCAAATCCAAGAGCATATGGTCTTGAAGATTATTACTATTCAGGCCCTCTTAATAATCCAAAAGAATATACCGCCAGTAGGCTATTTTATTCTGTTGCAGAGTTAAAAAGCTTACCTGCAATTAAAACTATAGGATGGGAATTTTTTAATAATAACTTTTGCGCTTTGCCTGATAATTCATTAGAAATTAATATCAATACATTAAAAATTAATGATAACCAGCTACTTGCATCAATGTTTAAAAATATGTCGTATGAAGATGCACAATATATTTTAGATAATATTCCCGAAGAGGGTTTTGCAGATATTAATGATTTAAAAAAAGCTTTTCCATCTCATAATTTTGATAGTGAGAATAGGTATATAAACTTTTCTTCTTCTAATTTTTCGTTACTGACAACATTTACTTATGAAAGATTTTATTCAGAGTCTAAAAGTACAATATATTATGGTCCTAATAATAATAGCTATATTGTCTCAAGAATTTATAATGGCATTTAAATGAATTTTTATATAGCACATATCCTTGATTCTAGTTTAGATAAGATTAATTTATATAATGTAACTGACAAAAATAGCTCTAAAAAGGTTCTTAATTCTATAAGTGATCTTGAAAAAATTAATGATGCTGAATCACTTCTTGTTCTTCTGCCGTCAACTGAGGTGACTTCATATGAATTCAATAAAAATGAATCTTTATCAGAGCAGATCAATATTGCTAATTTCATATCAGATGTAGATACAAACTTTATAGATTCTGTATCAGATAGTGAATATTTTTTAATTAATAATGCAGCTTATGTTGTAAACAAAAGCTTTTTAACTAACTTAAATCAGCACCTAAGTAATTTAAGTTTTAAAGTTTGTGTGACCCCTGAGTATCTCATTAACTTAGACAACAGCTCAGATGCAATTACTGAAATAGATAATAAGTTTATTTTCTCATATAAAAATAATACTGGTTTTACTGTTACAAAAGAAAATCTTGAGCAATATTTAGATATTGTTATCAATCACAATCCTAATTTTGAAGCTAAAATATTTAGTTCTAATGAAGAACTAAAAAAAAGATTTAAATCTGTTAATGACAATTATGAGTTCAATTTTGCTGATGTAAATAAAGATGTAGTTAGTTCGTTGCCTAACTTTTTTAAAATTAATATGTCACTGGGTTTCATTATTAGTAAAATGAAATTTACAAAAGTGCAGCAAGCAGCTACTGCATTAACATTATTATTTCTAATTGCTAGCCCAAGTTATCTTATTCAGAAAAATATACAAAATACTAAATCTTATAATCAGGCCACATTTGAAATATTTACCTCTATTAGCACTGATATAAATAGGGTTGTAGCTCCCAGGAATCAAATAGATCAAATTTTAAAAAATATCCCTTTAAACAATCAAGCCAATATTGAATTACCAAATCTTGATTTATTTTTTCAATACGGAGAAAAATATATTTCTGATATATCAATTGATGTCACGAATTCATTAGCAAAAGTAAAAATTAGTTCAATGCCTTCATTACAATTTAATATTTTAAAAACAAGTGTAGAAAAATTAAATATCTCAATTTTAGATAGCAATATAGAGATTCAAGATGGAAGTGTTAATGGAGTCTTAACCTTGAGGTATCAAAATGTCTAATTTTTTTCAAAATCTTCAAGAAAGAGAAAAAAAATTACTCTTTTTATCTTTATTTCTTTTAATTTTGCTTTCCCTTTTTTTTGTTATTAAAAATATGCATGAAAACTATTCAAGATCTTCATTGAATTTAATAAAAGCAAAGTCTGATTACGAATATGTTTTTAATAAAGTTGATAATTTTCAAAAGTCGATAAATAGAAAAAACCTAAATAGAGATTCAATAAATACTATTATTATCAACAATAATCTTAAAAATTCTATTACTGATATAGAATACAAGATTACTGACACTTCAATTCTCATAAATTTTTCATCATCGAATATCAACGATGCAGCTTCTATGACTGAAAAAATTATTAATAATCATTTTAATCAAGTAAGTAGTATTAAGTATCAAAATCTTAATTCAAAAGTAAAAACCGAATTAAAGTTTAATTAACTCCTAGAGATTGTTATTTTTTTTGAATACAACTCATGAAAAGTTTTTACTGCGATTGAATCAGAAACTCCCCATTTTGTTGATTTGATGTTTTTAATCTTTAACAGGTTTGATATTTCGGAATAAATTTGTAAGGCATGGTCAATAACATCAGCTCTATCTGAAGCTAAAGAGTATTTTTTAATTTTTTCTTTATTACTTAACTTTACTAGCAATTTCGCATTACTAAGGAAATCAGAGGTTTGCATTTTATTTTTATTATAGATTTTTAAAAATGATCTTATGCTACCGCCCAAACCTACAAGCGTATCAACCTCTGATTGTTTATTTAACCAAGTCTTAAGTCTTTTCCATTCAGATGAATTATTTTGTCCTAACATTCCTCTAACAGCACCAAGTTGAAATGATTGAATAATATGTTGACCATCTCTATAAATATAGATTTCAGTGCTGCCTCCACCAACATCAACAAAAGCATTTATATTTTTTGATTGTGCCTTAGGATGGAACCTTATTAATTTAGCTTCCTCTAATCCAGATATTATTCTTATGGGATGTTCGATTTCATTTTCTACATATCTTCTAGCTTCCTCTGAGTTTTGAGTATCTCTAAAGGCGCTTGTAGCAACTATTTCATACATTTTTATATCATTTTTTATAAAATTAATTTGATACTCTTTTAGAGTTTTAATCAGTTCATTTAATTTTCTCTTACTGAGCACACCTGTTTTAAAAACATCCGCACCTAATCTAATTGGTGACCTAATGCCTTCGATAAATTCGATAGATGCTGGTGTAGTTCTAAAGATTTTAGATTTTATAGCGTTTGTGCCTATATCTATTGAAGCAATTTTCATTATGTATCATCACTGTATTTAGTAATTATCATAAATTGCTCATAAGATAAGTTATCAAATTTTACACCTTCTATGGTTGCTGAATAATTTGATAAAGTCTCTGAGTATTTTGCCGGCTTAAGTATTTTTTTATTTTCATAGTCAGTTTTAATTAGTAAATATCTTAATGATGTTAATCTTCCAATCATCTTATTATTAGAGTTTATAGATACCCAGGGTGATATCTCAGTACCAGTCTTATTAAACATCTGTTCTTTATAAAGAGTAAATGCATCCCATTTTGTAACGATTTTTTCATCATTTTTAGAAAGCTTCCAATACTTTAGTTGTGAATTTTTTCGTGCATTCATTCTTCTTTCTTGCTGATCTTTTGAAAGGGAGAAATAGAATTTAATTATTTCAACACCCTTATTTATGAGATTTTCTTCCCAATCATTAACTCTTTTCATGAAAGTTCTGTATTGATGTTCTGAACAATAGCCCATTATTGGTTCTGTAATAGCTCTTGTATACCAAGATCTATCTAGGAAAGATATTTCACCTTTTTTTGGTAAAGCTTTTTCCCATCTTTGGAACCAATGAGACGATTCCCACTTAGTTGGAATCCCTAATTGAACATAATTGAAATTTTTAGGTCTTAAGTACTCTGAAAAGAACTTAATTGCTGAGCTTTTTCCAGCAGTGTCTCGACCCTCAAAAACAATGCATATTCTCCGATTATTTTTAATAACATCTTCTTGAAGTTTTAAAAGTTCTATTTGAAGCCTTCTTTTCTCAAGGGCATAAGCTTTTGCACTTAATTTTTTATATTCAGATTGATCTAATGATATTAAATGCATTTTAAAAATTCACTTAAACGTATATGTAATTTCACTTGTTTGTAACAATTTTATTGCCTAATAGCCACTAATAAACTTATAGGGTAAATCTTGATTATGGAAAATTTATTTATTGATCCTACGTTACTATTGATTATAGCGGCTTTTGCTGGCTTTTTCATGGCATTTGGAATTGGTGCAAATGATGTTGCTAATGCTATGGGAACATCTGTTGGTAGTAAGGCTATTACTTTTAAACAAGCTATTTTAATAGCAGCTGTTTTTGAGTTTCTTGGAGCATACTTAGCTGGAGGTGAGGTTACTTCAACTATTAGAAAAGGTATTGTTGACCCTGATCTGTATGTTGGTAAAGAAAGTATTTTTATTATCGGTATGCTGTCAGCACTATGTGCTGCAGGTACATGGCTTTTAATTGCAAGTACTAGGGGTTGGCCTGTATCAACTACTCATTCAATTGTTGGCTCTATTGTAGGTTTTGTAATTATCTCTATGGGTTTCGAAGCTGTATCGTGGAATAAAGTTGGAACCATAGCGGCAAGCTGGGTTGTATCACCAGCAATCTCTGGAACAATGGCATTTTTATTATTCTTGAGTGCAAAAAAATTCATTTTAGATAGAAGAGATCCTTCTCAAGCAGCAGTATCACTTATTCCAATTTATAGTTTTTTTGTAGCAGTAATAATTGGTCTTGTAACAGCTAGAAAAGGCTTAAAACATGTAGGCCTGCCTTTAACAGATAATGAAGTTCTTTTGGTAACTGTTTCTTTTGGAATAATTGTTGCGGTAATTTCTGCGATTCTTCTTAATCTTAATAAAGAGAAAATTAGAGAATATGGAGTTGAATCAGCTTTTGCTGTATTAATGATTGTTACAGCATCTGCTATGGCATTTGCCCATGGATCAAATGATGTTGCTAATGCTATTGGGCCTATGTCTGCAATTATAAGCGTGGCATCTGAAGGTGCTATTGGTGCTAAATCTGCTGTTAGTCCTTGGGTATTATTAATTGGTGGTGTTGGTATTGTTTTTGGTTTGGCTATGCTAGGTGGCAGAGTTATAAAAACTGTAGGAAGTAAAATAACTCATTTAACACCAAGTCTAGGTTTTTCTGCTGAGATGGCAGCTGCATCTACAGTTGTAGCAGCGACTTATTTAGGATTTCCAATTTCAACTACTCATACATTGGTTGGAGCCGTAATAGGTGTTGGTTTAGCAAAAGGTGTTTCACATTTAGATCTAAGCTCTATTGGTAGAATCATCTTATCTTGGGTAGTGACTATTCCTGCTGGTGCTACATTAACAGTGCTATTTTACGTATTGTTAAGATTCAGCACAGGCGTATAGCAATCTAATTTTAAATAACAAAGTGCTGATAAAAAAACTCTTAGCAGAATTTATTGGCACTTGCTTTTTAGTTATGGTAGTCGTTGGCTCAGGCATCATGGCTGAAAACTTAACCTCAAATGAATTTAATATTCTTCTTGCCAATACTATTGTTACCGGAGCTGGCCTAACAGCTTTAATATGGATTTTTATCAATATTTCTGGAGCACATTTTAATCCTGCTGTGAGTTTGGTTATGTTTCTTAACAAGGAATTAAAATTTGATCATTTAGTTTATTTTATTTTTTTTCAATGTCTTGGTGGTTTTATTGGAACTGTGCTAGCAAACCTAATGTTTAATCTTGATCCTATAAGCATATCCTCTAACGTAAGAAGCGGTTCAAATATTTATTTAAGTGAATTTATTGCAACCTTTGGTTTGATTCTTACAATTTTGGGAAGTAGGCGTCTATCAAAGAAAATAGTTGCACCCTCAGTTGGCTTATATATAACTGCTGGTTACTGGTTTACATCCTCAACATCATTTGCAAACCCATCGGTTACATTTGCAAGAGGTTTTACAGATACTTTTACAGGAATCAGTCCAGAATATATTCTCCCATTTATTTGTTTTCAAATTATTGGAGCTATAACCGCATTAGTTTTAATGAATTATATGCAAAAGGATTGAGCTCAATTTATGAGCTTTGATTAACCCAATTTAGCATATAGGCATGACCAGCTCTGTGCGCCTCAATTTTTCCAGTTTCATTAAGAGCATTACTTTCTTTTACATTTAATGAAAATATAGAAATGATGATTTGAGTTAAAACTCTATAAATTCCATCTTTGTTGTACATTCCGGGTAATTTAATATTTGACTCAACGAAAGATTGAATATTAGCTGATAGTTTATTAATAACTGATGCATGGACTGGAGGAGTGACTGTATTTTGAAGAATAATTAATTGCGACGCCTCATTTTCATGAAAGTAGTCATAAAGAATCTCCACACTTCTTAATATTACAACTGAAAGCTGGTCTGTATTGATATTGTGTGACTTTTCTTTAAAAAAACTTGCACAGTTAAGTAAATATTCCTCAATAAGTGTTTCTTTTAAAGAATCAGCAGTGGGAAAAAATTTATAAGTAGAAGTTCTTTTCAATCCAGAGAATTTTGAAATATTGGCTATTGTTAAAGCATCAAGACCTTCGTCTAAAAGAATTTGTTCAGCTGTTTCAAGAATTATTTTAATTCTTTGCTTACTTCTTTCTTGTTTTGGTTTAAGCATTAGCTAATATCGACATATGTTTATAAATATAGATATTACTTTATATTCAATGAATTTAAAACTTGCTTAAAAGATACAAACTTAAAGTTTTGTTTATTAACTTTATTTTTTACTGAATTGTTTCCATCTTGGACAACCATTAGTCCTAGGGGATATTCAGGACCTAGATTTAAATGTGTGACATCAACCCCATCAGTATCTGTTACTTCGTCAATATCACCATTATTTTTAATTGAAAAACTATCTATATAATCATATGGGTACTTTCTATCATATAGATTAAATTTGCTATCACCTTGTGAAGATAAGATTAAATAACCCTCATGACTTGATGTTTTATATATCGTAACTCCCTCAGGGTCACCAACAATATTACCATCTCTTGTATCTATAATAGTGACGTCAGACATATTTAGATCATTGTTAATTTTATATGCCCTGAGAATACCTCTATCTTGTTCCTCTGATATGAATAGTGTTTGATTTTCATCGTCATATACACATCCTTCTGATTGAGCTGCATCAGCATTTTTAAATTCGTGAATTAAAGATAATGATTTATTTTTAAAGCCCCATAATTGAACTTTAGATCCCATATCTTCAGTGATGAAAGCTATGTCACCAAAATATGGATGATATCCAGCACAAACTCCATAAACTATCATATTAGCATCACCAGAATATGATGGGTTGATTGGCATATCTAATGCGGATGTTTTTATTTGAGTATTAAGTTCTTTGTTATTTAAGATCCATAAACCTAATGTGTTATTTGATCTATTTGAGCCATAAAAGAGTGTAGTATTCTTTTTATCATAAGAGGCAGGTCTTAAATCAATATTATTTATCTTTCCTGCTTTTATAAAAGTTAGTTTTTCTGCATTCATATTGTATGCATATATGCCATTATATTTATCAGTACCAAATACAATTGAATTGTTAGGATCAAAAGGATTAACCCATATTGCTGGATCATCAGCATCACCATTAATGGGAACTTGTGGTGTTTCAGCATTAGGGGTTATTTCAAAGGCATTTATGTTTATAGTTAATATAATTAATAAAAAGTATTTATAGGTTTTTGTAATATTCATCAATCGAAAAAGAAACTACTTAATATGATAATTATTACTCATAATAGGATTAACTTCTAAGTACTTTGTAACAAATTTATACTTTAGTTACATATATGTGTCATCAAAGTTATTTCTCTGTAAATACTTAATTCATGCAGTAACAACCTAAAATTTTTATGATTTAATGCACTCATATTTTAATTAAACATTTTTATATTATGAAAAACCTAAATATTTTTAAAATTAAATTTCTTTTAATAATCCCTGTTATTTTTTCAATTCAGTCTGAATCATCAACTGATTTTTATGGAAAAATAAATATGAGCTTAGCTCAGATTGATGAGGGTTATGAAAGAGAAACAGATACATTAAATAATGCATCTAGAATTGGATTTAAATCTAAGTTTAAGATTTCAGAAAATCTTAATTTTTTAGTTCAAGTTGAAAATGAAATTGATCCAGCGGATGGAAGGGCTGATGGAGATAAGGTATTTAAACAAAGAAATACATTTATTGGTATATCAGGTAACTTTGGTAAATTGTTCGTAGGAACTCATGATACAGCTTTTAAAAAGGCACAATTAAAAGTAGATCTTTTTAATGATACCCAATCCGATATTAAAAATATCTTACGAGGTGAAAATAGAATGCAAGATCTAGTTGGATATGAATCACCAGAAATTCTTAAGGGCGTTAAGGTTGTGCTGAATAACATAAAGACTTCTGATAAAAATTATCAGTCCTATTCTATTAACTATTCATCTGATTCATTAAAAGCTTCTTATAGTATTGATACTGGTTTGAAAGGATATGATGGAAAGAGATTAACCGGTTCATACACCTTTAATAAAACTACTTTAGGTACTATATACCAAGATTCAGAAAAAACTGTTACTTCAAAAAAAGAATCAGGTTACGTTTACAGCGTTAAGCAAAAAATATCAAAAAAAGGCTCTTTATTATTCCAAGTTGCAAAATCAGATATGAAAGTTGTTGGAGGAAAACAAATTAGTTTTGGGTACAACCACCAACTAAGAAAAAATCTTAAAGTATTTACTGCGCTTTCATTTTTATCTAAGGATAACGCAGAAGATAAAGATTGGTTAACAGCGGGTTTTGAATATAAGTTCTAATAAAGATTAAGCTTATCAATAAATAAATTTATATCTTTTGAAAGCTGCAATGGTTTCTCCATTGCAGCGAAATGTCCACCATCATATTCATTCCATTGAACTACGTTATAAATTTTTTCAGCCCAAACCCTTGGTGGCAACATAATATCTCTTTTAAAAATAGCACCAGCCATTGGTTGCTTGATTGAGTTAAAAGAAAAACCAAAGTCACCATTTTCTTTATAGAGTCTTGCAGAAGAGGTTATAGATTCTGTAAACCAATAGAGAGATATTATGCTTAAGACCTCATCATTAGATATAACTAAATTGTTATCATTTCCATCAAACCAGCCATAAAATTTTTCAGATATCCATGCAGCAAGCCCAATAGGTGAATCGTTAAGGCCATACCCTATAGTTTGTGGTTTTGTTTTATGGATTTCATAGTAGCCATAACCTTGAGTTTTATATTTATTAAAATTTTCAAGCAACTTCAACTCTTTATCTGTTACTCCCTCCATTGGATTTTCGGTATTTGGAGGAAATGCAATCACTAAGTTTAAATGAATACCAATACAGTTTTCAGGAAATAGTTCCGCCATCCATTTACTAACTGTTGCACCCCAGTCACCACCTTGGACAACATATTTTTTATATCCTAAAGCCATCATTAGCTCATGTTGAATTTTTGCTATTTCCTCTGAATTCATTCCAAGATCTTTTGGCTTATCAGAAAAGCCAAACCCTGGAAGAGAAGGGCATATTATATCTATTGGTCTGGTAGATTCTTCCTGTATTAAAGGAATAACTTTAATAAATTCTTGAACACTTCCTGGCCATCCATGGGTCATAACAAGAGGCAATGCATTTTTTTGATTAGATTTAGCATGAAGAAAATGAATATCAAGACCTGTTTTAGAAGTAAATTTATAACTACCAATTTCATTTAATTCTTTTTCATGTGTTCTCCAATTAAAATCATTTATCCAATACTCAGATAAGTCTTTAAGAAAACTCATGCTAGTTCCATGAGACCAGTATTCATTATTTATTTCATCCGGCCATCTTGTTAACTCAATTTTTTTTTGCAAAAGCTCAATTTGGCTTTCATCAATATTTATGTGGAATTCCTTAATCATTTTAGATATTTTAATTATAAGTTTTAAACTATAAGCTAACGGCTTTAATAAAGTAAAATATTATTTTTGATTAATATTAAATAACCTATGTTCGAAAAAATAGAAATATATTTGAATGCTAATGCTGAATATGCGTGGTTATTTGTATTGTTTTTTGCATTTCTTGAATCCTTTATTCTTTCAGGCTTAATTGTTTCAAGTGCAATCTTGTTTTCTATATGTATTTTGGTTTATAACACTGAATTAATGCCAATAACTGCCATTGTTCCTGTAGCAGTCATTGGCGCTCATTTAGGAGATATGTCAGGCTTTATTTTTGGTAAAACTATCGGCCCACAAATTATGTCAACTAAGGTTGTTCAAAAAAGAGAAAAGGTTATTAATAGAGCTCAAAAATTTTTAGATAGAACTGGGTCATATACAGTTTTAATGGGTAGGTTTATTCCTGCAATAAGACCAATTGTTCCATTTTTACTTGGAATATCAGATTTAAAAGTTATTAAATTTTATATAGCAGATCTAATAGCTTGCATATGCTGGGGTTTAGCATTAGGCTTTCTAGTCACAGGAATAGGATCTGTTTTAGGATAAATTATGTTAAGTGTTTTTATTTTAGTTGTAAGTACCATCGCATTAGTTTATTTACTCATGCAGCTTGTTAGAGCAAAAAAACAAGGCCGCTTTTTACAAACTATTAGAGATTTATTTATTATTTTGTTAGCTATTCTCATGACAGCAGCAATTTTCTATATTGGTTTTAGATTTTTTAGAGCCTTCTAATAATGCCTGAGACTTTATTTGAAAAAATAATAAATAGAGAGATACCGGCAGATATTATTTATGAAGACGACCTCTCTATAGTGATAAAAGATATTCATCCGCAAGCTCCAACACACTTATTAATAATTCCAAAAAAAGTAATACCAAAACTTTCAGATTCATCAATTGAAGATCAGGAAGTTTTAGGGCATTTAATGTTGGTGGCGGGGAAGGTTGCTGAACAGCTTAATCTAAATAACACATTTAGGATTGTTATCAACAATGGTGCAAAAGCAGGTCAAAGTGTCTTTCACCTGCATTTACATCTTTTATCAGGTAGGTCTTTGAATTGGCCTCCAGGCTAATAAAATATATAAGCCCCTAAACCGAGTAAAAATACTACGAAACCAATACCAAGTACAAAGTAACTACCTAATTTTATAGTCTGACTATCGCTCATGTCACACTCCTCCCAAAAAAAAATATAACAAAAATATCAGCATTTACAAGGTTATTTGTTAGCAAAGGATATAAAATAAAGACAACAATAAATAATTTAATTCCTATTGAAAAATTCGTCAGATAGAACTTTTACAAGAACTGTTAAATCATGGATTGCTTATGATGCTGGAAATTCAGCATTCGCTACTACTGTTGTTGCAGCTTTTTTTCCAATTTTTTATTTAGAATTTTGGGCATCAAACCTGCCTAAAATTGAAGCATCTATATATCTAAATTGGACTTTAGTTATATGCAATGTTTCTATTTTACTGTCTGGCCCTGTTATAGGTGCGATTACTGATATTAATCAGTCAACCAAAAAATCTCTAACAATCTTTACAATCACTTCTGTATTTTTTGTTGGACTTTTATATTTTCTTTCTGTTGGATCGTGGATTTATGCATTGGTTTTCTTTGGCATAGCAAATTATTGTTTTTGTGTAGCACAAATTCCTTACGACAAAATTCTTACAAAGATCTCAACACCTGAAAAGTTTTCAATAATTTCTAACCAGGGTTATGCATGGGGCTACGCAGGTGGAGGATTGCTATTCATAGTGAATGCATTAATGAGTATTTATCCATCATCATTTGGTCTTGCCTCACAATCTGATGCAATTAGAGTCTCATTTTTAATGGTATCTGTTTGGTGGTTATTATTTTTAATACCTTTATTATTAAATTTTCAAGAAACTAGAGATCATCATAAATCTAAAGGCGTTGTTCTTTCATCGCTAAAGAATATCGTCACAACATTAAAATCTGTTTATCAGTATAAAAATGCTTTCCTTTTTTTGATTGCATTTTTTTTATTTATTGATGGTGCTCATACTGTAATTTATCTTGCTTCAACTTTTGCTCTAAATCTTGGACTAGAAACTAGTTCTATTATTCAAGCTTTAATACTTGTTCAACTTGTTGCCTTTCCTGCTACATTAATTTGGGGGTATGTAGCTAATAGATTTGGAGATAAATTAGTTTTATATATAACTATTTGTTCCTATATATTTATCATTATTTATAGCACCACTTTATCAAGTGCCCTTGAATTTTATCTTTTAGCTGCATGGGTTGGATGTGTTCAGGGCGGCATTCAGGGAAGCTCAAGAGGTTACTTTGGAAAATTAATCCCTAAAGAAAAAGCCGGTGAGTTTTTTGGTTTGTATAATGTAATGGGAAGGGCAGGAGCTATATTAGGACCTCTTCTGGTTGGTAGTCTTTTAACTTTATACGGAAATGTGAGAATAGCTTTATTGCCAATAGCAATTTTATTTATTATTGGTGGATTATTATTAACAAGAGTAAATAATGAAATTGCTTAGTAAAGAATCTATTATTTTTTATAGTATTTTAGGAGCAGTTACAGCTTTTATTCTTGCTCCTTTTATAAGAAGTCTAATCGATTTTTCTACACCGATCGAAATACTTATAACTACTTCAATAATTATCCCAATTTATATTATTGCTAAAAGACTACTAGTTAAATTTATTAATTAGTTTTTGAATCTAAAACTTGAAATAATAATTTGGGTTTATCAGTAATAATTCCATCAACACCCATATCTATAAGTTTTTTAAAAGTTTTTTCATCATTAATTGTCCAAACACATATTTTTAGTCCTTTGCTATGGATAAAATCAACAAATCTCTTGGTTACTACCTTAATTCCATAGTAGTACATTGGTACCTGCAAGCAGTCTCCCATAATAGTTTTTTTATATAAACCAAAGCTTGATAAAAGCATTTTACTGACCTCATTAGGCCCCATAGATAAACATATTTCAGGATACTTATTATTTACTTTTGATAGTCTAGAGCTATTAAAACTTGCAATACAAACTCTATCTTCAGCCTTACATTGATGGATAACTTCTAGTGCTGGCATAGCAACTTCATCAGTTTTTACATCAATTTGAAAATACATCTCAGGGAAAGTCTGAAGTGTTTCTTCTAATCTCGGTATTTTATGAGATTCAAAGATTCTTAAATCTTCTATTTCAGATGAATGTAAGTTGCTAAATACATCATTTTTAGCCAATAGTCTGGCTAGAGTTTCATCATGGAATATATAAGGAATTCCATCAGATGATACTTGCACATCAGTTTCAATAAATCTACATCCTAGTGATTGAGAGTAATAAAATGATTCAATAGTATTTTCATAAGACTCGATAGAGCCTCCTCTATGAGCTAAAACTGCAACTCCTGAATAATTTAGATAAGGCTTCATGTAAAAGTATTGTATACATTAATAATGTAAAATATAAGAAAACTATATTTAGTATTTTATAGCTGTGAGTAAATTTGATTCCATACGTCCATACGAAGATCATGAAGTTGAAAAAGTTTTATTAGATCTAGCCAAAGACAAAGATGTTATTAAAACTATTTTAGCGGTTAATAAAAACAAGTGGCTCCAGAATGTTCCTATGATTGAGAAATTAGTTACATTTTTCTTGCGACGTAAAACAAAAAATATTAAAACAATTAAAGATTATCAAAAATTTTTTGAATCAATAGTATTAGATGTTGTTAACAAGACTATCGATAATTTTTCAATCGAAGGCATTGATAATCTCAAAATCGGTAAAGGTTATCTATTTTTGTCCAATCATAGAGATATTACTTTAGATTCAGCCTTATTAAATTTAAAACTACATCAGAGTGGAATTAATACTACTAACAATGCTGTTGGCAATAACTTGATGAATGAAAAATGGGCTTCAGATTTAATGAGACTCAATAAAAGTTTCATAATTGACAGATCTGGTAAATCAAAGAAAGATATATATAAAAGTTTACATCTAGCCTCTGAATTTATAATTAATTCAATTTCAAATAACAATCAGTCAGTATGGATTGCACAAAAGCAGGGCAGATCTAAAGATGGTATTGATTTCACTGATCCGGCTGTATTAAAAATGATTCATTTAAATGAAAGAAAAAATACTTCAGTAAGTGACTTTTTTAATAGTATTTCTCTAATTCCTGTAGCAATATCCTATCAAAAAGATCCTAATGATCTTTTGAAAGCAAAGGAATTATATTTAACTTCTATTAATAGTGTCTATGAAAAAGAACCTAGAGAAGATCTTTTAAGTATTTCAGATGGTATTACTGGAGATAAAGGTAATGTTCATTTATATATAGGAAAACCGATGAAATTTGAATCAAACAGTTATGAAGATATAGCTGAATTAATAACAAATAAAATTAAACTCTCTTATAAAAACCATTCTACAAATATAGCTGCATGTATTATGCAGGGCATTAATATACCTAATCATGAGTTCACTGAAAATGAGATAGATGAAGCTATGGAGTATTTAAATAAAAGGATGCACTTAATACCAGAAGAAATGCATCCTTTTCTTTTAAAGCAATATAGTAATTCTGTCTTATAAACTATAACCTTGTTCGTTATGCTCACTCATATCTAAACCAATATCTTCGTCTTCTTCCGAAGCTCTGACATCAGTTATTAAACTAACTAATCTTAGAATTACGTATGTGACTATGGCTGTATAAGCTGAGATAACAACAACTCCTTGAAGTTGAATCATTAGCTGAGCAATAGCACCATCTTCAGAGATACCGGCAGCTCCAGAGCCCAGAAAACCATCAGGATTACCAACAAAAGCAATCATAATAATGCCAAGAATACCGCCAACACCATGGACAGGGAACACATCAAGCGAATCATCAATTCTGAAATAAGACTTAACGGCTTGAGTGGCATAAAAACATACTAATCCTGCTAAGAATCCAATTAATAATGCTCCAGCTGGACCTACAGTCCCAGAAGCTGGTGTAATAGTAGCTAAACCAGCTACCATTCCTGTAGCTATACCAATCATGGTAGCTTTACCCGATTTAATCCATTCAATAGCCATCCATGTCAACGCACCTGTTGCAGCACTGATATGAGTTGCTAGCATAGCCATACCTGCAGAACCATCAGCAGCTACAGCACTTCCAGCATTAAAGCCAAACCAACCAACCCAAAGCATTGATGCTCCAATCATTACCATTGTTCTATTATGTGGTGGCATAGGAGATTTCATAAAACCATTTCTTTGTCCCAGATATAATGCTGCAACTAGCGCTCCAATACCACATGTAGCATGAACAACTAGGCCTCCAGCAAAATCTATGACACCTATCGATCCAAGATATCCGCCGCCCCAGACCATATGACATGCTGGTAGATATACGAAAGTAAACCATGCAACTGAAAAAATGCACATTGCTGTAAATTTCATTCTTTCAGCAAAAGCTCCCACAACAAGAGCGGGTGTAATAATCGCAAATGTCATTTGAAAAGTAATAAATACTGATTCAGGAAGTGTGCCTGACAGAGAATCTCGTTCTACACCATTTAAAAATAATGCGCTCAGATCGCCTATGAACATGCCATCACCCTTGAAGGCAAGGCTATAACCATATATAACCCAGCATACTGACATTAAACATGCAATTGTAAAACACTGCATTAATACAGAAAGAACGTTTTTTGTTCTAACTAGCCCACCATAAAATAAAGCTAATCCTGGTAAAGTCATAAATAGGACTAAAGCAGTAGAGGTAAGTATCCAAGCAGTATCGCCTGAATTTAACTCATCTCCATGAACAACTTGAGTAGCCAAAAGACTACCTAAGATTAAATACATCTTATTCATTATATCTCCCTTAAAAATATATATATTTATGACATGCAATTTATATGCCAAATTAAAACTCTATTAGTGTTAGTAAAAAGGGCAGATATTTACAGAAACTTGAATATTGCTTATAAAAAGTGCAAAAAAAAAGCCGCTACAGAAAGTAGCGGCTTTTAGTATATTACAGGTTAGGTTATATATAGGGGAGATAAGGACCCTAACCTATAAACTTAAAATTCTGGATAAGCTTCAACTCCTATCTCAGAACTATCTAAACCAGCATATTGCTCTTCATCTGTTGCTCTAATAGATACAAAACTATTTATTATTGAAATAGCAATGTAGCTAGCTATAAAAGTAAAGCCAGCAATTGATATAACTCCTAATGCCTGAAGGCCAAAAGAAGCATCAGATGTAAATGGAACAACCATTACACCTAAAATACCAACAACTCCGTGAGCTGATATAGCACCAACTGGATCATCAATTTTTAATGTCTTATCAAAGAATAGAATTGAGAAATACACTAAAGCACCACCTGCAGCACCAATTAATACAGCAGTTCCAGCTGAAGGTGCACTAGGACCAGCAGTAATAGCTACCAAGCCGGCAATAGCACCATTCATTGCCATAGTGACATCCATTTTTCCTGTTAAGACTAAACTTAATAGTATTGCAGCAACAACACCACCTGAAGCAGCCATATTTGTATTTAAGAATACTTGGCTAACAGCAATAGCAGATGCTTCTGTACTAACTATTAATTCAGAACCACCGTTAAATCCAAACCAACCTAACCATAGAATCCATACACCTAATGCTGCCATTGGTATATTTGATCCAGGCATTGGTAAAGATGTTCCATCTTCAGCATATTTTCCATTTCTAGGTCCTAGAACTAAAACTACTGCTAAAGCTGCTGCAGCTCCACATAAGTGGACAGTTCCTGAACCAGCATAGTCTGAATAACCCATTGAGCTTAAGAAACCTCCACCCCAGTTCCAATAACCTTGAATAGGGTAGATAAATCCTGTTAAAACAATGGCAAATAAGAAGAAAGGTACTAATTTCATTCTTCCAGCTACAGCACCTGAAACAATAGACATAGCTGTTGCAACAAATACCACTTGGAAGAAGAAGTCAGCTTGTTGAGAATAGTCCATACCATATGGAATCCCAATCTCTTCATTTGGTAGACTTGTAGATAATCCTAACGATGTACCTATTTTAGGTAAATAGCCTTCAACAATAGCTCCAGCTGGGTACATTAAAATAAATCCACAAACTAAATACATAATACAAGCTATGGAATATAGCCCTATATTTTTAGTAACAATTTCTGATACATCTTTCTTCTGTACAAGTCCTGCTTCAAGCATGGTAAAACCAGCGGCCATGAACATTACTAGAGCACCAGCCATTACGGCATAAAATGTATCTAATGCAAATGCAATTTCCATTTTTTACTCCTTATATTGCCTCAGAACCAGTTTCACCAGTTCTGATTCTGACGACTTCGTCGACAGATGTTATAAATAATTTTCCATCACCAATTTTTCCAGTTTGAGCTGTTGTCACTATAGTTTCTTTAACTAAATCAACTTGTGAATCATCAACTAAAATTTCTAGCTTAATTTTTGGTAACGTATCTACAGAATATTCAGAACCTCTGTACATTTCTGTATGTCCTTTTTGTCTTCCATAACCTTTAACTTCGGTTATTGTTAGACCTTCGATTCCAGCGTTCACTAAAGCCTCTCTCACTTCTTGGAGCTTGAAAGGCTTAATGATTGAAGTAATTAATTTCATTTTAATAAGGGGGTTAGAAATTAAAGACTTGCTGAAACAGAGAATACTAATGCATCTTCATCTGCACCATATCCGTCATCTGAAAAGTCAGAATATGCTAAACCACAGTCATAAGATCCGCATGAAAAGCCATATGAGATTAGGAAGTTAGATCCATATCCATCGTAATCACCATATGAGAAAGAAACGTCACCTAAAGCATAAGATACTTCTGTGTAATCATAATCACCAAATGCGAATGAAACACCAAAGTCTCCAAAACTTAATCCTAGGTATGTTTCATCAAATGTTGCATCAGGAGTACTATCAATATACTCGTAACTAATGTAGCCAACATCGACGCCAACACTACCAACTTCTGTAGCGTAACCAAAGTAGTAATCTAACTCACTACCAGCACCATTATTGAAGTTTACGTTTGATCCCCATATACCAGCATAAAAACCATTATCTGCTGCGAAATCAAAACCACCTTGAATAGCTGGTGCATCACTTTGAGTCATACCTCTCCAGATATAATCTGAAGTGAATGACACGTTTGCGCTAACAGCTGCGAAAGTAGGTAAAGAAATAATACCTAACATTAAAAATAACTTTTTCATTTTTTTCTCCTTAATATGAAAAATAATTTATATTCAAACTTATTAATGCAATTTATGTGCCAAAAATAGTTTTTTATCTTTATTTTCAATTAAAGGTATAATTTTGGTAACTATAAAAGGGAGTAATCATATGGATCTAAAAAATAATATCGCATTAGTTACTGGAGGAGCCTCAGGTTTGGGAAGAGGAACTGTTGAGCATTTTGTCTCTAAAGGTTGCAAGGTTGCAATACTAGATATTAATGATGAAAATGCAAAAGAGGTTATTGATCTACTTGGTGCAGATAATGTTCTTTATTTTAATACAGATGTTATGAATGAAGATTCTGTAAAGAACGCTATAAATGGAATCAAAGAAAATTTCGGAAAGCTAAATTTTATAGTTAATTGTGCTGGTACAGGTTATGGTGCAAGAATACTTGGTAAAAATGGTCCCCATCCTTTAGATATATTTAAATTCATTATTGATTTAAATTTAGTTGGTACTTTTAATGTTATGAGGCTTGGAGCTGAGTTAATTAATGTAAATGACCCAGATGATAATGGTGAGAAGGGTGTTGTAATAAATACTGCATCAATTGCGGGCTACGAAGGACAAATTGGTCAATCAGCATATGCAGCATCAAAAGCTGGTGTAATAGGAATGACTTTAACTTCAGCTAGAGATCTTGCTAGACATAGTATCAGAGTATGCACTATAGCTCCTGGTATATTTGATACACCTTTGATGGCGTTAGCTAAAGATGAAAATAAGGAAGCTCTTTTAAAATCTACTCAATTTCCACATAGATTTGGTGATGTCAAAGAATATGCTCAGTTAGCTGAACACATTATTAATAATACTTATCTAAATGGAGAAACAATTAGGCTAGATTCAGCAATGAGAATGGAAGCTAAATAGTTTCTTACTGACCTGCAACCCAGTATGTCATAGCAATTACAGATACTATGACAAGAAATAAAATTACATTAGCATCTGACTTGCTATCTTCATTAGCTTCTTTTGATTCATAATACTTTTCAAAATCATCATTGTTCATATTTAATCTCCGTGTTTTATGACAACTCTTCCAATTTGTTTGCCATCTAAAATTTTTGTAATTTCATCTCCAATATCTTCAAGCGGTATAACTTTACTATAATCATCTAGATTAAGTGACCAATCGCTTGAAAAAAGATTCCAAATTTCTTTTTTGAAGTTTATATCTGATTCGGCTGAATCAACTCCTATTAAAGAAATACCTCTTAAAATAAATGGAAATACTGAAGAAGTAAATTTCATACCAGCTACATTTCCACAACATGCAACACTTCCATGGCTTTCAATCATAGACAGCATTTTTGAGAGAATATCACCACCTACTGTATCAACACCTGCTGAATAAATAGCCTTATCTAGAGCTTTTACTGGTTCGGCCATGAATTCATTTCTATCAATAACTTTTGATGCACCCATTTTTTTTAAAATGAGCTCTTCATTTAATTTCCCAGTAATTGCGTGAACTTCATAATTTAACTTAGATAATAAATTAACAGCCACAGAACCAACGCCTCCTGTAGCACCTGAAACTAATACTGGATTTTTAAATGATGGATTATTGTTTAAAATTTTCTTAACACAAGCACCAGCTGTTAAGCCAGCTGTCCCAAACGACATGGCATTAAGAAGTGAAAAATCTGATGGAAGTGGTACCACCCATTCTTGAGGTATTTGAACTAATCCACCAAAACCTCCAAAAACTGACATGCCAAGCTTATAGCCGGTTGCTATTACTTTGTCACCGGCCTTAAAGTTATTTGATGTAGATTCTAAAATCTCTCCAGCAACATCTATTCCTGGAACAAAAGGGTAGGACGATGCAACCCCTTTTACACCTGAAGCAGCTAAAGCATCTTTATAATTTAATGATGAATAATGGACTTTAATGATTACATTTCCTGGTTCTATGTCACGCATTTGAAGTTCTTTGATAGAGCCTGAATATAGTCCATCTAATTCTTCAACTAAATATGCTTTATAGTCCATGATATTTTATTCAGATAAAAACTTTTCAGCATCTAAGGCAGCCATACATCCGAACCCAGCAGATGTTACAGCCTGTCTATATACTTGATCTGAAACATCACCTGCAGCAAAGACACCATCAACTGATGTAGAAGTTACCATTCCAGATGTACCAGATTTAATTTTTATATAGCCATTGTCCATATCAAGCTGGCCTTCGAAGATATCTGTATTTGGTTTATGGCCTATTGCTATAAATACTCCCATGACTGAAAGTTTTTTATCCTCACCATTTGAATCCAGAAGAACACCATTAACACCCATCTGATCTCCAATAACCTCTTTAAGTTGTGTATTCCAAAGAACTTCAATTTTTCCATTAGACTCTTCTTTAAATACTCTTTCTTGTAATATTTTTTCAGCTCTTAATTGATCTCTTCTGTGAACTAAATAAACTTTTGAACAGATTCTTGAAAGATACAAGGCTTCTTCAACAGCTGTATTTCCTCCGCCAATAACAACCACTTCTTGATCTTTATAAAAGAAACCATCACAAGTTGCACATGCTGAAACACCTCTGCCTAAATATTCTTTTTCTGAGGGAAGCCCCAAATACATCGCACTAGCACCTGTTGATATAATTAAAGAATCGCATGTATATGAATTAGTACCTTTTAATACGAATGGTCTAGAGGATAGATCAACTTCATTTATATGGTCGTTAACAATTTCGACTCCAAATTGCTGTGAATGTTTTTTCATTCTATCCATTAATTCTGGACCTTGAAGACCATCACTATCACCCGGCCAATTTTCTACATCAGTTGTGGTTGTAAGCTGACCTCCTTCTTGAGAGCCAGCAATAATTATTGGATTCAAACTTGCTCTAGCCGCATAAATACTTGCTGAATAACCAGCTGGACCTGAACCTAATATAATTAATTTGTTATGATTGTTAGACATGATGATGATTATAGTTGAATATAAACATTTTTGATTGATTAAACTTATAATTTATACATAAAACTATTAAAAAAATACTGTGATACCAAATTACGTAAAAAATACTTTACTAAACTTTCTGAGCTTTTTTTTAATAGCATTTTCTCTATATATATTAATAGCACTAATCTCACACGACCCATCTGATCCCGGCATTTTTTATAAAACATCTTCAACAGACATTAATAACCTAGGTGGACCTCTTGGAGCAAATATTTCTGACTTTTTATTCACCATTTTTGGCTTAGGGTCATATTTAATTTTAATAGTTGGAGTTAATTGGGCTCTTCAGACAATTTTTTTTAAAGATCCATATAATTCTAAAGTTAAAACCGCAGTAAGGATTGTCAGTTCAGTCATTCTATTAATTAGTTTTTGTTCAATTCTTGAATATTATTTCCTTGAAAATAGTGGAGGCTATTTAGGAAAAATATTTTTTATAAACCTATCAAATACTTTAGGTTTCATTGGAAGCTTAATATTCTTAGTTATTTTTATAATTCCTGCATCATCACTATCATTTAATTTTTCATGGTTAAAGACTATAGATTTAATTGGAAGTTTGTTGATTAATTTTTTTGATTTATGTCGAGTATCTTTATCTAAATTATTTAGTTTTATTGGAGCAAGTACTTCTAGTATTTTTAAACGCTTGAAAGAAATAAGAGATATTCAAGAATCCAAAAAAGAAGAAGCTAAAAATTTAAAATCAAAAATTGTATCTGCTAAAAAAATTGATATTGTAGAGGGTAAAAATAAGTCTTTAGATTCACCACTACAACCAGATTTACCAAACACTTCTGAACCAACTATAAAAGAAGTTGAATCAAAAGAACCAATTACTGAGGCATCTCAAGAAAAAACAGTTATGCCAAGTACTGAACTTCTTGATAGGGCGCTTGATGATGGTTCTTCATTGTCTGAGGAAGAATTAAGTCAGATAGCATCTCTTCTTGAAACAAAGTTAGATGAATTTGGAATTGAGGCTACTGTTGAGTCTGTACTTCCAGGACCTGTAGTTACAAGATTTGAAATTCAACCCGCACCTGGTACCAAGGCAAGCAAAATCACAAATATTGCTCAAGATATAGCAAGATCACTATCTGTTAGTAGTGTTAGAGTTGTAGAAGTTATCGAGGGTAAATCCTATGTTGGTATTGAAATACCCAATACTAATAGAAAAATGGTTCGATTGACTGAGATTTTATCTTCCCAAGCTTTTAAAAAATCACCATCTAATTTAACTCTTGCTTTAGGTCATGATATATCAGGCAACCCGGTTGTGGTTGATTTAGCAAAAATGCCTCATTTATTAGTGGCAGGTACAACTGGATCAGGAAAATCTGTTGGTGTAAACGCTATGCTTCTTAGTCTTTTATTTAAATCTGACCCTAAAGATGTGAGATTAATTTTAATTGATCCAAAAATGTTAGAGCTTTCTGTTTATGATGGTATTCCTCATTTATTGACTCCTGTAATAACCGATATGACAGACGCATCAAATGGTCTGAGATGGTGTGTGGTTGAAATGGACAGAAGATATAAACTTATGTCATTGATGGGAGTAAGAAATCTTGCAGGGTTTAATAAAAAGGTTGAGGAAGCAGCAGCGAATGGTAAGCAATTAATTAATCCTTTGCACCCTGAGGACGAGGAGTATCTTGAAGTTCTTCCATCTATTGTTGTAGTTGTAGATGAATTTGCTGACATGATGATGTTAGTTGGAAAAAAAGTTGAACACTTAATTGCAAGAATTGCACAAAAAGCAAGAGCAGCTGGTATTCATTTAATTCTTGCAACACAAAGACCTTCTGTTGATGTTATCACAGGCTTAATTAAAGCAAATATACCTACAAGAATAGGTTTTCAAGTATCTACAAAAATTGATTCTAGAACCATACTAGACCAAGGTGGAGCGGAACAGTTATTAGGTTATGGTGATATGCTTTATTTACCTCCTGGTGTTGGAGTTCCTGTAAGAGTTCATGGAGCATTTGTTGGGGATGATGAAGTTCACAGGGTTGTAAATGATTGGAAATCAAGAGCTGAACCAGAATATATAGATGATATTGTTTCATCAGCACAAGAAACAGGCCCAATACCTGGTTGGTCAGGATCAGAAAGTTCTTCCTCTGAAGACTCAGATGACTTATATGATGAAGCGGTTAATTTTGTTCTTGAATCCAGAAGGGCGTCTATATCTGCAGTTCAAAGAAAACTTAGAATTGGTTATAACAGAGCTGCTAGGCTTATAGAATCAATGGAAGAGGCTGGTCTAGTATCTGAGATGAGCTCTAACGGCTCAAGAGAAGTTTTAGTACCAAAAAGAGATTAGTTTGTATAAATTAATATTTTTTATATTACTTTCTGTAAATCTCTATTCTGAAGATAGTGTTTCATTCGTAAATAAATTAATAAATAATAATTTAATTTTTTTTCAAACCACTGACTCAGGTTTTGACGAAATTATTTCAAAAGGAAGATTGATTCGAAGTAAAGATTTTATTGAAATAACAATAGATTTCCCAACCAAAGAAAAATATACCCTTAGAGACTCAATTATAGAAATTTATGATTATGAATTTAATCAATCTCAAATTATTGAAATCAATGATGATAATTCTTTTTTACCTGATTTTTTAATTAATGGCATAGATGCAGATGAAATTAATAATATGAATGAAAATTCTTTTACCGTTCTAAAGAATGATAATCAATTTTTTGTAAATATTATTTCAGAAAGGAGCTTTTCAATTTTATACAACGACAATATGAATTATAAGAATTTAATTGTATTTGAGGTTCTAAAATAATTATGAATATTTTGTTAATCGGCCTTGGAGGATTCTTGGGAGCAATATCTAGATACCTTCTAAATGAATTAGTCATAAAATATATACCTACAAATTTTCCTACAGGAATTCTTGTTGTAAATATTTTAGGTTGTCTTTTTATTGGTTTAGTTTTAGGTAATTCAATGATTTCAAAAGATCATCTATATTATTTTTTTGCTGTTGGTTTCTTGGGATCATTCACAACAATGTCTGCATTTAGTTATCAGTCTATAGAATTATTTAATACCAATATTTTAATTGCATGTTCATATATAATATTAACTTTGACATTAACAATTTTAGCAACTTACATAGGTATTAATTTTTCTAAATAAAATGATTGATATAAAAAATCTTAGAGACAATATTGATGCTACAAGTGTTGCACTTCTTAGAAGAGGTTACAAATTAGACTCTGAAAAATTTAAGTCTCTTGATTCTAAAAGAAAAGCCTTGCAAGTTAATGTGGAAACACTTCAATCTACTAGAAAAAAATTATCCGAAGAGTTTGGAAAGCTTAAAGCTTCAGGTTCGGATACTACTTCATTAAAAGAAAAAATTGATACTATTAATTCAGATCTAAAAAAAGAAAATGAATTATTAAATTCACTTTTAGAATCTATCAATGAATATCTTTTAGATATTCCTAATATTCCTGATCAATCAACACCAGATGGCTCCAATGAGAACGATAACGTTTTGATCAGAAAAGTAGGAGAGATTCTATCTACCAATACAGTTGATCATACTGATTTAACAAAAAAAATTGATACTGATTTGGCATCAAAATTAGCTGGTTCAAGATTCGCTGTGCTTAAAGGAAGTTTAGCCAAACTTCAAAGAGCTTTAATTTCTTTTATGTTAGATATTGCTCATAAAAATGGTTATGAAGAATATTATTTACCTTACATGGCTAACAAAGACTCATTAATTGGCACTGGAAATTTACCAAAATTCGAGGAAGATTTATTTAAAACATCAGAAAATCTTTATTTGATTCCTACGGCAGAGGTTCCTCTAACCAATATATATAGAGATATTTTAATCAATGAAGATGAGCTACCAATTAAACTAACGTCTCATACGCCTTGTTTTAGATCAGAAGCTGGAAGTTATGGCAGAGATACCAAGGGATTGATTAGACAACATCAGTTTGAAAAAATTGAGTTATTTAAAATATCGAATCCTTCATCTTCAATGACCGAGCTTGATGGACTGCTCGAGAATGCTGAAGAAATTCTTAAATCATTAGAACTTCCATACCAAGTAGTGCAGTTGTGCGCAGGTGATATTGGATTTTCATCATGTAAAACATTTGATATTGAAGTTTGGATGCCAAGTCAAAATAAGTATAGAGAAATATCATCATGTTCAAATTTTAGTGATTTTCAAGCAAGACGTTCTAATATTAAGATTAAATCAAAAGATGGTAAACAATTTGCTCATACCATTAATGGTTCAGGTTTGGCTGTTGGAAGAACACTTATAGCACTCTTAGAGAATAGGTATGATGGTACTAATTTAATAAAGCTTCCTAAGGTTTTGGAGCCATATTTTGGCTCATTAGATCTAGAAATTTAGATTTTAATTATCACAAAAAATTCACATAACTTTTTCAATAAATTCTTGAGTATTTAATTTAATTGTACATAATGTAGATATAACATTTTTAACGGGGATTATTCTATGTTGTTTAATAAATCAAAGCACCTTCTCGCAGGGTTCTTCTTGGTAACACTATTCTCACTAAATTCATTTGCTTCAAACGATACAACATCTGCTCTTAGGGGTGATGCTGGCGTTGCTTCTGCAAGTGTGGTGGTGACACACGTTCCAACAGGTATAAGTAAATCAACAACTTCAGATGCCAATGGTATCTTCTCAGTTGGTAATCTAAGACCTGGTGGACCATATAAAATTACTATTTCTGCATCTGGTTATGCTACAGAATCATTAGAAAATGTTTTCTTAACAGTTTCTGAGACTGCTAAGCTATCGGTTAGTATGATTTCTACGGCAGATATAGATGATGTTGTTGTAACTGGTACTAGGTCTGCTTCAGTTCAAACTTCTTTAGCTGTTACAGCTCAAGATATTGAAAGCATACCGAGTATTGAAAGATCTATTGCTGACTATGTAAAAAAAGATTCAAGAATTTTTGTAGAGGGCACATCTAGAAACGCAACAATTTCAGTCTCAGGTACTAACAATAGATATAATAATTTTACAGTTGACGGTATTGAGCAGAATGACCAATTGGGTCTTAATGCTAATGGCTTTCCATCTGTAAGGAATCCTATAAGTATCGAAACAATTGAACAGCTTCAAGTTGATATTAGTCCTTTTGATGTATCTAAAGGTAATTTTACTGGAGCAAGTATTAATGCTGTAACAAAATCAGGTACTAATGAGATAACAGGTGCCTATTATAACTACAGTACTGATGAAGATAATGTAGGTAGCCTTAATGGTCAAAAAGCAAGCCAATTTAGTGATGAAACTAAAGGTTTTGTAGTTGGCGGACCTATTATTAAAGATAAATTATTCTTTTTTGTATCTCAGGAAGAATTCACATCAGTTACTCCAGCTGAACCTTATACATATAGAACTGCTACACAGGCTTTAATTGATGAAGTTCGTGCGCAAACAATAGCGCTCTATAATTATGACCCTGGTACAACTTCGTTCTTACCTCCACCAGAAATGGCAGATAAAGAACTTGTTAAATTAGATTGGTATATAAACGACAATCATAGACTTGAGTATGTTTATAGTTATTCTGAAGATAATACTGTTAGACCATACAACTATGACATTAGGTTTAGTTCACACTATTACAACTATCCTGCAATGACTGAAAAAGATACTTATGCATACTATGGAGATCTTTCAGATAATCTATATGTTCAAGTTAAATATTCTGAAGTTGAATGGGCAAATGACCAAGACTCTCTTGGTGGAGAAGATTTCCCACATGTTGAAATTAGAATTGACCAAGCTGATGGTACTTATACTGGTAGTGGCTCAAGAGAAGTAATTTTCTTAGGTCCTGATAAGTATAGAAGTGCTAATGAAGGTTTTGCGTTTGATGAAATTTTAAATATGAAGGCTGTATATACAATGGGCGATCATGAAATAACATTTGGATATGACAGCATTGATAAGAGACTTGGTAACTTATTTATTTCAAGAGAAAATGGTGCGTATAAGTTTAATGGTGTTGATAACTATTATGCTGGTATTCCATATTTCTTTAGATTTAACAAGTCAGCTACAGGTGACCCTTATTATGCAATGGCTGGATTTAGCGGAACTTTTGAAACAATTTATCTTCAAGATAAATATTATGTTTCAGATATCTTAACTGTTAATTACGGTCTTAGATATGATAGCTTTGAAATGGACATGGGTCCTGCATATAACGAGTACGGTTCAAGTCTTCTTGGCTTTAGAAATGATACTCCTGCTAGTACAAGCATCCTTCAACCAAGATTTGGTTTCCAATTAGATGCATCTGACATGGGAATGTTTAGCTCTGACAGAATTGTTTCAGCTGAATTAAGAGGTGGATATGGTCTATTTGCAGGAAGAGTTCCAAATGTTTGGATAGCAAGTCCTTTCGCAAACTCCGGTGTTGTCCAATATGGATCTAGAACTGCTTCTTGGGGTCTTCCAGTGTGTCAAACAGGTGCTGAGAGAACTTGTTTTAAAGCTCCTGAAACCATTTATCAAGATTTCCCATATTCTGAATTTGCTAGCACAAGTCCAGCTCAGGGTATTGATCCAAATTATGACACTCCATCTACATGGAAGTTAAACCTAGAGCTTTTACTAACTACTGCAAATGGATATGACTTAAAATTTGCTTACAATAGAGATGATGCTAAAGATGGTGTTGGTTTCTCTGATGCTTCAGCAACAGTTGATCAAGTTGGTAAGACAGGAATTGTTACTTACAACTCACAGAATGCTTTCTATATAACCAATGGTCCTGGAGCTTCTTCTGATTCTTTCACTTTTTCTCTTGATAAAGAGTTTGATAATGGAGTTAGTGTTTTTGCAAGCTACACTGGATTGGATGCTGAAAATGCATGGAATGGAACATCATCCCAGTTATCTTCTAATCTAGAATATAACCCAAGAGTTGACTTAATGAATGTTAACGTTGGTAAGACACCTTGGGCAATCGAAAATAGATTAGTTGCTGGCCTTAACTACACAGCTAATTGGTTTGCTGGTGCGCCGACTAATTTCTCTTTATTCTATAAAGTATATTCTGGAAAAAGATTTAGTTATGTGTATGACGGAATGGATGATGGATATGATGATGGTAATACATTAATTTATATACCAACTGAAAATGATCCTAACGTTGTATATTCAGGTATTAATGAAGGCGAAGTCCTTACTGCATTACATGGTCTTGGTACTCCAGGATCTCATGTTGCTGCTAATACTGGTGAACTACCATATACACGTCAGCTAGATCTAAGAATAGCTCAAGAAATTCCAGTCAAAAGCAAATATTTTGGTATTGATGACCATAAAGTAGTTGTTTATTTTGACTTGTTAAATGTATTGAACTTTATTAATGAAGATAAAGGTCATTCATATTACCAAAGGTATGGAGCTAGACAAATTGTTGAAACTGATGGGCTTAATAGTAACGGCCAAATTGTAATTACAGGCTTAGATACAAGAGGACCAACTATTGATTCTTATGCATCTAGATACAGAATGCAGTTAGGTTTTACATATAAGTTTTAATCAACACTAGAATATAAAAAAGGCAGTATTTACTGCCTTTTTTTTTGATAGAATAAATTATGGATAATCAAATACCAAAACTATCATTGGATAGCCTATTAAAAAACAATGACCAGTCATTAGAATTATTATCAAATGCATTGTCCAATCATGGTTTTTTTATAATCACGGATCACAAAATATCACATTCCTTATTTAACAAAGCATATGAATATTCTGAGAAGTTTTTTAATCTTGATACTTCTGTAAAAAGTAAATATTCGTTTAGAGAAAGTGCTGGAGCCAGAGGCTATACACCTTTTGGCAAAGAAACTGCATTGGGTGAAACTGTTCCAGATCTTAAAGAGTTTTGGCATCATGGACCCGTTACTGATGATTCTTACGATGAAAGAATCATGAAAAACATCTATGTTAATGAAATTGATGAATTTAACACTGTGTTTGATGAGCTATTTAATGAGATGAATACTCTTGGTACTCAACTTCTATCGTCAATAAGTTTAACACTTGGCTTAGATGAAAATTTTTTTAATACATCAACTAGTAAGGGAAATTCTTTATTGAGGCTGATTCATTATCCGCCATCAAATAATGAAAATATTTATAGAGCTAGAGAGCATGCAGATATCAACTTAATTACATTACTTATTGGCGCTAATGAACCTGGTTTAGAAGTCAAAGATAAATTAGGAAACTGGATCCCAGTTAGCTCATCATATGATGATATTGTTTGTAATATTGGTGATATGATGCAGCTGATCACTGATAAGAGACTCAAAAGTACTCCTCATAGAGTAATTAAATATAAAACTGATGAAATGAAATCTAGATATAGTATTCCATTTTTTATGCACCCATCTCCAGATACAATTTTAAAATCTGTTTTTAATGACGAGGATAAAGGTGTTTTAGCTCACGATTTTTTAGATGAAAGATTAAAGGCTATTAAGTTATACTAATTTTATGTCTGCATTTAATTTTATCCACATAATAATAGGCTTTATCGGTCTAATTCTTTTAGCAGTCCCATTTTCTAATAACTATAAAATTATTAATTATAGATATATTTTTTATGGAATATTATCGCAACTGATTTTAGCTGCAATACTGCTAAAAGTTCCATTTATCATAAGCTTTTTTGAGCTACTTGGTAATGGAGTAACTATTTTACAAAATGCTACCGTTGAAGGTGCAAGTTTTGTATTTGGATACCCACCCGCAGATAGCGATTCTGTATATAGATCTTTACTAGAAACATTTGCTTTTGGAGTTCTGCCATACATTATTGTTATGTCATGTGTATCTGCAATCCTATGGTACTGGGGTGTTCTACCATTTATTGTGAATTTAATCTCAAAAGCATGTCAAAAGTTATTTAATATTGGCGGTCCTGTTGGATTAGGTGCTGCTGCTAACGTATTTATTGGCCAAGTAGAAGCTCCATTACTTATTAAACCTTATTTAAGCAAGCTTTCAAATAAAGAGTTATTAATACTTATGACAGCAGGCATGGCTACAGTAGCTGGATCGGTAATGGTAGCCTTAATTTCAATACTTGAAGTTCAATTTGCATCAGTTAACTTAATACAACACTTTCTAACTGCCTCTGTTTTATCCGTACCAGCTGCAATAATGTATGCAAATATAATGATTCCATCAAATGAAATAACTGATTCATCAGAGAGCTCAAATACAAAAGTTTATAACAGCACCATGGATGCTATTACTACAGGCACGGCTCAAGGTTCAAATATTGCAGTTAGTGTTGGTACTATCTTGATTGCAGTAATTGCACTTGTTTATATAGCAAACTCATTCCTTTCTCTAATAGGTGGTTATATTGGAATCAATTTATCAAT
>CACJBO010000006.1 GCA_902591665.1 uncultured SAR86 cluster bacterium
AAGACAGCTCCTCTATTTTTTAAGTCTTCAACAACATGTTTGTTGTGGACTACTTCATGTTTTACGTATACTGGACTGCCATAGATTTCTAAAGCTTTGTTAACTATATCAATAGCTCTATCAACTCCAGCACAAAATCCTCTTGGATTTGCTAGCTTTATTTCTTTACCATGACTAGGCATTATCTTTCTTAAATAACTCCAAATAAATTAAAAGCACAGCACCAATAGTAATTGATGCATCAGCAATATTAAAAATAAAAAAAGAAAAATTATTAATTTTCAAATGAAGAAAATCAGTAACGTATCCATCAGGTAATCTATCGAATATATTTCCAAGCGCTCCTCCAATAATTATCGATAAAGCTAATTTTTTTGTGTTGTCATTTTCATTTTTTAAAAGTACAAACATATAAACAACAATTAAGATTCCAGCAAAGGTGAGCATATTAGACATTGTTCTAGAGCCAAGATCTAAAAATCCAAAAGCTATTCCTGAATTAAAGGTTAGATAAAAATCAATAAAGGGGATAAATTCAATTGGTGTTGAATGATTTAAATAGGTTAATGCTAGGTGTTTTGAGAATAGATCAAGAGCAATAAAAATTAAAATATATAAAGAATATTTACTTTTAAACAAAAGATCTAATTTCCCCAGTTGAGACTATATTTTCCTCACATCTTGAACAAATACCAGGATGAGCATTGCTATTGCCAACGCTTGCATCTCTATGCCAACATCTTGAGCATTTTTCTTCCTCAATTTGTTCTATATTTATAACCAAATTTTTTCCTTGCTCAACAGATGCTTTTGAAGAAATAAAAACAAAATGCAACTCCTCTCCTAGCTTGTCTAAAATCAATTTGTCTTCTGTATTAGCTTTAATCCTGACATTTGCATCAAGAGAACCTTTTAATTTATTTTCATTTCTTAGACTTTCAATTGATTGATTAACTAAGTCTTTTATCTCAAAAATTCTTTTCCAATCATCATTGGTAATGTTTTGAACTTCTTCTTTTTGATCTTGTATATATTGGGACAAGAAGATAGATTCATTTTGGTTTTTTAGGCTCTCATGAGTTTGCCATATTTCTTCAGAACTGAATGATAGTATTGGCGCAACCAATCTAACCATTACATTTAAAACATAATCTAAACTTGTCTGACATGATTTTCTTGCAATAGAGTCTTGCTTACATGTATATAACCTATCTTTTACTATGTCTAAATAAATGCCGCCCAGTTCATTAACACAAAAATTATGGAGTCTTTGAACAACATTGTGGTAGGAATATGATTCGTAGTGATTTATGACATCATGCTCTAAATCTTGAACTTGGGTAATTATCCATTTATCAAGCTCTACTTGATTTTTGAATTCAACTTTTTCACTCTCACTAAAATCACTTAGGTTTCCAAGAATAAACCTAAAGGTATTTCTGATTCTTCTATATTGATCTGATACTCGCTTTAAAATTTCATCAGAAGCAACCATCTCACTTCTAAAATCGGTTGAGGCTACCCACAACCTTAATATATCTGCACCCAAGTTATCCCAAACTTTTTGAGGTGAAACAACATTGCCTAAAGATTTAGATTGCTTTCTTCCATTTTCATCTACAACAAAACCATGAGTAAGGACTGCCTTATATGGCGGACGTCCTTTCATTGCAATACTTGTTAGCAAAGATGATTGAAACCATCCTCTATGCTGGTCTGATCCTTCTAGATAAAGATCTGCAATAACATCATCTGAAAATCTTTTTTCTGAAACCGTACTGTGAGTAACACCAGAATCAAACCAAACATCTAAAGTATCTTGAACTTTTACATATGAGTCACTGCTATCTATAAAATCGCTCAAATCAAGGCTATCCCATGCAGAAATTCCTTTTTTTTCAATAACATCAGCAAACTTTTTAAATAATTCGCCCTGATCAGGATGAATTTCACCAGTATCTTTATGAATTAGTAATGTTATTGGAATACCCCACTTTCTTTGTCTTGAGATACACCAATCTGGTCTATCAGTAAGCATACTCTCAATTCTTTGCAGACCCCATGAAGGCTCCCATTTGACTTCACTAATGCTTCCAAGAGCATTCTTAAGCAAACCCCCTTTATCCATTGAGATAAACCACTGAGGTGTAGAGGTAAAAATCAAAGGTGTTTTATGTCTCCAGCAATGAGGATATGAATGATGATAATCATCACAATTAATCAATGCACCTACTTCATCAATTTTTTCTATAACAAGAGAATCTGCTTTTAATGGAGGCAGACCAGCAATAAAGTCAATTTCTTCTTTAAATAATCCTTTGCTATCTAGTGCTTTTATAATTTGAATATTATTTTTTTTACATATGGAAAAATCATCCATACCGTGTGCTGGAGCTGTGTGAACACACCCTGTACCTGCATCGGTGGTAACATGATCAGCATGAAGAAGTTTAGATTTTCTATCTATGAATGGATGAATTAAATCAATATCTTCTAATTCATGGCCTTTTACTGTTGAAATCTTCTTAACCTCAATACCCCACCTGTCAGAACACGATTCAATCATCGAATCAGCGATAATATGATGAGAATTATCAATTTTGATAAGTGTGTATTCCAAATCTGGATTAATACATACAGCTACATTTGATGGTATTGTCCATGGAGTAGTTGTCCATATAATAAAAGAAATAGATTCATTTTCAGAGAAACCAAAAACAGTTTTTACACTATCAATGCTCTCTTTATCAACTCTAAAAGCTACATCTATAGATTTAGAAACCTTATCTTGATATTCAACCTCAGCCTCGGCTAAGGCAGACCCGCAGTCTTGGCACCAATGAACTGGCTTTTCACCCTTTTGAAGATGATCAGCTTCATATATTTTACCCAAAGCTCTAATAGCATCAGCCTCAAAAGTTGAATCCAAGCTTTTATATGGGTTGTCCCATTCACCAAATACACCAAGCCTAATAAAATCTTTTTTTTGGTTTTCGATTTGAGTGAGTGCATATTCCTTACAAGCTTCCTGAAAAGTTTTCTTATCTTGAACTAGTTCACTTCTTTTTCCGTGCTTCTTTTCAATATTCAGCTCAATTGGCAATCCATGGCAGTCCCATCCAGGAACATATGGAGCATTTTTTCCAAGGAATGTTTTTGATTTAATAGTAATATCTTTTAGTATCTTATTAACTGAATGTCCGAGATGAATAGAACCGTTAGCGTATGGGGGTCCATCATGCAGAATAAAAGTTTCATCATTTTTATGAAGTTCTCTTAACTTTTTATAGATATCAATATCATTCCAAAATTCAATTATCTCAGGCTCTTTTCTGGGTAAGCCCGCTTTCATAGATAATTCTGTTTCAGGAAGATTAAGAGTATCCCTATAATTAATCGTCATTTTTTATTTTAATAAGTTTTTTGCAGTCAATATGTCTTTTTGAATTTGTGATTTTAACATGTCTAAGTTCTCAAACTTCTTTTCTTCACGTATTTTATTTACAAATTGTACTGTTAGTCTTTTTGAATAAATCTCTTGATCAAAATTAAATAAATGAACTTCCAGCACTGGATTAGAGCCGCCCACTGTAGGTCTGGTTCCCATGTTAGCTATGCCATCAAAAGACTTGCCATCAAAAGTAGTTCTAACTGCATACACTCCAGAGATAGGAAGTTTTTGCTTTGGAAGCCAAATATTTGCTGTTGGCACACCAATTGTTCTTCCAAGATGCTGTCCATGGACTACTTTTCCTGAAAAAGTATAAGGCCTTCCTAATAAAATCTCAGCAAGCTGAAAGTCATCATTCAGGAGAGCCTTTCTTATTCTAGTACTGCTAACTCTCTGATCTTCATAGTTAAATGTTTCAGTATTCATTACTTCAATACCTTTCTTTGAGCCCCATTTTGTTAAAAGATCAAAATCGCCTGCTCTATTAGCTCCAAATCTAAAATCATCACCTACAGTTAAAGATGCTAGACCAACAGAATCTAATACATCTGAAATAAAAATTTCAGGAGTCATTTTTCTTAAGGAATTATTAAATTTAAGAAAAAAAGCAAAATCTATATCAAAATCTCTAAGAAGTTCAAATTTTTTCCTCCAGGGACAAATTCTTGGGGGTGCTTCATTTTGCGAGTTATTATTAGCAGCAAAGTACTCAGATGCATGTGGTTCTGTAAAAAAAACTATTGAGTAACCGTTCGTTTTCTTAGCTTTATTTTTAATTTTTGACAAAATAGCCTGATGGCCTTTATGTAAACCATCAAAATTTCCTATAGTTCCATGGAGTATTAGATTTGAATGTGATTTTTTAAAAAAATCTAAATTATGTAATCCTCTAATTAAGTACATTTTAATTTAAAAATTCTTTAAAAGAATACCCTCTAATTATTCTTGAGATAATGAAATATATGAATATTGATATTGTAACTTTGAAAAGAAGTGCCAACACTCTTTCAGTCTGATTTAAGTCAAAAAAATCAAAAAATTGAGCAGAGTAATTCAAAAAAACTATCACTAAGATAGAAGGTATTAATATAGAAAAATTAAACTTATTAAATGGATTAATAAGATTAATTAGGCCATCCTTTACCAAAATTATTTCAAGGATAACTACACTGACAACAGCAGCAATTGAGCTTCCTATTGCTATACCAATATGTCCTAAGCCTAATTCAAATGCTAATAAATAATTCAAAAAGGCATTGAGCACCAACGAAAGTAATGCAACATACATAGGCGTTTTTGAATCTTTTCTTGCAAAGAATGCTGGCGTTAAAACTTTCATAAGCATGAAAAATGGTAAGCCAATTGAAAATGCCATTAAGCTCAATGATGATTGCTGGACATCATATGATGAAAACTCGCCTCTTAGAAAAATTGTGCTTATCAAGTCTACTGAACATAAATACAAACCAATAAAAGATGGCAATCCAATGAATAAAACAAACCTTTGACCTTTTTGTAATTCGGATATAAATAAGTTTTTATTCTGAGTAATATCAATTTTTGATAAGGTTGGCAAAAGAACTGTGCCAATAGCAATTGCAAATAAGCCCATTGGCAATTGAATTAATCTATCAGACACATACAACCAAGTTGGGCTACCTGTTTGAAGTAAAGATGCAAAAATAGTATCAATAAGTAAATTAATCTGAACAATTCCACCAGCAAGGATTGCTGGAAATACAAGCGTAATAAATTTTTTTAAACCTGGGTGAGACCAGTTAAGAGTAGGCCTTGGAAGTCTATTAATTTTTTTTAATGCAATTATATGTATTACTAATTGCATGAATCCAGCTGCAAGAACTCCCCATGCTAAGGCAAATACTGGAATACTAAATTTTGGTGCTAGATATACTGCAGCTATTATTAATGAAATATTAAATATTAAAGGTGTAAATGCCGGCAAAGAGAAACGATCATGGCTATTTTGTATGCCGCTTGAAAAAGCAACTAAAGAAATTAATGCTAAATATGGAAACATTATTCTTAAAATATCTACCGCTAAGTCTTTTTTGAAATCATCAAAATAAAATCCTGGAGCAAATATAAAAATAAAAATTGGAGCTATTAGTAGCACTATGAGTGTAAAGAAAAATAAAACACTTAAAAATGATCCAGCTAAAGCATTGAGAAAGTTGTATATATCTTTTTCATTTTCGCTCTTCTGATAGTCACTATAAATTGGAATAAATGCTTGGTTGAAAGCACCTTCGGCAAAAAATCTTCTAAAAAGATTTGGAATTTTTAAAGTCACGACAAAAATATCATGAAAAACTGATGCTCCTAGCAAGCTTGTTGTAGCTATATCTCTAATTAAACCGAAAAGTCTAGATAAACCAGTCCATGCTGAAACCTGTGTTAATGCTTTAAAAAATTTATTTGATTTAACGCTAGCCATCTTTTTTAAAATCCAATGAGGCAGAATTAATACAATACCTCAACCCTGTCGGTTTTGGGCCGTCATTAAAAACATGTCCAAGATGGGCATCACATTGCTTACACTTAACTTCAATACGTGTCATTCCATGAGAGTGATCAGGAACTTCAGATATTGTTTCTTTATCTTTTGGAAGAAAAAAGCTTGGCCAGCCACAACCTGAATCAAACTTTGTATCAGATTCAAACAGTGGTGCATCACAGCAAATACAGTTGTATTGCCCTTTTTCACTAAAATTCCAATATTTTCCTGTGAAAGGTCTTTCAGTGCCGGATTGTCGAGTTACATAATAACTCTCATCACTAAGTTGAGACTTCCACTCTTCATCTGTCTTATTTCTATGCCACATTATTCAATTGTAATGAACAACAATGAATATAGGTAGAGCTTTAGATCTATAGAGTAAAATTTAAATTATGAAGCTTTATCGATTTTTACAGCTTTATCAGAATCGTTAGCATATTGAACAAAATCATTTAAAAGCGTTTCAGAAGGAAAATATATTCTTCTTCGTCTATCAACCTGGGATTGTTGCTCATCAATATATCCTAACTGAACTGCCTGTTTTAAAACTTGCAGTCTTTTAATTCTTGAGGCAAATTTTTTGGGCACTAATGAAATAGCATATTCTTGGGAGATTTCATTACCTTCAAGAGCCTCCCACATAAAGCTCATTAAAAAATAAAATCTGTAAGTATCTGCCTGAAAGAAATTAAGAGATTCTGGATTATTAGGATTATCTATACTTGCACTTAATACTCTTCTAATAAGTTTCTTTGAATTTTTGAGAGATGTTTCGTCAATTTTTAAAAATTTCATGGTTTACCCTATTTATTAAATATGTATATTTTATATATGCAATTTAAATGCCAAAAAAATGTACCTAACCTGCACTTTTTATTTTCAAATGAACTCTTTTTATTTATTTTTTATTTACTGATTTGAAATATATGTTTTATATACATAATTTTAATATAAAAAAATACTATTTTGTGGGCCCCAGGGCAATAAGTATGCACTAATTAAGACAAAATCCTATATTTCTATGTCTTTTCTAAAATAATGATTAGATCTAGAGCTTTCAAAAGTTGCTTTTAAATCTTCGTGATTTCCTAGATAGGCTTTTTTGAATTTAGAAGATTCTTGGTTGATTGGGTATTCGGAATAAAAAGTATCTATTTTATATGGTTCAGTTAATTTAATTGCCTCTGAGAGACAATTCATTTTTTTATTATTTTCAAATACCATCGACTTATCCATATCAAGAAATTCTTGTAAACGTTTAATTAAATAAAGTGTTCCATTTAATTTTCCATTAAAACTATGGCCTGCTATATGAGGTGTCGATAACAAAGAATAATCAATAATTTCTCTACTTGGAGTTGGTTCGTTTATCCAGACGTCAGAAATATAATTTACTTTGTTGTTTTTCAACAAACTTTGCTCATCAATAATACCTCCTCTGGAAGTATTGATAAGGGTTTTATTACTAATATCATCTATAAAAACTTGGTCTACCAATTTAAATGTTGGAAATAAAGTTTTATGAGTTAAAGGAACGTGTAAAGAAATTAAATCACATTCTTTAATTGTATTAATATTTGATAAAAAATCATGATCTAAGAATGGATCATAAACTGAGTTTCTTATTGAAAAGGTATCTAAAACAAATTTTAATTTTTTACCAATATTCCCATAACCAACTATTCCAACATTATCATTGATATTAAAAAGATTTTCTCTCTTTAAATAGCATATTGCTGACATAACATAATTTACAACAGATAATGAATTAGAGCCTTCTGCACAAAACCATTTAATATTCTTGGTATTTAAATATTTTATGTCTAAGTGATCTATACCAGCTGTTGCTGATCCAACAATTTTAATTTTAGTATTTTTAAGTAAATCTTTGTCTACTGAGGTGGTTGATCTGATAAATAATGCTTCTGTATCTTTTAATTTATCGTTAGTTATTTCTTGTGTATGAAGGTATTCAAATTCTATCTCATCAAACCCATTAATTGATGTAATTATTTTTTCAAAGGATTTTATCCCCTTATCAACCGTTATCTTCATTTATTAATTAGGTATTAATTAGATTTATCTGGCATAACTAAACTTTTTAGCCATCCAAATAAACTATTTTGTCCCAGAGTATATCTATCCAATGCATCAAATTCTTTTGCTAGTTTAATAGGATCTTCAAGAAAGTTAGCTCTAGTATTGAATTCTACATCATCTAATGTTTTTACTAATTTAGCCGGATTCCCAGCAAATATCGAATTTGGAGGAACATCTTTTGTAACAACAGCGCCAGCGCCAATAATACTATTTTTACCGATAGTCACTCCTTTGCAGATAATTGCACTATCACCAATCCATACATTATCCTCAAAAACTACTGGCTTAGTATTTCCAACTGGTTCGGCTCTATCATATATACCATGCCAGTCAGCATCTGATATGTATGCGCCATGAGCAATCATGCAAGCATCCCCAATAATAATACTTTTAGCAGACATTATTCTAACGCCAGGAGTAATCAAGCAAAACTTACCAATTTTTATTTCACCTTTATGTTCACCAATATCCCAAGAGGTAAATTGTATATGGGCATCTTTAGATCCAATTAAAGTAGGATAATCATCAATTGAGACATTACCGCCAAATACCTTTATGTAACTTGGTTTGAAATATGCGCCCCCTTTACCAAGATAATCAAATTGTGGTTCTAAGAATTGTCTTACATAAATTTTAACAATTTTGGTAACTAATTTTTTTAACCAATATGGTCTATTGTCTTTTCTGATAATAATCTCCAAAGGTGATATTTTAATATGATAAAGTAGCGGAAAAATTATTTCATAAAAATTGATTAAAAAATATTTAAAAGAATTTAAACACCTCTTCAATATTGGATTTCCAATATTTGGCTCTCAATTATCTTATGCTCTTATGGGCACTACCGATACAATTATTGCTGGGAGAGCAAGTGCATCAGATTTAGCAGGTCTTGCTGTAGGAAATGCATTTTCCATGACTATTTTTATGTTTTTTTCTGGTGTAATTTTTGCTGTAACTCCAATAGTTGCTCAGCTTTATGGAGCAAAAAAATTCCAACTAATTGGTCAAAAACTTAGAGAAGTTTTATGGATATCTATTCTATTAGGATTCTTAATTGCTTTATTGTTTATGAATATGGGGATAATTTTAGATGTGTTGCCTATTGATAAAAGCGTTACAGATATTTCAGAAAAATACCTCAAAGCTGTAGCACTAGGTTTTGCTTTTATTACGGTCTTTACATGTTTGAGGTGTTATAGCGAAGGTATGACTCTAACAAAACCTGTTTTTTATATTGCAGTATTTGGAATGATATTAAATATCCCCCTAGATTTAATTTTTGTATATGGATGGTTGGGAGCACCTAAGTTGGGTGGAGTTGGTTGCGGTATAGCCACTACAATTGTTTCATTTATTATGATGGTAACAATCTTAATTTACATCAATATAAATAAAAAATATAAAATAACCGAGCCCTTCTCTAAATTTACGCCTCCTTCTATTGAGACTACTAAAGAGGTATTTAAGCTTGGATTGCCAATTGGTTTTGGAATTTTTATTGAACTAAGTATGTTTTCAGGTGCCCAAATTATTTTAGGTATTCTGGGTGAAGATATTGTTGCGAGCCATGCTATAGCAATTAATGTTGCTAGTTTATTTTTTATGGTGCCATTAGCAGTTGGTTTGGCTGCTGCAACAAGAGTTGGTAATTTAATTGGCGAAAATAATTATAAACAAGCAAAGGTTGCCTCTTCATCAACAATTTATTTATGTATTCTAACTGCATTAATGAATGTGATATTAATTTTAAGCTTTAGAGAGCTAATAGTTAGTATATATACAACAGATGAAATTATATTTTCTCTTGCTGTATATTTATTAATTTTTGCTGCAATTTTTCAACTGCCTGATGGAATTCAAATGGGCGCTCTTGGAAGTTTAAGAGGTTTTAAAGATACTTTTGTTCCAATGATCCTTTTATTTATATCTTATTGGATATTTGCAATGCCAATTGGATATTACCTTACTATGACAGGTTTTAATGCGCCTATGGGTGCTGCTGGAATGTGGTTCGGAATGATAATTGGATTAAGTATATTTGCAATTTTAGCAATATTAAGACTTAGATGGATTATTAAAAAATATCTTAAAAAAGTTGAAGTTACTTATTAATTGCCTTTGCAACAGTTGAGCCGATCTCAGTTAAGTTATCAGCCACATAAACCCCACATTCTTTTAACTTAGAAATTTTATCTGCAGCAGTACCTTTACCTCCAGCAATTATTGCACCAGCATGCCCCATTCTTTTACCAGCCGGAGCGGTTTGGCCTGCAATATAAGAAATAACAGGTTTTGAAACATTATATTTTATAAATTCTGCTGCATCTTCCTCAGCAGTTCCTCCAATTTCTCCAACCATCACTATGGCTTCGGTTTGAGGATCATTTTCAAATAACTCAAGTATATCTATAAAAGACGAGCCCGGAATAGGATCGCCACCAATACCCACACAACTGCTTTGGCCAAAACCTAATTCAGTTGTTTGTTTAACCGCCTCATAAGTCAATGTACCTGACCTTGAAATAATGCCAATAGATCCCTGCATATGAATACTTGCAGGCATAATGCCTAATTTAGCCTCTCCAGGGGTAATAAGACCAGGACAATTAGGGCCTATTAAAGTGAGGCCTAATTCGTCAACTCGTTTTTTAACATCAAGCATATCTAGAGTTGGAACGCCCTCTGTAATACAAACAATTAATTCTATTCCTGATTCTGCAGCCTCTAAAATAGAGTCTTTACAAAAAGGAGCTGGAACAAATATCAATGATGCATTCGGCTGAACACTTTTTACAGCTTCATCCATGGTATCAAATACCGGCTTTCCTAAATGCGTTTGCCCTCCCTTGCCTGGAGTAATACCCCCAACAATATTAGTGCCATACTCTATAGCTTGCTCTGAATGAAGAGTTGCCTGTGAGCCAGTAAACCCTTGAACAATTACTCTTGTGTCTTTATTAACTAAGATACTCATTTTGCTAATTCCACTGCTTTCTTAGCTGCATCACCAAGATTGTTAATACTTTCTATTTTTATATTAGCTTTAGATAAAATTTCTGCTCCTAAATCTGCGTTGTTACCTTCAAGCCTAACTACCACAGGTATCTCAACACCGACCTCTTCAATTGCCGCTAAAACTCCCTCTGCAATAAGATCACACCTTACTATTCCACCAAAAATATTTACTAATACAACTTTTACCTCTGGATCATCCAAAATAATTTTAAATGCTTTAGAGACCCTCTCTTGTGTTGCTGTTCCTCCAACATCAAGAAAGTTTGCAGGATTTCCACCAAAGTACTTAATTGTATCCATTGTACCCATCGCAAGGCCTGCCCCATTAACCATACAACCAATGTTTCCATCTAAAGAAACATAACTTAAATCATTCTTTGCAGCTTCAGATTCTCTAGGGTCTTCTTGAGACGGATCATGCATTTCTGCAATTTCAGGCTGTCTATATATAGCATTTGAGTCTATATTTATTTTTGCATCTAAACAGTGCAACAACCCTCCACTTGTTATGACCAAAGGGTTAATTTCAAGCAAACTTAAATCTTTCTCAATGAATAATTTCATTAAATTTTTAAGCATTGGAGTAAATTGTTTAGTTTGCTCATTGTTTAACTTTAAAACTTTTGCAATTTTTCTTGCTTGAAAACCTTGAGCTCCGCATAGGGGATCTATTGGTTCATAGATAATTTTTTCTGGAGAATTTTTTGCAACTTCTTCGATATTTACTCCACCCTCGCTTGAACCAATAAACACAACTCTTTGTGAATCTCTATCAACTACAGCGCTTAGATATAATTCTTCAGCTATATCTGTACATTCCTCAATAAGAACTGAATTAACTAACTGACCTTTTTCATCTGTTTGATAGGTTACTAGCCTCTTTCCTAACCACTTCTTTGCAAATGAAATAGCATCTTCAGGAGTATCAACTAACTGAACTCCACCCGCTTTACCCCTTCCACCAGCATGAACTTGAGCTTTAACAACCCATTTAGATCCGCCAATATCTCTACAAGCTTTTTGTGCATCTTCTGCTTCATAAATAACTTTACTATTTGATACGGGCAAGCCGTATTGTGCAAAAAGTTCTTTGCCTTGAAATTCATGTAGATTCATTTTCTTTTATTTCCTATATGTATAGCTTCATTATTTACAGCCAAAGCTGCCTCATGAAGAGCCTCTGAAACTGTTGGATGACTGAAAATTGTTAATCCAAGATCCTCAGAACTAGCGCCAAACTCCATAGATATTAATGCTTGTTGAACAATTTCTGCAGCAGAAGGGCCGAATACATGAACTCCTAAAATTGTGTCTGTTTTTGCATCAGATAAAAGCTTTACGAAACCGACTGATTGATCAACTGCTAAAGCCCTACCACTAGCTGCAAAAGGAAATTTGCCAACTTTATATTCAATATTATTATCTTTTAATTCTTCTTCATTTTTGCCAACCCAAGCAATCTCAGGATGTGTGTAAATCACAGAGGGTACTAAGTCATAATTCATTTCTGCATGTTTTCCAGCAATCCTCTCTGCAACCATAATGCCTTCTTCACTACCTTTATGAGCTAACATAGGTCCTCTTACTACATCGCCTATAGCCCAAATGTTTGCGGCATTTGTTTGACAATGTTCATTTACGTTTATAAAACCTCTTTCATCCAAACTAACACCTGAATCCTCAGAAAAGACATCTTTAGTATTTGGCTTTCTGCCCACTGCAACAATTAATTTATCGAATTTCATTTCCTCAGACTTACCCTCAGTCTCATAAGTTACATTTACTGAATTTTTAAGACTTTTTGATGAAGTTAATTTGCAACCCAGCCTTATATCAAGGCCTTGTTTTTTAAAATCTTTAAGAGTTTCTTTTGCAATTTCTTTGTCAGCCATAAATAAAAAATCATCCATTGCTTCAATTACTGTGACTTTTGAACCCAACCTTGCCCATACACTTCCTAATTCAAGACCTATTACACCAGCACCAATAACACCAAGGGTTTTAGGAACAGAATCAATTTCTAAAGCACCAGTACTATCTAAAATATTTTTATCATCAAATTTTGCAGAACCAATTTCAATCGGAGAGGATCCTGTTGCAATGATAATATTTTTAGATTCAATAATCTCAACATCGCCACTGGAATTGGTTACTTCAACTTTTTGACCAGCAACTACTTTGCCTCTCCCAGAAATAGGAGTAACTTTATTTGCTGCAAATAACCCACCGATACCTCCGGTAAGTTTTTTTACAATATCATCTTTCCTTTTCATCATTGCCGGAAGGTCTAATTCAACATTTTTGATATCTATACCATGGGTTTTTAAATGATTTGCAGCATCATGATATCTATGAGAAGAATCTAAAAGTGCCTTAGATGGAATACAACCAACATTCAAACAAGTGCCACCAAACGTTGGATTGCTATCTGAATCGGTATATTCTTCAATACATGCAGTTTTTAAGCCCAATTGGGATGATCTAATTGCAGCCACATAACCGGCCGGTCCTCCACCTATTACAACAACATCAAACATAAATTTCCTCTTTTTATAAGTTTAATAATAATCTTTCTGGTGATTCTAATTGTTCTTTAATAGAAACCAAGAATCTAACTGCCTCTTTTCCATCAAGAAGCCTATGATCATAGCTCATTGCTAAATACATCATTGGCCTAATTACAATTTCACCATTTACAGCTACCGGTCTTTCCTGAATAGCATGCATGCCAAGTATTGCAGTTTGTGGTGCATTTAATATTGGCGTTGATAGAAGAGATCCAAAGACACCGCCATTAGAAATAGTAAATGTACCGCCTTGCATTTCATCAATTGTAAGCTTGCTATCTCTAGCCTTCTCCGAATACTCAAGAATTGATTTTTCAAGCTCAGGAAGAGATTTTGTATCAGCATCTTTTATAATCGGAACAACAAGACCCCTATCCGTAGAAACAGCAACACCTATATCTTGATATCCATGATAGACAACATCAGACCCATCAATTGATGCGTTGACTATTGGGAATTTCTTTAAAGCTTGTACTGCAGCAATTACAAAGAAGCCCATAAAACCTAACTTAATACCATGTTGTTTTTCGAACTCTTGTCCATACTTGCTTCGTAATTCTTTTATGGGAAGCATATCAACTTCGTTGAAAGTAGTAAGCATTGCAGTTTCTTGCTGAACTGTAACAAGTCTTTTTGCAATAGTATTTCTTAGCCTTGTCATAGGGACTCTTTTTTCAGGCCTTGATGAAGACAGAATAGGACTCTTTGTATCTTCATTCTCAGTACTTTTATTTTTAGATTCTAGATGATTTATAACATCTGCTTTAGTTATTCTTTGATCTTTCCTTGAAGATTCTATTGATTGAGGATCAATATTATTTTCGGCAATAATTTTTTTGGCAGCAGGGCCTGATTTTTTATTTGTGGCCTTTGGTGAATCTTGTTTTTCTAATATTACCTCTTCCTTAGCTTCTGTTTTTTCTTTATTTTGAGGTTTAGCTTGTTGCGAGTCATCAAACTCACCAATAATTTCGGCACTATTAACAATATCACCTTCTTTTTTTAAAATTTTTGTTAGGACTCCATTAGTTGGCGCAACAACTTCCAAAACGACTTTATCAGTTTCAATCTCTGCAATTATTTCATCCTGATTAACTTGATCGCCTTCTTTTTTTACCCAATTTGCAACAGTCCCATCTGCAACAGATTCTGGAAATGTTGGTGATTTAATTTCAATTGCCATAATTATCCCTATTTTAACGCTTCTTCTATAAGATTGTTTTGTTGTTCAAGATGTAATTTCATCATACCAACGGCTGGAGCAGCTGCTGGAGGTCTGCTGACCATGAAGATTTCTTTACCTGAATCCAATCTATCTAAAACTCTTTGTAATCTATGTCTGTGACTAAACCAAGCTCCTTGGTTTGCTGGTTCTTCTTGGCACCAAACAATTTCTTCAACATTTTTATATTTTTTTAGGCATTCCTCTAAATCATCATATGGGAATGGGTATAGCTGTTCTATTCTCACAATAGCAATATGTTCTTTTTTATCTTGTATTTTTTTATTTTGAAGATCATAAAAAACCTTACCAGAACATAGTATGATTTTTTTAACATTAGATTTTTTCTTGGTGTCACTATCAATAACGCATTGAAAAGATCCATCTGTTAATTCATTAATTGAAGAAGTTGCATTTGGGTTTCTTAATAAACTTTTTGGAGAAATAACTATAAGAGGAGTTCTCATTTTTCTTATTGCTTGCCTTCTAAGTAAATGGAATATCTGAGATGGAGAGCTAGGAACACATACTTGTATATTTTCTGATGCACATAACTGTAAGAATCTCTCTATTCTTGCACTGCTATGTTCTGGGCCTTGTCCCTCATACCCATGGGGTAAAAGCATAACTAATCCAGATAATCTCTCCCATTTGTGTTGTGCGGAAACTATAAATTGATCAATAACCACTTGAGCTCCATTTACAAAATCACCGAATTGAGCTTCCCAAATGGTTAAACCTGTAGGCCATGTTGCAGAATATCCGTATTCAAAACCTAAAACTGCTTCTTCTGATAATAGAGAATCATATATATCAAACCTTGTATTATGATCTCTAGCTATTTTTGATAACGGGATATAACCATCTCCAGTTTCTTGATCAAAAACACATGCATGTCTATGAGAAAAGGTTCCTCTTCTAACATCCTGACCTGTTATTCTTATTGGATAGCCCTCTGAAAGCAATGAAGCATATGACATACTTTCGGCAAATCCCCAGTTTATATCTAAACCACCTTCATTCATCTTTCTTCTATCAGAAAAAATTTTTGATGCCTGTGTTCCGAGATTAAAAGAATTAGGAACTTCGCATATTTGCTTGCCAAGTTTTTTTAATTTTTTTTGATCAAAAGCAGTGTTAACTTTAGGCCACCATAAAACATCTAAATATTCTGTCCAGTCAAACCACAATTCATTATTTGAATGATCAGATAAGCTTTTTGCTACTGTTTCACCGCCTTCTAAAGACTTTCTATATGAATTTTTAATCTCTAATGCAGATTCTTTTGTGACATGACCATCGTTTATTAGCTTTTCTTGATATTGATTTAAAACAGATGGATGTTTAGCAATTGTCTTATACATAGTTGGCTGTGTTGCTGATGGATCATCTGCCTCGTTATGACCTCTTCTTCTATAGCAAAATAAATCAATAACAATATCTTTGTTAAATTTAGCTCTGTACTTACAAGCAATTTTAACTGCTTTTACAACCATTTCTGGATCGTCACCGTTTACATGAATAACAGGAGCCTGGATCATTTTTGCAACATCAGTAGCATAATCAGTTGATCTTGCATCCAATTTATTGCTTGTAGTAAAACCAATTTGATTGTTCACTATTACATGAATAGTTCCGCCAACATTAAAGCCTCTAGTTTGAGACATTTGTAAAGACTCCATTACTACACCTTGACCTGAAAATGATGCGTCACCATGTAATAAAACAGGAACAACTTTTTTTCTTTCCACGTCATCTAGCCTATCCTGTCTTGCTCTAACCGATCCAAGCACCACAGGATCAACGATTTCTAGATGGGATGGATTGTTGTTTAAAGACACATGAACTTCACCACCAGGAGTATCAATATTTGATGAGAATCCAAGATGATATTTAACGTCTCCAGTATTAGCACCTTCAAGTACATCAGTTTCATCAAATGCAGAAAATAAATCTTTTGGTAGTTTGCCTAATACGTTTACTAATAAATTTAATCTTCCTCTGTGAGCCATGCCAAAACAAATCTGATTTGCGCCCAATGCTCCACAATTTTGAATAACAGCATCAACTAATGGCACTAAAGACTCGCTTCCATCAATACCAAACCTTTTCATACCTGGATATTTCGCAGCTAAGTATTTAGCTAGTCCTTCAGCAGAGTTTAACCTCTCAAAAATATGTATTTTTTCTTCATTTGAAAAACTATAGTTTTCTATTTTTGATTCAAATTTCTTTTGGAACCATCTTCGCTCATCTGAATGCATAATATAGTTGTATTCAATTCCAATATTGCCACAGTAAATTCTTCTTAATTCTTTAACAATATTTCTTAAAGTAGATTTTTTTGGCCCAATATCAAAAGTATCAGTAAAAAATTCATCATCCAGATCAGACTTATTGAGACCATGAAACTCAATTTTAAGATCTTCAATTTGATCTCTTTGCATAATGCCTAAAGGATCTAAGGTAGCTTCTTGATGACCTCTGTTTCTATATGCTTGAATAAGTCTTATAACCTTTCCTTGCCTTTCGTCAACTGATTCGTGAGATGTGATTGAAGCTCTTGATAAATTCTTAAATTCTTCAACAATACTCTGATGTGATATTTCAATATTACCATTTGATGCATTTGGTAAGTTTTTAAAAAAATCTATCCACTCAGAAGATAAATCTTCTGGATTGTTTAAGTATTTTTCATACAGGGTTTCAAGATAGGCAGCATGTCCGGCTGACAAATGTGAACTCCCCCATAGTTCTTGCATCGAATTAGTCATTTCAAGTTAATTCATAGCTCCATCTGTAGTGATAATTTCTTTTTTATCCTTCAACAGCATTGTCTTAATTTCACCAATTGCTTTATTTGGATTTAATCCTTTAGGACATACGCTTACACAATTCATAATTCCATGACATCTATAAACACTGAATGGGTCTGATAAATCTTCAAGTCTCTCATTAGTTTTTAAATCTCTTGTATCGGCAAGAAATCTATATGCTTGAAGTAAAGCAGCAGGTCCTAAAAATTTATCTGGATTCCACCAAAAAGATGGGCAACTTGTTGAGCAACAGGCACACAATATGCATTCATATAGTCCATCTAGTTTATCTCTGTCTTCTGGAGACTGAAGTCTTTCTTGTTCTGGAGCAGTAGTACTATTTTGAAGAAAGGGTTTAATTTTTTCGTACTGTGCATAGAACTCTGTCATATCAACAACCAAATCTCTAATAACTGGCAATCCTGGTAATGGTCTAAGTTCAATTTTGTTTTTCTTTAGAACAGAGGATATTGGTGTTATGCATGCAAGGCCATTCTTTCCATTTATGTTCATGCCATCTGAACCGCATACCCCTTCTCTACAAGATCTTCTATATGAAATAGATTCATCTTGCTCTTTCAATAGGTGCAGTAAATCCAAAACCATGATGTCTTTTGAAGGTTTTTCAATCTGATATTGTTTAATGTAAGGAAATTTATCCTCCTCAGGATTATATCTATACATATTTACTTCTAAAATATTAGTTGCCATCTAATAAGTCCTTACAATTGGTGGAAACGCCTCAACTTCTGAGGGATTAAAATTTACATCTCTTTTAGAGACTGTTTTTGATAATGGGTCATATAAAGAATGACATAGCCATCTTTCATCATCTCTATCAGGGAAATCATCTCTAGCATGAGCGCCCCTGCTTTCATCTCTGCTGTATGCCGCAATTGCAGTAGCTTCTGCAACCTCAAATAAATTTTGAAGCTCAATTGCTTCTACTCTGCTTGTATTGAAAGCATTACTTTTATCTTTTAAATGAAGTTGATCAACCTTCTCTCTAATTTCTTGCAGTTCATCAAGGCCTTTTTTCATGTATTCGCCTCTTCTAAAGACTCCAAAATAATTTTGCATACATTGTTGGAGTTCTTTTTTTACTTCTGCTGTTTCATAACCGCTATCAGAATTATTTAATGTATTTAATCTATCAAGAGCATTATCAATATCATCTTTATCAGCAGATTTAACACCGCCACCTGATTTTAAATCTTCTTGAATAAATATTCCTGTAGCCCTTCCAAACACAACTAAATCAAGAAGTGAGTTACCGCCAAGTCTATTTGCTCCATGTACAGAAACGCATGCTGCTTCACCAGCTGCAAACAAGCCAGGAATAATGGAATCAGTTCCATCAATTCTATTAAAAGCTTGTCCATTAATATTAGTTGGAGTGCCGCCCATCATATAGTGACATGTAGGAACAACAGGTATTGGTTCATATATCGGATCTACGTGAGCAAAGGTTCTTGATAGTTCGCATATTCCAGGCAATTTTGCATTTAATACATCAGCTCCAAGATGGTCTAGCTTTAAGTAAATGTGATCGTTGTTTTCACCACATCCTCTACCTTCAAGTATTTCAAGGACCATTGATCTAGCCACGACATCTCTGCCAGCTAGATCTTTAACATTTGGAGCATATCGCTCCATGAATCTTTCGCCATCTTTGTTTATTAAATATCCGCCCTCACCTCTACAACCTTCGGTAACTAGTGAGCCAGCCCCGTATATTCCAGTTGGATGAAATTGCCACATTTCCATATCTTGCGCCGGATAGCCTGCCCTTAAAGCCATGGCAAGACCATCACCAGTATTAATTAAAGCATTAGTAGTAGATGCATAAATTCTTCCAGCGCCGCCTGTAGCCATAACCGTAGATTGCGCTTTTAAATAAGCAACTTCGCCATATTCAATTGAAAATGCAATTACACCAGTGACCTCATTTTGAGCATTTTTAACTATATCTACTGCAAACCACTCGTTTAAGAAGTTTGTTCCTTCTTTAACATTATTTTGATAGAGAGTATGAAGTAATGCATGTCCTGTTCTATCTGCTGCAGCACAAGTTCTAGCAGCTTGGCCTCCCTTTCCATAATCTTTTGACTGACCTCCGAATGGTCTTTGATATATTCTCCCATTTTCAAATCTTGAAAATGGTAATCCCATATGCTCTAACTCAAAAACTGCCTTTGGTCCTTCTGAGCACAGATACTCTATGGCATCTTGATCACCAATATAATCTGCTCCTTTGACAGTATCATACATATGCCATCTCCAATCATCATTTGGATCGGCGCTTTGAATAGCACAAGTTATGCCACCTTGGGCAGAGACTGTATGAGATCTTGTCGGAAAAACTTTAGAGACAACAGCTGTTTTTAATCCAGATTTAGCAAGCTCAAGAGATGCTCTCATTCCTGAGCCGCCGCCACCAATAATCAGAGCATCAAATTCTAATGTTTTGATATTTGAAGAATTGTAATTAGTCATGTATTAAAACCAAATAATTAAAATATACATAGCAGCAATCAATACTCCCAGTAAAATAAATATATATTCATAGATTTTTCTTAAGGTATTGGCAGAGGCTCCCAAACCTGAAGAAATAAAACCCAATGTTCTTTTTGTTAGATAATCAGTTCCAACAGTCCATAAGCCAATATAAGCATGCACACATGCAAGCAATATAAAAATACTGAGCGAAGCTTTAAATAAGTTGTTGCTATTTAAAAATTGAAAAGTAATTCCACTTGTCCAGAATGTGTACTCTAAATATACAAGAAATGTAATAAAGTAAATCGCACTATAGCGTTGGAGATACCATGTCAGTCTTCCGCTTTTCATAGCATCACCCATAAAGTTAGTAGAGCGTTAACTGCAAATAAAACTAGGGTAGTAACTGCAGACTTGTATGATGAAGACAAGCTTTCATTAAGGATATGGAAATCCATTAAAATATGCCTTACACCAGTGAAAATATGATATTGAAAAATTAGAATTAAACCAACGCATACAAATTTAATTCCTAAATTTTTATGATACATAATCACAAAGTTATTAAAAGAATCCTGACTTTGTGTTAATTCTGAGAATATAAAAACTGATACAGGAAGTACTATAAAAAATATAAAAATCCCACTTATTCTGTGAGTGATAGATAAAAAAGCTGATAGCGGAAGTTTTATCTTTAATAGGTTTATGTTTACAGGTCTATTTTGTGTCATTAAGAAAGTGACAAATGTCATTTTTTTATGTGCTTTATAGCTAAATTATAACCGATTATAAGCAATATAAATAAATGAAATTTTAAAAAATATGCTTTTTATTTTTTAACATGCTTCATCATTCTTTGTCTTTTCTTAATTTGCCTGTCTGTTAACTTATTCACTTTATTTTCAAAAGGGTTATCAGATTTTCTAAAAATTAGTTTCAGCTGAATGCTCTGCAGTTTTAAAGACGATCTAAAAGAATTTTCAAGATACTTTTTGTAATTTTGAGGGATTTTTTTATCTTGATTTGAATGAATAACTAAAGTAGTTGGATTGATGCCGCCAAAATGGATGTGCTTAAGCTTCAATTGTCTTCCATTAACTGATGGAGGAGCACTTTGAGTAGTAAATTTTTCTAAAAGCTTGTTCAATGATGAGGTTGTATATTTCTTTTGAGCGTTTTCGATAACATTATTCGTCACCTTAAAAAGCTTTTTAAAACCCCTACCTTTAATACCAGAAATTTCTATTTTAAAAAAATTATCAACAAAATTTGATTGAACTCTTTTTGTCTCATATAAATCATCTTTTTGTCTTTTTGTAAGCAAGTCCATTTTATTGAATGCCAAAACAAGTGGCTTGCCCATTTCAGATATCATATTTATTATCTTCAAGTCCTGATCAACAAGCCCTTCACTTGCATCACACATAAATATAACTACATCACAAGTCTCAACAGAATGCATCGCTCTTACATATGAGAAATACTCTATCTTATGAGCATTTCTGTAACCTTTTCTTATACCTGCAGTATCTATGAAGATAAAATCATCATCATTTACAGAGAAAGGTATGCTGATCGCATCAATGGTAGTTCCTGCTATTTCAGAAACAATCAGTCTATCTTCTCTTATGAACTTATTTATAAAAGTTGATTTGCCAGCGTTGGGTCTACCTAAAATTGCTATTTTTTTCCCTTCGGGCACCTGTGTTTTATTACTTGGAAGTGATTTCTTGATAAACGATCTTAAATCAAGGAGGTTTTTGCTGTGCTCTGCACTAATCTCAAAAAAATTTTTAATACCTTTTTTATTTAAATCTTCTTTAATTAAAGCGTCTGATTTTTTATCTATTTTATTTAGAACTGTTATGAAAGTTTTATTTAATTTTCTTAATCTTGAAAGAATATCTAAATCTTCTTTGTTTAGATTTTGCGATCCATCAAGGAGAAATATAATTAAACTTGATTCCTCAGCTGCAATCCATGCTTGCTCTGCAATATCTTCTTTTAAGATGGTATCATCCTGAGCTATTCCACCTGTATCAATTAATAAACTTTTTTGTTCTCCGAAGGATATATATCCATAATTTCTGTCCTTTGTTAAACCAGAAAAGTCAGAGACTATTGCTTGCCTAGATTTTGTTAATTTGTTGAAAAGTGTTGATTTTCCAACATTAGGTCTTCCTATAATTGCTATTGATGTAAACATGACTAATTATCATTCTATATGCTTAATGAATATAAATTAAAGGACTCATCAACAGCATAGAAATTTTTACTTCTACTTATAATCTTTTTAATAGGTTTTTTTGAAATTTTCTTTCTACCAATTGTTTTTCCATTTAATGGATCGATTACATGAATATATCCCTCATAATCACCAACTAACGTATAGCCAGAAAAACTTATTGGATTTGATAGCTGTCTATTTAAATATTCATCTGATGTCCATGACTCTTCGAGTGTTTTTGTAAAGAAAGATCTTAGATTTGACTTTGATTCAACCAATACAATTAATCCTTTTATCAAAAGTGGAGAATAAAAAGAGGATGCTTCAGATTGCCAGATAGCTCTTTTTTGAGCAATATCAAACAGAGTTAAGTTTCCTTGATAATTGGTTGTATATACAACTCCAGCTTCAACAATTGGATCTGAATCAGAATCAATTAAATTCTCTAGCTCTGATGCTCCTCTAACATATGAAATAGCTCCATCCCATATAGGAAAGCCTGAATCAAGCTCAAAAACTCCCAGTCTTCCATTATCAAAGGTAACATAAACATTATCATCCTCAATTACAGGGCTGCTGCTACCTCTTATTGTTAGTGCTGGTAGTTTAGATCTATATGACCATAAGATTTCACCATTAGATTTGTCTAGAGCAATTAACTCTCCGGAGCCTGTTTTTACAATAATAAATTTTGCATCAATTGCAGGGGGTGATAACACTTCACCTTTTAAATTAACAGTCCACAAAACAGAGCCATTATCTTGATTCAATGAAATCATGTTTCCTTGAACATCAGCGACAACAATTATTCCAAAACCTGCTGCAACACCAGACGATAGCTCACCAACTTCCTGCTCCCACTGAATATTGCCAGAGTTAGAATCTATTGATTTTATATTTCCATTTACATCAGCAAAAAAAATGCTTTTTGAACTAAAGGCAGGAACAAAATTTCCCAATAGGTTATCGCCTGAAAAAGATCTGTTCCAATCAACATTAATATTTATTGCATTCTTAATAGCCTCCAAAACGACAGGCTCATCTGGATCAATCTCATCACTTCCCCAAAACTTTAAAGAACTCAAAGAAGAGCATGATGAAACAATAAAAAGCATAAAAAATATTACTAAATATTTATTAGCTTTTGGATAAAATTTATTTTTTAACATTTTTATATTGTTAAATTTGATATTTTCATTGAGATAATAGAAATAGAAGTATCATCAGTATATTTTTCTTTAGCAAGATTGTACTGCTCTCTAGCAAGTTCTAATTTATTTTGCTTTTGTAAAATATCGCCTATAAGCTCATGAATAACAGCATTTGACGAAGAATATTTATCTAAGATTATTAATGCATCCTCATAATTTTCTTGGGCATACATAATTCTTGCAGCATTAATACTTGCTATTTTGTTAAATAATTTGTTTCCGCCAATACCTTCTGTACTTTCTTTTAGCAAAAGAAAATAATTCAATGCCGATTCTAAATCACCATTATTTGCCTTAACAGATGCATGTTTAAGTAACGCTATATTTCCATATCCTGTTTTTTTATAAGAACTAATTAAATCTGCAAATAATTCTTCTGAAATTATTTTACCCTCATCAGTTTCTGTCTCTTGAGCAATCCATTTATTGTATATTTCAGCAGCCTCTAAATTATTCATCTTTGCAATTTGATTATTAATTAAATAAGCAGAAATTATTAAGATCACCAATGCAGCAATACCAAGAATTACTTTTCTGTAATTCATATAAAAATTACGTATTGACGTTATTGCTGCATTATTTTCAAAAACTTCGTTCATAAGTATTTCCTCGATCTATAGAGTTTTATAAAAACTATATAAATCTTCAATTGAGACAGTTTGTTGCTCCTTAAGTTCATCATTCAAGGGCTTTATAACTGCAGTTTTATTATTAAACTCTTCTTCGCCAATAATAATTACGTAGTCGGAATTATTTTTATTCGCTTTTCTCATCTTCGATTTAAGACTTCCTTCTGATAAATGAATATCAAGAACAACTTCTTTATTAATTGATCTAAGATGGTGCGCTATTTTATATGCTTTTGGTTCTAAATTACTAGCTGCGATAACAAAAGAAACCAATTTTCTGTTTGGCTTTTGCAGGTTTGCAATATTTGCTAACCTTTCAAGTCCAATGGCCATGCCAATGGCAGGCAAGTCTTTTCCTCCAAGTTGAGAGCAAAGTTGGTCATATCTACCACCACCTAAGAATGAATCTTGTGCGCCTAGCTCTGATGATATCGCCTCAAATACAAAACCAGAATAATAATCTAAACCCCTGACCAAATTATGGTCGATTTCAATTTTACATATATCTGAGAACTCGTATTTAATTGAATCAAGCATTTCAATTGAAGCTCTATCAATAAACTCTCTTATAGAGGGTGCATTTTTTAGAATTACCTGTGTTTCAGAATTTTTTGAATCAAGGACTCTTAATGGGTTTTTATTAAGTCTTTCTAAGTCTTTTGCATCGAGATCTTTTTTAAATGGTTCCAAAAACTCAACAAGTGCTTTACAAAAAGATTCTTTATTCTCTCTAGTCCCCAAGTGGTTAATTTTGATGCAACAATTTTTAAGTTTAAATTGATCAATAACATTACATACTACTGAAATCATTTCATATTCCGGCAAACCCTCTGGTATGCCAAGTATTTCAATACCGGCTTGATTGAATTGTCTATATCTGCCCTTTTGTGGTCTCTCATATCTCCACATAGGGCCTACATACCATAACTTATGATTTGCCTGATCTAATTTCTTCTCAATGATTGATCTAATTACACTTGCAGTTCCCTCGGGTCTCATTGCAATAGTTTTATCATTCCTATCATTGAAAGAATAAATTTCTTTATTAACAATATCTGAAGAGCCGCCAACACTCCTTTTGAATAAGTTTGCATCTTCCAGAACAGGAGTACGTATTTCTTGGAATTTATAATTTATGAATATATTTTTAATTACTTTTTCTACTTCAAACAGTTTTGATGATGCATTAGCCATATCACCATCGTCATACTGATCTAGCATGCCTGTTAATGATTGAATTTTATCCAATTTATCCCCTTGCAATAATATCTTGTGAGCTTCTTAGTGACAGTTTTTCTCTTACTTTTTCTTCTATTTCTTTGACTAAATTCTCACTGCTAATTTTTTTATCTGGTATGCCGTCAACATAAAGTAAATTTTTTGGACTTGCTCCGGTTAAACCAATTTCTGCTGCCTTACTTTCTCCAGGACCATTTACATAACAACCGATAATTGCAACCTCTATATCTTCAGATATGTCCTCTAATTTCTCTTCCAACTCATTAACCACCTCAATAACATTAAAGTTTTGTCTAGAGCAGCTTGGACATGCAATAATTTTCACCCCCCTGCTTCTAATGTTAAGACTTTTTAAGATATCCCAGCCAACTTTAATCTCATCAACTGGGTTAGATGCTAGTGATATTCTAATAGTATCTCCTATGCCTTCAGACAAAAGCATCCCAACTCCAATAGAAGATTTTACTGTACCGGCACGAAAACTTCCTGCTTCAGTAATGCCTAAATGAAGTGGCTGATTAATCAGATTAGATATTTTTCTATAAGCTTCAACTGTCATCTCAATGTTTGAAGCTTTGAGGCTCATTTTGTAATTATCAAAATTAAATCTATCTAATATGTCCACATGTCTTAGAGCTGACTCTACCAGCGCATCAGCATTGGGTTCGCCGTATTTTTTTTGTAAATCTTTTTCAAGTGAACCAGCATTTACTCCAACTCTTATTGGAACATCATTATCTAGTGCAGCAGTAATAACTTCTTTAATTTTTGATTCTTTTCCAATATTGCCTGGATTGATTCTTAAGCAATCAGCAGAATCAGCAACCTCAATAGCAATCTTATAATCAAAATGTATATCAGCTACTAAAGGAATGGTTACAATACTTTTGATTTCTTTAAAGGCTTTAGCTTCATCAAAACCAGGAACAGATACTCTTACTATATCTGCACCTGCAGCTTGCAATTCATTTATTTGATTCACAGTAGACAGAACATCTAAGGTATTGGTGTTAGTCATAGACTGAATTGCAATTGGGTTATCTCCACCAATAGGCACACCCCCAACATTAACAACAGAGGTTTCTTTTCTTTTAATCCAATTACTCATCATTAAACATAACAGTACTTACATTAAGTCTATTAGCATTAGTAATAAAATCAATGTTATTGCCATTATATGAAGCTTCTATAGCTTCTGCGTTGCCAACAACAATTTTAAAAGGTCTTTCAATCTCAAATTCAAAGCTATCTCCATATTTGAATAACTTATTAATTATCAACTCATCATAAGCATATATTTCAATCCAGCATTCATCAAAGAAACTAAAAACAAGCTTATTTGGAATATTAATTAAGGGCTTCTCTTCTGTTATATTTGCAGGGGCTTCTATTAAATTATTAAAATTAACAGCTTCATCAATTTTATCTAATTCGTTGTTGGAAAAATTTTCTTTTACTGGCGATTGATCATTGTTCTTGGTTTCTTTGGAAAAGCTGATATTTATATATACGGCCACAATAATGATAATTACTATAAACCCTGCTACTTTAATGATTGGTATTAATGAAGGGTTTATTTTATCAATAGACTCTTTAATGATTTTATCTTTTCTATTGTTGTTCTCATATAGTGGTGGAAACTCACATTCTATTGATAAAAAATCTTGGTATTTAGTAAAGTATGCTCTAGCAAAGACTTCGCTTGGAAAGACAGAATAATCACCTGACTCTATTGCATTAATATATCTAATATTCATAAACGCACTATTAGAAACTTCAACCTTGGTTAAACCAAGCTCTTTTCGCGCTACCTTAAAAACTTTACCAATTTTTGCTGATCTGGCTGACTTTAAATTTTCTGTCATGATATGAGTTTATGAGATATGAGTTTCTTACCTTTAATCGATTTATTTAATTTACCAACAAGCTGGCCACATGCACCGTCAATTGCATCTCCTCTTGTAACCCTTAATGTTGTTATAAAACCTTTATCCATAAGAATTTTCTTAAAATTTTCAATAGTCTTTCTTTTAGAGCGCCTATAGCTTGAGCCCTCAAAAGGATTGAAAGGTATTAAATTAATTTTACACGATATATTTGATAATAGTTTTGCTAGTTTTCTTGCCAATTCTTCTGAATCATTAATACCATCTATCAAAATATATTCTATGGTTATGCTTCTTTTACCATCATAGCTTTTTAAGTAGTTGTCGCATGAATTCATTAAATTGCTTATTGGGTATTTCTTATTTATTGGAACTATCTCATCTCTCAATTCGTTTGTTGGCGCATGAAGAGATATAGCTAAAGAGACGTCTATTTCATCGCATAACTTATCTATTTGAGGTGTTATACCCGAAGTGCTTATAGTTATTCTTTTCCTTGAAAGCCCGTATGCAAGTTGTTCCTTCATTATCTTTGCCGATTCAATAACAGGTTCAAAATTTAACAGTGGTTCACCCATACCCATAAATACTACATTGGTAATTGGAGGTTCATCTTCTTGATAAAAGTTAGCAAGCCATAGCTGGCCAATAATTTCATCAGGAGTAAGATTTGTTTCAAAACCTTGTGCTCCAGTGGCACAAAAAGTGCACTGAAGAGCACAGCCTGCCTGTGATGATATGCAGAGAGTCATTCTTTTCTTTTCAGGAATTCTTACCATTTCAATCATGGATCCTGATTCAAGTTTTACCAAATACTTAATTGTCCCCTCAGGAGATTTGTAAACCTTTTCAACCATTGGTGTTCTAAGACAAGCTACTAGTTCAAGCTTCTCTCTGAGAATTTTATTGAAGTCAGTCATCTGACTAAAATCAAGGATACCTTTCTGATGAACCCATTTAATTAATTGTTTAGCCCTGAATTTAGGCTCATCGATATCATTAAAAAAAACTTCTAGGGATTCAAGAGAATACCCTAGGAGATTTATTTTTTTATCAGACAAAATTTATTTAGATACTATTTCTTCTTCGGTGAAAAAATAATTTATTTCCCTTACAGCGCTTGTTGCAGAATCAGATCCGTGAACAGCATTAGCATCTATGCTGTTTGCAAAATCTGCTCTTATTGTTCCAGGATCGGCTTCTTGTGGGTTAGTACTGCCCATAAGTTCTCTATTTTTTTGGATTGCTCCCTCGCCTTCAAGCACCTGAACAAAAACTGGACCAGATGTCATGAACTTTTTAAGATCATTGAAAAAAGGTCTACCTTCGTGTTCAGCATAAAATCCTGATGCCATTTCATCATCAAGCTGTATTAGTTTTCCGGCAACAATATGAAGACCATTGTCCTCAAATCTGGAGATTATTTTGCCAATAATATTCTTTGATACTGCATCTGGTTTGATTATAGATAGTGTGCGTTCTGTTGCCATTTTGAATTCCTTATAAAAAATTTTAGCTATTATATGAAAGTTATTTGGATTCTTCTATCCATAACATCTGAATAGCTTCAAGAATTTTTTCATTTGATTTGTTTGGATCTCCAACAAATCCATCTAGGTTGCAAATTTTATTATGTAGATCAGGAAAACTTATCCATTGAGGATCAATTTCTGGAAATTTTTCTGAAAGCTCGATAGCGATATCATTTGTATCCAACCAATCTATACTATTCATTAGTGATTCTCTGAAACCATATTAATATTGTATTTAGGTATTTCAATTTCAATATCTTCATCTTTTGGTATTGCCTGACAACTAAGTCTTGATGTTTGCTCAAGTCCCCATGCTTTATCTAGAAGGTCTTCTTCGATTTCAGTTGCTTCATCTAAACTATCAAAGCCTTTTCGAACAATACAATGACAGGTTGTGCATGCTGCAGACATCTCACATGCATGCTCTATTTGTATACCATTTCTTAGAGCCGCCTCACATATAGTTTCATCAGGCTGATTTTCGATTAAAGCTCCTTCTGGACAAAGGTCTTCATGAGGTAAGATTTTTATTTTAGGCATTGCTATATGGTAAAGCTTTCACCACAACCACATACTGCTTTAGCATTTGGATTTACAAATTTTATTCCTTGGTTAAGGCCATCTTTTTGATAATCAACTAGACTACCTTTTAAAAAGTCTAGACTGCTATTATCAACAAAAATTTTGCATCCATTTTTTTCGAAAACAACACCGTCATCGTCAAAAGTGTCAACATAGTCAAAAAAATATTCATAACCTGAACATCCTGCTTTTTTAACTCCAATCTTAATTCCAACACCCTTGCCACGATTTTCAAGGCTTGATAAAAAGTGGTCAATTGCAGAGTCTGAAAAATTTAAGTCTGTTGAGCTAAAAACTTGCATGATTATTTATTGTTTTGATTCGTAATCCTCTATTGCTTGTTTTATTGAATCCTCAGCTAAGACAGAGCAATGTATTTTTATAGGGGGTAGCTCAAGGGCATCAACAATCTCTTTGTTTTTGATAGCTTTTGCTTCTTCTAAGGTTTTGCCAATAAGCATATCAACAAGTTCACTTGAAGATGCTATGGCAGAACCACATCCGTAAGTTTTAAATTTTACATCTTTTATTACATGCGTATTACCAGACGGCTCACATTTTATTTGCAACTTCATAACATCTCCACAAGCTGGTGCTCCAACCATACCTGTTCCGACATTTTCTTCTTTTGGGTCAAATCTACCTACATTAAATGCCTTTGGATCATTTAAAGTATTTTCAAATTTGTCTACAACTTTTTTACTATAAGCCATTTCAAGCCTCCATTATTAATGTGTATTCCAGGTTACAGTATCTAAATCAATTCCATCTAGATGCATTTCCCAAAGTGGAGAAAGTTCTCTTAATCTATCAACCACATTATTTAATATTGATAAAGTTTTATCTACATCGCTTTCTTTTGTAAACCTACCAAAAGAAAATCTTATTGAGCTGTGAGCTAATTCATCTTTTCTACCAAGAGCTCTCAAGACATATGAAGGTTCTAGGCTTGCAGAAGTACAAGCTGAGCCTGAGGATACCGCAATATCTTTAAGACCCATTATTAATGATTCTCCTTCAACAAAATTAAAGCTCATATTAAGTATATTTGGGACTTTATTCTTTAAGTCGCCATTGATATAAACATGCTCAATTTTCATAGCTTCGTCTAGAAATTTTTCATGGTATTTTGCAATCATTTCATGATCTTTTGTCATTTCTAATTTAGCAATTCTAAATGCTTCTCCCATGCCAACAATTTGATGAGGGGCTAATGTTCCAGACCTCATGCCTCTTTCGTGGCCTCCACCATGAATTAATGCTTCGATTCTTACTCTTGGCTTTCTTCTAACAAATAAAGCACCAATGCCTTTTGGTCCATAAGTTTTATGAGCAGAAAATGACATCAAGTCTACAGGCAGTGTTGAAAGATCAATTTCGACCTTTCCAGTGCTTTGAGCAGCATCAACATGGAAAAATACGCCTGATTCTCTTGTAATTTCTCCAATTGATTGCAAGTCATTTAATGTTCCAAGCTCATTATTGATATGCATTAATGAAACTAATATTGTAGATTCTTTTATGGCCTCTTTTACCTGCTCAGGTTCAATAATACCGAACTCATTGGGCTCAAGATAAGTAACTTCAAAACCCTCTCGTTCTAATTGTCTACATGGATCTAGAACTGCTTTATGTTCAATTTTTGAAGTAATTATATGATTTCCCTTAGATTTATAAAATCTGGCAACACCTTTTACAGCAAGGTTATCAGCCTCAGTAGCACCAGATGTCCAAACAATTTCTCTTGGATCTGCGTTCACAAGGTTAGCTACATGTGATCTGGCCTCTTCAACAGCATCGTCAGCTTTCCATCCGTATCTGTGAGAACGAGATGCTGGGTTACCAAATTCACCATCAGGTGTAAGATACTCCATCATCTTTGATGCTACACGAGGATCAACAGGAGTAGTTGATGCGTAGTCTAAGTATATGGTTGATTTTTCAGTCATTTATACAATCTCTCTTAACTTTATATATGGGTCATTGTTGGTTTCTACAAGTGTATTAATTGTTATATTGCTTAAATAATTATTTACGACGTCATTAAGCTCATGCCATAAGTTATGGGTATTACATTTTTTTCCATCATTGCATGTGCTCATGCCACTGCAACTTGTTGCATCTAAGTCTTCTTCAACAGCATTCATGATATCTTTGATTGTAACTAATGCAGGATCTTTGGCATAAAGATAGCCGCCATTACGACCTCTCGAACTAGCAACTATTCCGTAAAGCCTAAGCTTTCTGAAAATTTGTTCTAAATATGATATTTCAATATTTTGATTAGCAGATATATCAGATAGTGAAACTGGGCCTTCTGAAGCCAAAAGACGAAGTTCAACTAAAGCATTAACAGCGTATTTACTTTTTGTAGTTAATTTCACGCATGAATTATAAATACCTGACTAATTTAGTCAACTATTATATTCATACCAAGCCTATCAGCGACCTGATGGTATGATTCAACAACGTCGCCAAGACCTTGTCTAAATCTATCTTTATCCATCTTCTTTAAAGTTTCAGAATCCCATAACCTACATCCATCTGGAGTAAACTCATCAGCCAATAAAATCTTGCCTTGGCTGCAAACACCAAATTCAACTTTAAAATCTACTAATATTAAATTAGAGTTGATGAATAGCTCTTTTAAGACCGTATTAACTTTGTATGTGAGCTCTTTCATCTTCTCAATTTGGTCTTTACTGGCCCAACCAAAAGAAATAATGTGTTCGTCATTTATTAATGGATCTCCCAAATCATCATCTTTTAAAAAGAATTCAAATAAAGGATTTTCTAGTATAAGACCATCCTCAGTGCCTAATCTTCTACATATTGATCCAGACGCTCTATTTCTAATGACACATTCAATTGGAAACATATCTAATTTATAAACAAGAGAGTCATTACTGTTAAGCACTTCAATGTGATGAGTCTCAACACCATTTTTTTCAAGATGGTCCATAATAAATGCATTAAATTGGTTATTAACAGCACCTTTACCTAGTAAGGCTTCTTTCTTCTTGCCATCAAAAGCAGAAGTATCGTCACTAAAGTGCATCACCAGTTGATCATCATCAGATGTAGTAAATAATGACTTTGCTTTTCCTTTGGTTATTTCTTTAATTTTTTCCATAATTAGCCTTAACTTAGAGATTCATTAATTTTTGAGATTAGCTTTTCAGCTTCCTCAATTTTACCATCTTTTGAATATGCTCTTACATATGTTTTGTTATTTTTTTCTGTAATTTTTACCTCAAATTGAGCACCATCAAAATTAACTTTTTGATTTTTATCATTTCTACCAAAATTTAAAAATGAGAAAAAGCCACCTTCTTCTTCTTCGGCATAACTAACATAAAAAATACCATTACTTCTATCCTTATCATTAGAAAGAATTTGAGATGCATCCATAGCTTTTGTGACTGAGGACCATGCCCTGTCAAAATTTAAATCAAGCTCTATGACGGTTTGACCATTCTCAACAAAAATCTTTGCTTTCTTTATATCATTTAAGTTTTGAGCAGCTAGAGATGTGCCAGAAAACTGATCAACGGATTCGGCAAAATAATTAACTAAATTGCTAAGCTCAGATTGGATAAGCTCAGGATTACTTACAATTTCATTAGAATTTTTATCTATCTGAGCTAAGAAAATTTCTGTTGAAGCTTCTTTTATACCATGCTCAATTTTCATTTTTAATATTGAGGTTTCATCAAAATTTATATCGATTTCACCAGTTAAAGGGTCGGCATTTAGCGTTTCAAAGGATGATGTGTTCCAGTAGCTTTTTGTTATAGGCCATGATGTAGATGGCAAAGTCTCCACATATATCCACATCAACTCACCTAAACGCCTTAATTGAACAGAGCTATTTCCAGAGGATGCAAAAATTTGTCTTGGCTTCGGAACCTCTTGATCATCAGATAATTCATTTACAACATTAACTGGATAATGATTTTCAATAACAATTACGTTTAATTCATCTGGTAACTGCATATCATCTTCAACTTTTTCTTTAAGGAATGCATTTTTTGTGGGTGGGAACATTCCTTCTGGTCCAGATATATAGGAGCATGAAGTTGTTATGATTAATAAATTGATTATAAGAATTTTTTTCATTTAAATTAATTTAAGTTTATTTAGTTCTGACAAAATTTCATCATGATAAGTTTCATCTAATTCTATCAAAGGAAGTCTGATTGAATTTTCAATCATTCCCATTTTAGTTAACATCCATTTCACCGGTATTGGATTGGATTCAACAAATAATAATCTATATATATTGTTATTAAATTCATTTAATTTCTTTGCCTCTACAATATTATCTTCTCTTATTAGTTTGCATATTTGTGAAATTGATTTTGGTATAACATTAGCTGCCACAGATATTACTCCGTGGGCACCTTCTATCAAAGCATTCATGAAGGTAGGATCATCACCAGAAAGAATAGCAAAATCATAAGAATTGTTAGAAATTTTAACTAGCTCTTTTATTCTTTCAATATCATCAACAGCTTCTTTTAGACCAACAATATTTTTATGTTCAGAAAGAATGCTAACTGTTTCAGGTTTTAAATCACAAGCTGTTCTTGAGGGCACATTATATAAAATCTGTTTAATATCTACGTTATTAGCAATTTTTTCATAATGTGCTAATAATCCTTTTTGATTAGGCTTGTTATAGTATGGGGTGACTAGCAGAACATAATCTGCGCCTTTTAATTTTGCTTCAAGAGATAGTTCAATTGCTTCATCTGTTGAGTTTGCGCCTGTTCCTGCAATAACGGGTATTCTGTTTTGAACATATTTTACCGAATAGTCAATTACTTCAATATGCTCTTTTACGTTTAAAGTAGCTGATTCGCCTGTAGTTCCAACAGAAACTATCCCATCGGTTTCATTAGCTATATGCCAGTCTAAAAGACTACTGAGAGATTCATAATCAACATCACCATTCTTTAAAAGAGGTGTTACTAGAGCAACTAAACTGCCTTGTAAAACTTGCATTGATAAAATTTTCAGTAAAAAATAGGACTATACACTATTTTATTAAAAATACTTATAAGGTGACAAATATGGCTAAAAATTTAGAAGGTAAAAAATGTCCAAAGTTTAGTGCAGAATGCACGAGCGGATTAAGTCTTTCCAATAAGGATTTTGAAGGGAAGAATTTTGTTATTTATTTTTATCCAAAAGATAGCACTCCTGGGTGTACTACCGAAGGTCAAGAGTTCAGGGATAACTATAAATATTTTAAAAAACTTAATACAGAAATCCTTGGTGTTTCTAGAGATTCGATCAAGAGCCATGAAAATTTTAAGTCAAAACAATCATTCCCATTTGAGCTACTATCAGATCCTGATGAAAAAGTCTGCAATGCTTTTGATGTAATGAAACTAAAATCTATGTATGGAAGAGAGTATATAGGTGTTGATAGATGTACGTTCTTAATTGATGTAAATGGGAAAGTTTTAAAAGAATGGCGATCAGTAAAAGTTAAAGGCCATGTGGAAGAAGTATTAAATACTGTTAAAGATTTAACTTAAGTCGTTATTCGGCGATGATGGCCATGCATTCCATACCGCTTTTATAAAAGTTGCAATTGGAATTGAAAAGAATACACCCCAAAAACCAAACATGCTGCCAAATATAAATACTGCTAGTATTATCACCACTGGATGTAATTTTACTGTTTCTGAAAAAATTATAGGCACAAGTAAATTACCGTCTAGGGCTTGTAAAAGAAGATATAAGCCTATTAGCAAATAGAACTCTGTTCCTAGGCCAAACTGAAGTAAACCTACTACAACAATAGGAATGGTTACCAAAAAAGCTCCAACATAAGGAATAATTACGGATAAACCAACTAATACTGACAATAGAGCAGAATACTTTAAACCCAGAGAAGCAAATATGATTGCAGCAGCAATTCCAACTATAAATATTTCAATTGTCTTACCTCTTACATAATTACTTAACTGAATATCCATTTCAGCCCAAATATTAGTAAGCATTTCTCTCTTTCCTGGGATAATCTTTATAAAACCCTCAATAATATTTTTTCTATCAAATAAAAAGAAGTACACAAGTATCGGGAACAAAATAATATATAAGAGAAATGTTATTGCACTTTGTATACCTGAAATAGATGACTTAACAATATTTTGAGCTATTGCACTAACCTCTTCTGATACCGCTTGGAAAAAGATAGATATCTGTTCGGATGAAACTAAATCAGGGAACTTGGCAGGCAATCCAGATATAAAATCAAGGAAATTATTTATAAGATTTGGAACATCAAGAATAAAGGCTTGAAGCTGAATATACAAAAGAGGCACCAACCATATCAATAGAGCTGCTCCTGTAATGATGAAAACAGAAAAAGTAATAATTAATGCAACATTCGCACTGACATCATACGACTGAATTTTTTTTTGCATGCCAACTAGAAGATAAGCAACAACTATACTTATCATAAAAGGAGTTAAGATTGATCCGAAGAATGATATAACTAGAAAAAATAATAATATTGCTAACGAAAAGATTATTGTCTCCTCATTACTAAATATATTTTTTAATACTTTATTTACTTGTTCAAACATTTGTATCTTAAATAATTATCATCCTAGATTTTGAACTACATAATAAAAAAGCAGTCAAAATGTATAAAATTATAATAACTTAACCTCAACATGGGATATATTAATCTAAAAAACACGTTTATGTTAGTTTTAGCAGCATTGGATAAATTCTTATATTTAAAATGAAGAAATATATTCTAGTTATAACTGCTGTCATATCTTTGCCATTTTTTAGCCAAGAAGATAATGAATTAGTATTGCCTGAGCTTGGTGATAGAGTTTCTGGAGCAGTATCTACAGCCGAAGAAAAATTAATAGGTAGAGAATTTTTAAAGCAAGTATACTTTCAAGCACCTTTAATATCTGACCCTTTAATACAGGAATACACAGAACTTCTAACATACAGACTATCAGAATATAGTGAGGTTAAGGACAGGCGTTTCACTGTACTGTTAATAGATGACGATTCTTTAAATGCTTTTGCCGCACCTGGTGGAGTAATTGGTGTCAATGGAGGCTTATTTCTAAATGCAGACAATGAAGCACAATTTTCATCAGTTATGGCTCATGAGCTTGCCCATTTAAGTCAAAGACACTTTGCAAGAAATGTTCTAAATGCTCAAGATAGAAGCCTTGCATCTTCATTAACAATGATCTCATCAATTGCATTGGCACTAATAAGCAATAATCCAGGAGCTATGGTTGTGGGACCAGCTTTAATGCAAACTCAAAATCTTAGATATAGCAGGCTCTTTGAAAAAGAGGCAGACAGAGTTGGCTTTGCAAACCTTGTCAGGGCTGGATATAACCCAAAAGCAATGGGTGAAATGTTTGAAAATATGAATGATCTTAGAAGGCTTGCCGGTGAAGCTCCTCCAGAGTTTTTATTAACTCACCCCTTATCTTCCTCAAGAATTAGTGATGCGCTAAATGCTGCAGAAGGTGTTCCTGAAGAAGGTACCAAAAAAGATTCTTTAGAATTTTCATTAATTAAATCAAGACTAAAAGTTTACTATGAAAGTATTCCAAGCCAATCAATAAGATATTTCAATGCTGAAATGAAGAAAGAAAACTCAGATTCTAATATTTATGGCCTTGCTCTGGCATATAGTCAAAATAATAACTTAAGAGAATCAGAGAATCTTATTAATATTCTCTTAAAAAAATATCCAAAAAATTTATTCTTAAATACATCTAAAATTGAAATTCTTACTAAAGCTCAAAAGTATGACGAAGCCTTACAACTAGCAAATACTTTTTTAGAAATTTCTCCAAAGAACTATCCTCTGACTATTACTAAATCAAAATTATTGCTTGAAATGAAAAGGTTTTTTGAATCTGAAGAATTGATACGTGATCAATTAATAAGAAGAAATGAAGATCCTGAATTATGGTTATTGTTGTCTGAGATTCAGAGAAATAGCAAAAATATAGTTGGCTATCATCAGTCCAGAGCAGAATATTTTTTATTGCTGGGTCAAAATGAGCAGGCCCTTGGGCAACTTGAGTTTGCTTTAAATCTAACTAAAAATAATTTTCAGGTTTCTGAGAGAATAATGAATCAAATTATCTCAATCAAGAAAGCTATTGGGGAGTCTCGGGGTTTTTAGACTTTTCTTCAAAAATTTTTGAAATTTTATATCCTGTTAGTGAAAAAATACCAGCAAATGGTATCGCTAATAGCGGCACCACAGTAATGCTTATTGCTGCCACTTTACCAAGACCCACAAAAAGGCTACCGGTTAAGTCACCAAACCTAGTTACAAAAGTATCGATAAACACAGTTGATTTATATCTATCTTTTTTCTTTAGTTGGCTATAAATAATCTCTCTACTAGGTTTATTGAAGCCATATTCAAAAACTCTTAATAAGGCTTGAGAGAAAACTACCACACCTACAGATGGCATTAAACCATATAAAAGAAAAACAACAATAAATAACAAACCATAAACAATTAGAATCATGGATGTGCCAAAGAAAGATATTACTAGATATGTCAATGTTAACTGAGTTATTAAAGTTAAAGGCGAAACTAGTTGCTCAATACGATTAAATAAAACTATTCTATCTGGTGATAAATTTGAATAAGATTCAATAATTGGTATTGCGCTAATCCATTGAACTGTCATCAATGCAGTAAACAGCCATGAATATAAAGCAACCGACTTAACCTCTTTTACTGAAATTATATTTGAAATTGCATCAGACCAATTTCCACCTACTTTTTTAATAAGTACCTCAGAATTATTAAGATTGACCAAGTATGTAGCGACAATAATTGCAAGAAATAATAATAAAGAAGATGCCAGGGCGAATAATTCTAAACCATAATTTGTATATGATTCTGAAAGTCTTACTGATATTTCGGAACCAACAATTGCTCCCAATGATCCGCCTGCCATGATAAATCCATATAATTTTCTTGACTGAGAGTCTCTAAAAATATTTATTACCAGTACCCAAAAAATTGAAACAACAAAAAAAGAATATATATTGCACCAAACATAAAATACCCTACCCAGCCACATCTGTTGGGTTACATCACCTTCTTCTAGTGAACGAGAGTAAAGAATAAAAACAAATAGGTTCATTATCAAAAATGAATAACAATATGTAATTATTTTTTTAAAGTTTTTTCTGGAAGCTACCCATGAATATATTGGATTGATTATTAGCATGGTCAGTGCTGTAAAAGACAAAAGTATTAACAAAAAATCTTGGCCATAATTTTCTACAGCCATTTCATTTCTAATACCTCTTATGACATACCAGGATGCTAAAACTAAAAAGAATAAAAAACTTGTTAGGATGGTATTTTTTAGTTTCATGGAAATATTATGCCCTATGAATGGTGGGTCGCACAGGATTCGAACCTGTGACCAATTGGTTAAAAGCCAACTGCTCTACCAGCTGAGCTAGCGACCCATGGTATTGCATAATAAAAAAAGGTGATTATTCCATATTTTTCAATAACTGCAAGGCTAAAGATGAAGCAGTGTCATTTGGGTATTCTCTTATTACAAAATTATATTTATCTTTTGCCTTTTCTAGTTCATTCTTTTTAAGAAAAATATCTCCAATTTTCTTGTGAGCAAGAGGAGTTCTGTAATGTGAGGGGTATAGATTAACTAACTCTAAGAAATATTCTTGTGATGATTCTAGTTTGTTTTGAATCAATGCTATCTCTCCTAACCAAAAAATTGAAAGAGGTAATTTTTCTTCATCCTTAAAATTATCTACGAAAAATTTAAACAAAGAACTGGCTTTTTCGAAGTCTTGATTTTGAAGAGATTGAGTTGCACTCATATAAACCTCCTCTTTACTTCTAGTATCATCAATTCCTGCAAACCTTACAGTATTTTCTGAGGCAAGATTGCTAGAATCCTCATTGGGCTCTGTATCATCTACAGATTCTTGTATTAATTTTTGAATTAAATAATCTTGAGATTCTAAAATATTTCTAAGCTCGGCAATTTCTGATTCTAATTCTTGTATTTTTAAAAATAATAAATCAACTTCTACGTTATCATCCTCAGAAATTAAAAAAGATGAATATATGAAAAATAATGAAAATATTATTATTTGTTTAAGCATTTATTTAGTTAATTTCTGCTCTTCTATTTTTAGAATAACTAACTTCATCAGACCCAAATGATGCTGGTCTTTCTTCGCCGTAACTTTTTACACTAATTCTATTTTTGTCTATGCCACTTAAAACAAAATAATCTTTTACAGCATCTGCTCTTCTTTGTCCTAAAGCTAAATTGTATTCTCTGGTTCCTCTTTCATCTGCATGTCCTGCAATTGTGATACGAATAGATTGATTGTCTTTCATAGCCGAAACAGCACTTTTAAGGGTTTGAAGAGACTTGCTATTTAAATTGAATTTATCAAACTCAAAATAAACCGTTGCGTTTGTAAAAATTGCCTTTGTCTCATAATCTAGTTCAGTGTTTTCTTGCATTGAGGCTTCAACTGTTCTGATGCCGCCGTCATATACAACTTCCTCGGTTACATTCATGCTTGAGCAGGACGAAATTAAGAAAACTAGAATAAATAAGTTATATAAATTTATATTTTTAATTTTTTTAATACTAAGCATTTTTTTTCTCCATAAATTATCTTAAAAAACCAGACCATGAAGGCTCTCTAACTTGTCCAATTTTAGTTGGAAGCCTAAATCTAGCGCCGCTTAAAGTTAGTCCAGCCAGTAGCCCTGTTCCATCTTCCGATATTGCATAGATTATCACATTCCCGTTAGGAGAAATACTAGGTGATTCATCTAATCTTGATTTAGTAAGGGCACGTACAAAATTTTCATTAAAGTATTTTAAAGCTATCTGAAAACTATTATCTTTACGATGAACAAAAACAATACCTTCGCCGTTTGGTAAATATGATCCTTTAGCATTGTAGTTACCTTCAAAAGTAATTCTTTTTGGTTTTGCGTTAAATTTTCTTAAATTAATTTCATATAACTGAGGCGAACCAGATCTGCCCGAGGTAAACATAATTTTTGAGCCGTTAGGTGACCATGAAGATTCTGTATCAATTGAATAATGATTGGTTAATCTAGTTAAATTTTTATTTTTAAGATTTAGTATATAAATTTCAGCATTACCATCCTGATAAAGAGTCAGTGATAAGAACTTGCCATTTGGCGACCATGAGGGAGAACTTATTTGAGAATTATTTTCTAGAACTAGCTCTCTTGATCCAGATGCAATATTTTGTATATATACTTTTGCCATGCCAGTCTCAAAGGAGACATATGCAACTTCTTTTGAGTCTGGTGACCATGAAGGAGAAATAATTGGCTCCCTACTCCTAAGAAGAACTTGCTCATTCTCACCATCTGCGTCGGCTACAACTAGTTTGAATAACGATTTATTATCTATTATTTGCTCAGTTACATATAACAATCTTGTAGATGCAACTCCTTTAATTCCTGTTACCTCTTCATATATTCCATCGCTAATATAGTGTGATAATTGTCTTAATCTGTTTGGAATGCCGTATACCGTTGAAGTTCTTATCTTAGATTGCTTATTAACATTATAAATTTCATAGGCAACCGATATATTGCTTTTATCTTCCTGAGAGGTTGCGCCCATTACAATAAAATCAACATTTAATAACTTAAAATCATCATAATTAATCTCCTCTTGATTTACTGGTGATGACAGGAGTTGATTATCTTTAAGAATACGGAACTCTCCTGTCCTATTTAGGTCATTGGTAACTATAGAGCCAATTTGATTATTAATATTTTTTGGGCCATCAAAATTAATTATTGCTATTGAATACGGATCATCTGATCCTTTTGTAATTTCTAAAACCAACTCTGAGATAATTGGTTGTGAAAATAGAATAAATATCAATAATGCTTTTTTCATGAAGGGTTAAATGTAATAACTATATTTTTAAAATTGTTTTGGTATAAATTAAATGGAATTTTATTAAAGAAAGAGAAGGTTTCAACCCTCGAAATAGCTTTTATTGCAGAATTATCAAATCTTATGTTGCCGCTACTTTTTATTAAATCAATTCGAGTTACTCGGCCATTTTTATTTATTGTCATTCTAAGATCACATACGAGCCCATCTTGAATATTTTGCGGCTTGATCCAAGCTGACTGAATAGATTGAATTATTAAATTGCTGTACTCATTAATTAAAATATTATCAGATTTTTCCTGCGCTAATTCATCTTCTTTGATTAAATTATTAATATCTGTCTCCGGAATAACTGGAGTTAATTCAATCTTATTCTCAGCTTGATTAACTTGGACTTGTTCAATAATCTTTTTTTGAATATTTTTTATTGGTAAAGATTTTTTGGGCACTTCTTTCTCAAATAAAAGCTCAACATTTACAGGCTTGCTTAAAACAGGTCTGGTGTTTTTTTCAAAATAAAAAAAATCTGTTAAATATAAAATTATTGTTGCGTGAATTACAAAAGATATAAAAGAAGCTACAAAATAATCAGATTTAATTTGCATAGCCTGTTGTGACAATTCCTATTTTTGAAATACCAACACTTTGAACGGCAGCCATAGCCTTAGCTACACTATCGAAAATTACATCCTTATCGCTTTGGAATACTATTTCTATCTCAGGATTTGCTTCAAAGATTACACTAGATTTTCTTTTTAGCTCCTCTAGATCAATAGGCAAAGACTCATCACCAACATTAATAAAATATTCACCTTCTTTATTAATAGAAATTACTAAAGGCTCATTTTGTACAGACATTTTTGTTGTATCTGTATTGGGTAAGTTAACTTCTATTCCTTGAATTAATAGCGGAGACAAAACCATAAAAATAATTAACAAAACCAACATTACATCTATGTATGGCACAACATTTATCTCTGCCTTTAATGTCTTTTTTTTTGCTAATCTGTATATCATTTATTTTATGGATTGCTTATAAAAAATACTTGCAAGTTCTTCTGAGAAAATAAGAGTTGATTGACTCATTGTCTCAAGTTCAGAAGTATATTTATTAAAAGCAATAACTGCAGGTATGGCAGCAAAGAGCCCCATTGCAGTTGCGACTAGTGCTTCTGATATCCCTGGAGCAACAGCATTAATGGTAGCTTGAGTGGCATCAGATAAACCTTGGAATGAGGTCATAATTCCCCAAACAGTTCCCAATAAGCCAATGTATGGACTTACTGATCCTACGTTTGCTAAAAAAGGAAGGTGTTTATTCATCTCCTCTTCATCTGAAGCTATTGCAACACGCATACATCTATTAATACCCTCTAAATCTAGCTCAGTAATTTCTTTATTTTTACTTATCTGAAGAAACTCTTTGAATGCGCTTTTGAATACACCCAATGAACCAAATAACGGGCCTTCGTGATTTTCTAACTCACTATAAAGAGTATTAAGATCCTCTCCACTCCAAAACCTATCTAGAAAACTATCATTGATTAATTTAATTTTTTTATAAAAATTATACCTTTCTACAATTACTATCCAGGTTAGTAGAGATGCTATTAACAATATAATCATTACGGTCTTTACAACCATACCGGCATCTAGAAAAAGGTTTAAAACTGAAATATCATCCATGCGCTTCACCGTTATCAAAAATTAATAATAAATCATTAGGAAAAGGTTTTGGTTTTTTTGTCTCAATATCTACCATACAAACTTCAACACTTCCCTCACATATTTGATTTTTGCTGTCATCACTTATGATTTTTTGATTAAAAAGCATCCTAGCTTTAGATTTCTTTTCAACCTCGGTCTGAACTATTAATTTTTCACCAAGTTTAGCTGGATATAAAAAATCTATATCGATTCTTTTGATTACAAAACCTAGATTTGATTGTCTTAGATCATTCTGCGAAATGCCATTTATAGTTAAAAAGTTAGATCTAGCTCTTTCAAAATATTTTATGTAATTAGCATGATATACAAAACCTTGAAAATCAGTATCTTCAACAAAGATAGTTAATTCGAAATCTTTATGCTTGAAAATTTTGCTCATGAAGTTCTATATCTTCTTGAAAAAGTTCTAGAATAATTTGAATAAAATCAGGCCAAAGCAAATCAACAGTTATTAAATTGTTTTTAATTTTATTATTTATTGATGAGGCTAGTACTCTTACTTTTATTGGTCTGTTATTAAATTTATAAACTAACGCTGGTTTCAAATTTGTGCCTTGTGAGGAAGCTAGCACTTGATCCCACCAATCGGGTCTAGGTTCAGCTCCTGTGCCATAGGCTTTACATTCTATGCACCAATTTCCCAGCATTAAATCTGGTAATTCCTTCGTTCTTGTTTGTTCTAATATTCTTTTAACTGGATTTGTTAGATTAAGGTCTTCAATAAGAGCATTTGCAATTTGTCTTTCAAAAGCTGCACCTTTATTTCTTGAATTTATAGACAATTTTTACTCTTTAACCTCAAAGTTTTCTGGAAATTCAGCATTTGTATGAACCTCTTGGACATCATCTAATTCATCCATAAAGTCCATAATTTTTAGCACTTTTTCTGACATCTCTTGATCTAAAGAAACAGATGTTTCTGCCCTAAGAGTTAATTCAGCATTTGTATGCTCAATTTTATTAGTTTTAAGAGCTTCTAGTACATTACTCAAATCAGTGCTTGAAGTGATTACCTCAAAGTAATCGCCTTCATCAACTAAATCCTCAGCTCCAGCATCTAGAACAACCTCTAACAAATCTTCCTCTGAAAAGTCTTTAGATATATGAATGATTCCCAGTTTATTAAATAAATAGGATACAGATCCATCTGTACCTAAATTGCCTCCAAACTTAGAAAATGCATGCCTGACATCAGAAACTGTTCTGTTTCTATTATCCGACATAGCTTCAACTAAAATAGCTACACCACCAGGTCCATATCCTTCCAATACAATTTCTTCAAGGGCTCCTGTTTCACCAGTACCAGAGCCTTTTTCTATTGCTCTTTTAATATTATCTTTAGGCATATTTGCTGCATTTGCTTTATCTAAAGCAAGCCTTAACCTTGGGTTGTCATCAGGATCAGGACCTCCTTTTGCAGCAACTGTTATCTCTCTAATAACTTTGGTCCAAATTTTTCCTCTAGACGCATCTTGTCGAGCTTTTCTATGCTTAATGTTTGCCCATTTGGAATGTCCAGCCATATACCTATTCTTCCTTGTGAGTACTGATAATTTTTAGTTCATCTAGTTGTTTTTGATCAACCTTGCTTGGTGCATCGGTTAATAAACAGGTTGCGCTTTGTGTTTTTGGGAATGCGATGACATCTCTAATGTTATTGGTATCTGTAATAAGCATTACCAGCCTATCAAGTCCAAATGCAATTCCACCATGAGGCGGGCAACCAGATGATAATGCTTTAATTAAAAAACCAAATTTACTGTTAGCTTCTTCTTTGCTTATTTGAAGAATGTCAAAGATAGCGCTTTGCATTTCTGCATCAAAAACCCTTAATGAGCCTCCGCCTATTTCATAACCATTTAGAACTATGTCGTATGCATATGCAATAGCTTCTTCTGGCGTATTTGTTAATTCATCAATAGAACAATTAGGTAAAGTGAATGGGTGATGGAGAGACGTTAAATTGCCTTCACTGTTTTTTTCAAACATAGGAAAATTAACAACCCAACATGGAGCCCATTTTTCAGTATACAAGGATAAGTCTTCGCCTATCTTCTTGATTAAGCTACTCATACTTAGATTAACAACGTTTTGCTTGCCAGCTCCAAAAAATAATAGATCATCATTTTCTAAATCCAAATCTTTTACTAAAGATGCAACTGTTTCTGATTTTAAGAATTTCAATATAGGCGATTGGAGTCCATTCTCGATATCACTTTTGTCATTAACTTTTATATAAGCAAGTCCCTTAGCTCCTAATTTAGAAACAAAGCTGGTGTAATCATCTATCTGCCCTCTAGATAATGAGTTTCCTCCTGGAATTTTTAAAGCTACAACCCTTGAATTTTTATCTTTCGCAGGCTCGGCAAAAACCTTAAATTCTTCATCTTTTACCAAGTCAGAAATTTCAACGAGTTTTAAAGGAATTCTTAGATCAGGTTTATCGCAACCATAATCCCTCATTGCATCATGCCAATCTAAAACTTCAAAATCTTTTAGTTTGTCATTACAAAATTCTTCTATAAGGCCCTTAACCATACCTTCACCAGTTTGCATAATATAATCTTGATCAATAAATGACGCCTCAATATCTATTTGCGTAAACTCTGGTTGTCGGTCTGCTCTTAGATCCTCATCTCTAAAACATCTAGCAATTTGATAGTATTTATCTAATCCACCCATCATTAGCAATTGCTTAAAAAGTTGAGGTGATTGAGGTAAGGCGAAGAAGTTTCCTGACTGCACCCTGCTTGGCAATATATAGTCTCTAGCTCCCTCAGGAGTGGCTCTTGTTAAAATAGGTGTTTCTATTTCATTAAAATCATTACCATCGAGATAATTTCGAATCATTGAGGTAATTTTTGATCTGGTAACAATTCTATGGTTCATCTCAGGCCTTCTTAAATCTAGAACTCTATTTTTTAAGCGAACATCCTCATTGACCTCTTGATAGTCATCTAATGGAAATACTGGGGTTTCAGCTTTGCTTAGAATTTTAATATCTTTGCTTTCAAGCTCTACTTCGCCTGTTGTCATATTCTTGTTAATTGTTCCCTCTAATCTTGCTTTTACTATTCCACTTATTTGAACAACATACTCATTTCTTAGGCTTTCAGCTATTGCAAAAGATTCTGCGTTATCCGGATTAATAACAGCCTGACATATGCCCTTTATATCTCTTACATCAAGAAAGATAACCCCACCATGATCACGTCTTTTGTGTATCCAGCCACAGATAGTTATCTCTTCATTAAGATTTTTAGAAGTTATTTCTCCACAATAGTGAGATCTCATAATTTTTCCCTATAGTTATTTACTAATCTTATCTTGTTTAGTCACTTTCTTGGAGTCAGATGACAAATTTTGTGAAGATTTGTTAGCTGATTCTTTATCGTTTGATACCAAATTCTTTTTTTTACCAGTTTTAAAATCGGTTTCGTACCATCCTCCGCCTTTTAACCTAAAAGAAGGCGCTGATACAAGCTTACTAAGAGTATCTTTTTCGCAATTTGGACATTTAGTTTTAGGTTTATCACTAAACTTCTGTATTAGTTCAAATTCTTGCCCACAATTTGAACATTTATAGTCATAAATCGGCATAAGTACTCAAAAAAAAGATAAAATTATAAACTATTAAGATTTATACATATAACTAATTTATAAAATGTTATTTTCAAAAATATTGCTTCCAACTCTTAAAGATGCACCCCAAGAAGCTGAAGTCATTAGTCACAAACTAATGCTTAGAGCAGGAATGGTTAGAAAGGTTGCATCAGGAATTTATACATGGCTTCCACTTGGTCTAAAAGTCCTTAGAAAAATTGAAAATATTGTTAGAGAAGAAATGGATGCCTCAGGTGCTCAAGAAGTTTTAATGCCAATGGTTCAACCAAAGGAATTGTGGGATGAAACCAATAGATGGGAAAAAATGGGACCAGAGCTTCTAAGAATACAAGATAGGCATGATAGAGATTTTTGTTTAGGACCAACTCATGAAGAAGTTATTACTGATCTTATTAGAAATAATGTGAAGAGTTATAAAGAATTACCGCTCAATATTTATCAGATCCAAACAAAATTTAGAGATGAGGTAAGACCAAGGTACGGAGTTATGAGAGGAAGAGAGTTTTTAATGAAAGACTCTTACAGCTTTAATATTGATGAAGCCTGTCTTGAAGAAACTTATTTAACAATGCGCAATACTTACAAAAAAGTCCTAGAGAGAATGGGTCTTGAGTATAAGATTGTTTCAGCTGACTCAGGTGCAATAGGTGGTGACGCTTCAGAAGAATTTCATGTGCTCGCTGAAACCGGAGAAGACACCATCGCAGTAAGTGATAGCTCTGAGTATGCTATCAATACTGAACTGCTTCTAAAAGAAGGTGAAGATATTGAATCTCTAGAGGGAAAACCATCACCAGATGGCAAGGGAACCATTGAGATTAAAAAAGGTATTGAGGTTGGTCATATATTCCAATTAGGAAAAGTTTATGCGGAAGATATGAAAGCAAATGTACTAAATAATGAAGGCAAAGCATCTACTTTATATATGGGCTGTTATGGGATTGGGGTTTCAAGACTTGTAGCCGCAGCTATTGAACAAAACAATGATGATAAAGGCATTATTTGGCCTCATAGCATAGCTCCATTTGATATAAATATTATTGCCATTGGCTATGAGAAAGATGAAAAAATAGCTGAAGCATCTAACAATCTATACAAAGAGCTTACGGAAATGGGCTACGATGTTTTATTAGATAATCGTAAAGATGGTTATGGAACTAAAATTAAAGATTCTGAGTTAATAGGAGTTCCACTAAATATTATTATTGGTAAGCAGTTCTTAGAATCAGAGGAAATAGAATTTAGAACAAGATCTGGAGATACATCTCTTAGCAAAATATCAGATTCAAAAACTATCTTAGACTTCTTTAAAGATAAATAATCTTAAACTACTCTTTTTATAATAGTAGCATTTGCTGTTCCGCCACCCTCACATATAGCTTGAAGTGCATACGTGCCATCTCTTCTTTCTAATTCATGAAGCAATGTTGTCATTAGCTTTGCCCCTGTAGCACCTAGAGGATGGCCAAGTGCCATTGCTCCTCCATTTACATTCAGTTTAGTTCTATCAGCTTTAAGCTCTGCAGCCCAAGCCAAAGGCACTGGGGCAAAAGCTTCATTCACTTCATATAAATCAATATCATCAATACTTAAATTAGCTACTGATAGTGCTTTGTGCGATGCAGGAATTGGTCCAGTTAACATGTAGACAGGATCATCTCCAACAACTGAGATTGATACTATTTCTGCTCTAGGATTTGCATTAATTTTTTTAAGTCCTGCTTCATTACAAACAAGAACTGCTGCTGCACCATCTGTAATTTGGCTTGCATTGCCAGCAGTTACTACACCGCCTTCAGAAACAGTTTTAAGCCCTGCAAGTTTTTCAAGACTTGCATCAAATCTTATGCCCTCATCTGCAGTTACCATTTCTTCAATACCCTCAGCATTTTTAGCTTGAACCGGAAGAATCTCTCTATCAAAATATTTTAACTCAGTAGCATTTGCAGCTTTTTGATGACTTTCAAGAGCAAACTGATCTAAATCTTCTCTTGATAGATTCCATTTTTTAGCTACTAGTTCAGCACCTGTAAATTGGGAGAAAAATACACCAGGATATCTAGCTTTAATACCGTCAGAATCAAAAGGGAAACCATGGCCAGCATCATAACCATCTTTAACCGAAGCGCCAATTGGAACCATGGACATCACTTCAACACCGCCTCCAATGACAATATCTTGTGTACCTGACATTACGGCTTGAATTGCAAAATGTATTGCTTGTTGAGAGGAACCACATTGTCTATCAACGGAAGTTCCAGGAACCGATTCAGGAAATGATGAAGACAGAATTGCATTTCTTGCAACATTGCCTGACTGAGCACCAACTTGGTCTACACAACCAAAAACAACATCGTCAACAAGAGCAGGATCCATATCAAGCCTAGAAGTTATCTCATCTAATACTTTTGCACCAAGATCAGCAGGATGCCAAAGACTTAATTTACCATCCCTTTTCCCACCTGCAGTTCTTACTGCCTCAACAATATAAGCTTTCTCTGCCATAAAAAAATCCCCACTAAAAAAATTCTAATGGGGATAATTGTATCAACAAAAAACTATTTTGTAGATTTTGCCTTGCTGGTTATATAAGCTTTTCTAATTTCCTTTAACAGGCTATTACGGATTTTTGCATTCTCTTTTAAGAATAAACTAGCTTTTACTTTTCCTTGTCCTATAGTTTCGCCATCCATTTTGTAGAAAGCACCAGACTTTTCAACAAGACCAAGTTTATGAGCATAATCCAATATTTCACCTTCAGAATTAATGCCCTGACCATACATAATCTGAAACTCAGCTTGTTTAAATGGAGGTGAAACTTTATTTTTTACAACTTTGACTCTCGTCTCATTGCCCATAATTTCATCGCCTTCTTTAACAGCACCTATTCTTCTTATGTCTAATCTTACTGAAGAATAGAACTTAAGAGCATTACCACCAGTTGTTGTTTCAGGGCTACCAAACATTACACCAATCTTCATTCGTATTTGGTTAATAAATACAACTGTTGCTCCAGACCTTTGTATATTCCCTGTAATCTTTCTGAGAGCTTGAGACATTAATCTGGCTTGAAGGCCTACATGATGATCACCCATCTCACCTTCTATTTCAGCTCTTGGAACTAATGCTGCAACTGAATCAATGATAACTAAATCAACACTATTTGATCTAACCAACATGTCAGCTACTTCTAGAGCTTGTTCACCAGTATCTGGCTGTGATAATAATAATTCGTCGACATTTACACCTAGCTTTTCTGCATATTGAGGATCTAGTGCATGCTCTGCATCAATAAATGCACATGTTCCACCCTCTTTTTGACATTGAGCAATAATTTGAAGAGTTAGAGTAGTTTTACCAGAAGATTCTGGTCCATATATCTCAGTAACTCTACCTTTTGGTATGCCGCCTATACCTAATGCTATATCTAACCCTACTGAACCTGTTGAAATCGAAGGAATATCAAGATTTTCTCTATCCCCCATTCTCATAACGGTGCCTTTACCGAAATGACTATCTATATCTGCAAGCGTATCCTTTAATGATTTTGAACCTGTATCTTTTGATTTAGCCATAATAACTCCTTACTGTATATTTATACAGTATAATAGTAATTAAGAAATTTACAACATAAAAGTATATTTTTTCTTTATTTTATCTTACAGTCACACTTTTATAATAAAGTATCAACATTAAATTATGGCATTCGTAGTAACTGAAACTTGTATAAAATGTAAATACACTGATTGTGTTGAAGTTTGTCCTGTAGATTGCTTTTATGAAGGCCCTGACTTTTTAGTTATTCACCCAGACGAATGCATTGATTGTGCTTTATGTGAACCAGAATGTCCGATTGACGCTATTCTCTCAGAAGATGAACTTCCAGATGATCAAATAGACTTTATTGAAATCAATGCGCGTCTTTCAGAAGTTTATGAAAATATAACTGAAGCAAAAGACCCTCTTCCTGAAGCTGAAAAATATGAAACTGTTAAAAATAAAAGAGACTTAATAGGCCTATAAAACAATTAGTTTGGAAAAATAAGAACTCCGCTTACAAAAATCAAAGCAGCAAAGAAAATCATTATATTTAATTTATATTTAGATAGTAGGTGATTGATTATTTTTGGCATTAAAAACAATGAAATCAAACAACCAATTGCAAAAGGCATAAGTATCTCTAGCTGCATGTTTGCTATGGAGCCAATAATGATTTCATAGACTCCAATTGATAATAAAATTGCGCTTCCAGAAATCCCAGGTAGTAAAAAAAATGAAAATGCTATAAATCCAATTAATACAAATACAATAAATGATGGGTTATTTGATACCAGACTAATGGTATTAAGCATTGCTGCAAAAATTGCTCCTGCTAGAAAATAAATTATCCAATTCATATTAAACTTAAATTCGTTTTTTAATCGAAAGGCTATTAAGAAAGATATTGAACACATCAAGAATGATAAGAATATTAAAAAACCATTCGTATACTCAGAATATAAAAATAAAATAAATTTTGAGGCAAATATTACGCTAATCGCCATAGCAATAAAAAAAGGAATTATTACATCAAGAAAAAAAATCTGATTTAATTTCTTAAAATTAAATGAAAAATTACTAATTTTTAAATTAGATAAAAATAAAATAAATTTTTCATATACTTTAAAAGCTATAGCAACAGTAGACCCAGATATACCTGGAAGAAGTTCAGCAAGACCAACAAAAAAACCTGCTATAACAAATCTTAACCTTTCAGTCATGAATCATTTCCATCAACAGATGTTCCTGAGAGCATTGGTACAAAAGCAACCTCTTCAAATACGTCTTCTTTAATATCCTCTCCCTCTAACTTAGTTATGACGTGTAATTGTTGAGATTTAGAATTTCCAACCGGTATTACAATCTTAGAATTTATGTTTAAGCAATCAATCAAATCTTGCGGGTACTGACGAGGTGCTGCTGCACATAAAACACCATCATATTTTAGTTTTTTGTCCCAATCCGTAAAACCATCACCATATTTAAACAAAACATTTTTGATTTTTAATTCGCTTAAATTTTCTCTTGCTTTTGTAACTAAGGGTTTGATTCTTTCTATTGCATGCACCTCTTCACAAAAATGTGACAAGACAGCTGACTGATATCCACATCCAGATCCAAGCTCTAATACTTTTTCAAAAATTTTCCCTCTAGATTTTGTATGTGATATAAGGTGCTCTGTCATTTTGGCAACTATATAAGGTTGAGAAATGGTTTGCTTATAACCAATTGTTAAAGATCTATTTTCATAAGCCCTAGATTGGAGAGCATTATCAACAAAAATATGACGAGGCACTTGTGACATTGCATCTAGAACTCTGAAATCTTTGATACCCATATCTAAAAGAGTTTCTATCATCTCTTCTCTAACTCTTCTAAATGTGAAGCCTGAACTATTCATTGAAGTGTGATTTAAGATTTTCTCTTAGCATCTCCTGATCAAGATCATAATCTAATATAGAAATTGAAATATACCCATCGTGAACGGCATTTGCATCAGTTAATGTTGATTCATTTACTGGTTCTCCAGAGAGGTTGTATCTATATCTTTTTGTATCTCCATCTGAGCTTATCTCAATGGGTCGTGATGGAACTCCTCTTTTTGCCAAAGATGTTACCCGTATTCCTTTACATTCATCCTCTGATATATCTGGAAAATTTACATTAAATACTTTGCCATGAAAATCTTCAGGTAAGTTTTTGACAGTATTAATAATCTCTAAAGTTCTATTAACTATAAAATCCATATTAACTGTTTCATAAGAAGCAACAGATAATGCTATCGGGGGATATTTAAGTTTTCTGCCACCTACTGCTGCACCTACGGTGCCAGAATAAATAACATCCGTTCCAATATTTGCTCCATGATTGATGCCAGAGACAACCATATCAAATTCAAAATCAACAATTCCCAGCAAACCAAAATAAGTACAATCCGCTGGTGTACCATCAACAGCATAAACTCTATCTTCTACTTTTCTAATTTCGGTTTCTTTTAAAAAAGAAATAGCTGCACTCATTCCACTGCAATTATTTTCAGGAGCTATAATCCATACATCATGTTCTTCTGATAATTTCTTAAAAAGATTTTGAATATTGGGAGCCTGATAACCATCATCATTTGTTAATAAGATTTTCATAAGATTTCTTTGAGGTTTACTAGTGATTGAACTGCTATAGCTTTATGCTCACCTATAATACCAATCTTTTCAGAAGTTGTAGCCTTTAAACCAATATTAGATTTTGAAATTTTTAAAATCTCAGACAAATTATCAATAATATTATTTCTATGAGGACTTATTTTAGGTGATTCACAAATTATAGTTGCATCAACATTGCAAATCTCAAGATTCATTTCATGAATTTTTTCTAAACAAAAATTAATTATCTCCTTGCTATCGAGCCCTTTATTGGAAGGATCTTTGTCTGAGAAGAATATACCTATATCTCCAAGGGCTGCAGCGCCTAGGATGGAGTCTGCAATTGAATGAAGGAGAACATCACCATCGGAGTGCGCTTCAATTGCATAATCGCATTGAAGCATATAGCCCCCTATAATAAAACCTGTTCCAGGTTTATAGGTATGTAAATCAAAGCCACTGCCAACTCTTGAGTTTAATTTTCTTAGAAGATTTAAATCATGATTATAGGTAATTTTAATATTTGAGGCTTTGCCTTCTAATTTTGATACATGATAACCCTGGGATTCCATTGCAAACGACTCATCTGGAACATCAATCTTTTGATCAATAAGATAAGCCAATGAGGATTTTAATTTATTAAATTTTGATATTTGGGGAGTTTGTACTAAGTAATAGTCTTGTTTATTTATAGTTTTATTAGATTTACTCTCCTTAATAGAATCGACAACTGGTTTGTAGAAAAAAGAGCAGTCTGATTTAGAGCTGGTTATCTTTTCATATATTGTGACTAAATCTTTAGCAGTTATGTTTGGTCTAGCTGCGTCATGAGTAATGACATAATCATAATTTTCATTAGTTTCGTTTAAAGCATTTAGTACTGATATGGCTCTAGTCTGACCGCCCTCAACTATTTCCACTTTCTCATTATCAAAAAAATTTTGTTCTTTAATAAAATTATCTGATTTTGAAACTGCAATTAGTATTTTTGATATAAATTCAGATTCTATAAAGGGTTTTATTGTTTTCTCTATAACGGACTGGCCATCTAGATACTCATATTGTTTTGGAATATCACTCTGAAATCTTTCACCAATTCCTGCTGCTGGAATTATTGCTAATACTTTATCCGTCATCTTTAGATTCGTCTTCGTCCTTGAAAGATATAAACTCTTCATCAGGATATACTAAGTTCAATTTTTCTCTAGCAAAATTTTCTACATGTTCGTTTGACTTTTGTGCATTCTCAATTTCAAATTCTAAAATATCATTTTGTTTTTTTAGTTCATTGTTTTGTTCTTGTTGAAGATTATTTTCGCCAAGTATTTGAGTTTTCTTTTGATAAGAGTTTTCCCCAAAGAAAATACTGTTTAGCAGCATAATTATTAAAATAAGTAGGGCTAAAGCTAAAGAATAAAATAGTCGATTCATTGACTTAGATTGATACTAGGAAACTCCTCTTCTATCCATAGCAATCGATTGTATTTTGCAACTCTATCAGATCTACACGGAGCTCCAGTTTTAATTTGACCTGCTCCAAGACCAACAGCTAAATCAGATATAGTCGTATCCTCAGTTTCTCCTGATCTATGAGAAATTATGGATTTATAATTATTTTGATTAGCAATATTAATTGTTTCTATTGTTTCGGTAATAGAACCTATTTGATTAAATTTAATTAAAATTGAGTTAGCTAAATTATTTTCTATGCCTTCTTGGAAAATAGTCTTATTTGTTACAAACAAATCGTCTCCAACTAATTGACACTTGGAGCCAATTTTTTCGGTAAGAATTTTCCAGCCTTCTGAGTCATTTTCATCCATACCATCTTCGATAGAAATAATTGGGTATTTATCCACTAAACTTTCTAAATAATCAGAAAAAGATTCAGAGTCTAAGGATTTGCCTTCACCAGCTAAATTATAATTTTTACCGTCATAAAATTCACTTGCAGCACAATCCAGTGCAATAAAGACATCATCTCCTGGTATGAGACCGGAGATTTTTATTGCTTCAATAATTAATTTGATTGCCTCTTCATTTGATTGTAAATTTGGAGCAAAGCCACCTTCATCTCCCACTCCAGTCGATAATTTTTTTTGTTGCAATATTGATTTAAGATTCCAATATATTTCAGAAGACCATCTCATAACCTCTTTAAAAGTCTTTGCACCTTTTGGGATAATCATAAATTCTTGAATATCAATATTATTATCAGCATGCTCTCCGCCGTTAAGAATATTTAACATAGGCATAGGAAGGTTAGACTCAACATCTATTCCAGTGATATTTTTATATATCTCGGCAAAATGTTCATGCAATGAAATATTTTTATCTTTTGCTGCTGCATGAGAAACTGCTAATGAGACAGCTAGAATTGCATTAGCTCCAATATTTGACTTGTCACTAGTTCCATCTAACTCAATTAATTTCTGATCAATTAATTGTTGATCGTTTGGATCTAATTTTTCAAGAAGTGGGTTTATTAAGTCATTGATATTACTTACAGCTTTTTGAACTCCTTTACCCATGTACAAATTACCGCCATCTCTTAACTCTAATGCTTCCTTGGTTCCTGTTGATGCTCCGCTTGGTACTATTGCACTTGCTTTAATGCCATTATCAAGAATTACATTACAAGAAACTGTAGGAAGACCTCTTGAGTCTAAAACCTGAATAGCTTTTATTGATTGAATTGAAGCCATGCTTACTAAAAAATATCTAAAGTTTCTTGGCTTTTTACAAAAACATCTAGATCTTTAATTTGCTTTAAAAAAGGTTCCAGCATATCAAGACGAAGAGCACAAGGACCATCACATTTAGCTTTATCAGGATCTGGATGTGCTTCTAAAAATAGACCTGCTATTCCCTGAGAAATACCAGCTTTAGCCAAACTTAATAGATATTCCCTTCTTCCTCCAGCTGCATTACCAAGACCTCCGGGAAGTTGAAGTGAATGCGTAACATCAAAAATTGCTGGCTTACCAAGATTCTTGAGAATTTGAAAATTAAGAGTATCTACAACTAAATTGTTATATCCAAAAGAATTACCCCTCTCACAGAGTGTAATTTTACTATTACCAGCTGATTCACATTTTTCTATAATGTTTTTCATCTCGGGTGCTGACAAAAATTGTGGTTTTTTAAACTGCAAGATAGCATCTGTTTTTGCTGCAGCAACCACTAAGTCAGTTTGCCTTGCTAAAAAAGCTGGTATTTGAACAACTTCACATACTTCACTTACTGGCTTAGCTTGATCCGGTTCATGAATATCAGTAACTACAGGAACATTAAATTCTGTTGAAACTTCTTGGAGTAATTTAAGACCCTCATCCATGCCTGGACCTCTGAAAGAGGACACAGAACTTCTATTAGCCTTATCAAATGAACCTTTAAAAATATAATTAATCTCAAGCTTATCTGATATTAATTTAAATTTTTCTGCAACTTGCAATACTAAGTCTCGAGATTCAAGTACATTCATTCCTCCCATTAAAGTTAATGGCTGTGAATTTCCAATAGTAAAGTTTCTAAGTTTCAGATCATTCATAATTACTTATCTATTGTACTCTTAATGTAGCTATTGAAAATAGGATGTCCATCTCTTGGGTTAGATGTGAACTCAGGATGAAATTGACATGCTAAGAACCACTTGTGATCTGAGATTTCAATCATTTCAATTAACTTACCATCAACCGAAGTTCCAACTAAATTTAACCCAGAATTAGAAAACTGATCTACATATTTTGGATTAACTTCATACCTGTGCCTGTGTCTCTCAACAATTTCATGCTTTTTGTACATTTTAAATGCTTTTGAAGATTTCTTGAGTTTACATACCTGGCCACCTAACCTCATAGTGCCGCCTAGATCAGAATTTTTATCTCTTTGCTCTTTTTTACCAGAGATATCATTCCATTCTGTTATTAGTGCGATGATTGGATGCTTTGTTTTTGAATCAAATTCTGTGCTGTTGGCACCTTTTAATTTAAGAACATTTCTTGCATATTCAATCATTGCTACTTGCATTCCTAAGCAAATGCCTAAATATGGAATCTGATTCTCTCTTGCATATTTACATGCCAAAATCATACCCTCGATGCCTCTATCACCGAAACCACCAGGAACTAACACTGCATCAGTTTTTGACAAGACTTTTTTTACATTTTTTGGTGATAGGGTCTCTGCAAGGACGAAATTAATATTCACTTTGGTCTTATGTTTTATGCCAGCATGCTCTAAGGCTTCATTTATAGATTTATATGAATCTTGCAACTCAGTATATTTGCCAACAAAAGCTATATTAACTTCTTTTTGTGGGTTAAGACTTGCATTAACAACCCTTCTCCAATCTGATAGTTTAGGATCTTTAGATTTAATATTAAGTTTTTTAAGTATGATTTGATCTACTTTTTGTTTATTTAACAACAGTGGTATTGAATAAACTGTATCTACATCATGCATTGAAATAACATTGTCTTGAGCAACAGAACAGAATAAAGCAATTTTCTTTTTCTCATCCCTGGGGAGTTCTTGTTCGGATCTGCAAATTAAACAGTCAGGACCAATGCCTAGTGAACGTAACTCTTTGACAGAATGTTGAGTTGGTTTTGTTTTAAGTTCTCCAGAAGCCTTAATGAATGGAACTAAAGTTAAGTGAACAAATGCCCAAGATGTTGATGGGAGCTCCAAGGCCATTTGTCTTATAGCTTCAACAAATGGTTGGCTTTCAATATCACCAACTGTCCCACCTATTTCAACAATAGCTATATCTTTTCCTTGTCCACCCTCTTTTATCCTTTTTTTAATTTCATTTGTTATATGAGGTATGACTTGAACAGTACCGCCTAAATAATTACCCTTTCTTTCGTTTCTGATGACTGTTTCATATACTTTTCCAGCAGTGAAATTATTTTTCTTAGATGCCTCAAATCTAACAAATCTTTCATAATGACCTAAGTCTAAATCAGTTTCAGTACCATCGTTTGTTACAAATACCTCACCATGCTGAAATGGACTCATTGTTCCAGGATCAACATTAATATATGGATCAACCTTAATAAGTGAGACCGATAGTCCCCTTGACTCAAGCAAAGCTCCTATAGAAGCTGCAGCAATACCCTTTCCGAGTGAAGAAACCACTCCTCCGGTTATGAAAATGTACTTAGTATTGGCCATCATTTAATTGAATCATGATGGGATAACAGAATAACAGAATACGCCTAAGAGTGAAATAAGCTTTATTAATATAATTAAAAAATTAGCTTATTTTTTTATAAACTCTTTCAACTCTGGATTTTATTCTAATCATTATGTCATATGAAATTAAACCATTAGCTGAGGCGAGATTATTGATTGAATGATTAGGTGAAAAAAACTCACACCAATCTCCCACATTACATTCTTTAATATCAGAGACGTCTATAGTTGTTACATCCATGCTAATCTTTCCAAAAACACTAGCATCTTGATTATTAACTTTTACAACTGTTCCATCTTTAATGTGCTGAGGCAAACCATCTGCATATCCAAGATAGACAGTAGCTACTTTCATTCTTTTTTCTGCAATGGCCCTTCCGTCATATCCGACCCTTTCTCCTATATTAAGTTCCTTAATATTTATTATTGGAGATTTAAGTGTAATAGCTGTTTTTAGTTCTTCATTTCCGATATATCCACCAAATATTCCAATTCCTACTCTTACCCAATCAAAACACTTGTCAGGAAAGTTTAAAACACAGCCGGTATTTGCAATACTTTTAGTTACTCCGGAGTGTAAATCTTTGTAAAGTCTCTCAAACCTCTCGAATTGCTCAGTATTTGAGGGATCATCTTTCTTATTGGATGCAGCTAAATGAGTCATAAGTGTAAAATTTATATCTTCAAGATAATCTTTATAAATCTCTAAAAATCTGTCTATTTCAAAACCCAGTCTGTTCATGCCGGTATTAACTTTTAACCATAAATTTTCAAAATTATTGTTTTTAATAATGATATTTAATTGGAGTTCGTTATGAACTACTATATCTAAATCATGCTTCTTAGCTAAAAGGTAATCCTCCTGAGAATATATCCCCTGCATGAGGACAATTTTTTTTTGTGAGATTTTTCTTAAATCAATTGCTTCATCAAGTCTTACCACTCCATATCCATCAACCAGATCATCGATATCAGATACTATATTATTAAGCATGTGACCGTAAGCATCAGATTTGATGACTGCTAAAAAATTTGAAGTATTTGAAGTTTTATTTTTTAATTTTTGAATATTGCTTCTTATGATAGATGGGTCTATTTCAAGAATGCTTTTTAATGTCGTCATTCAAAAGAGTCGTAATATCCATCGCTAGAAAAATTTTCAAAGCGCGTATATTCTTTTAGGAATGTTAAATTAACAGTTCCAATTGGTCCGTTTCTTTGTTTTCCAATAATAATTTCAGCTTTATTGCCTTGATCTGAATCTTCGTTATAAACCTCATCTCTATAAATAAACAAGATAACATCAGCATCCTGTTCAATAGCACCTGAATCACGAAGATCTGCCATAATTGGTCTTTTGTTAGGTCTTTGTTCTACCGCCCTATTAAGCTGAGAAAGTGCTATAACTGGAACATTGAGCTCTTTTGCTAATGATTTTAATGATCTAGATATTTCTGATATTTGATTCACTCTATTTTCTGTTGATGTTGGCAACTGCATTAACTGAAGGTAATCAACTACGATTAGTGATAATCCATTCTCCTCTTGCCTTGCAAGCCTTCTGGCTTTTGCACGAAGCTCCATTGGAGTTAGCAGAGAGCTATCATCAATCCACAATGGTAAATTCTTGAGTCTTTCACCTTCTGAAAGTAACAATTTTAGCTCGTTGTCCTTTAACATTCCTGAGCGAACATTTTGCTGATTTAGTTTGCTCATTCCTGATAGCATTCTAGTTGTTAAAGCTTCACCAGGCATTTCTAAACTGAATATTAAAACGGCACCATCATTATCTTTTTCAAGCAAAACATTTTCAGCTATATTCATAGCAAAAGATGTTTTACCCATACTTGGTCTTCCAGCAACCACTATAAGATCACCGTTTTGGATGCCCTGGAGTTTGGTATCAAGATCTTTAAACCCTGTAGAAGAGCCAATTAATCCCCCAGCTTTATTAGACATCTCATGAAGCCTATCCATTGTTGATGGAATTAATTCTTTCATCGATTGAAGGCTTTGATCATTTTGACTAGACTCATCATTCAATGCAAATATCATACTTTCAGCTTTGTCTAATAATGCATTGCCATCTTGTCCTTGAGGGTTGTTGATTAATTCAGAAATCTCAGAATTAGCTTTCATTAATTTTCTGGTAATAGATCTCTGTCTAATTATTTCAGCATACGCTTCAAGGTTAGCAGCAGATGGAGTTGAAGTGGCAAGTTCAATTAAATAGTCTTTTCCACCAACTTTATTAAGAGAATTTTTATTATCTAATTTTTCTGAAACTGTCAGAGGATCCAGAGGTTTGTTTTCTTCAATCAATTCAGACATTGATTGAAAGATAATTTGATGGTCTTTGCCATCAAAATCATTTTCTTTAATAACCTGTATTACTGTATCAAAACGATGTGTTTCGAGCATTAAACCACCAAGAACTGCTCTTTCAGCTTCTCTTGCTTGCTCGTTTTGATTTATAGATAAGTCAGACATTGGAATATGATTTTTACATCATATTTTAAAATATACAACTACTCAGCTAATACTTTTACAGTTACTTCTGCAGATACCTCAGGATGAACAGCAATAGTTATTAAATGATCACCAATTTCTTTAATTGGTCCGTCTGGCAGCTGAACCTCACTTTTATCTATTTCGATATCGATATTTGTAAATGCTTCGGAAATCTCTCTTGTACCAACTGAACCATACAATGCTCCCTCTTCAGTTACAGGCACTGCAATTTCACAAGTCTTACCATTGATAGTCTCAGCTCTTGCTTCAGCTTTAGTAAGCATGTCAGCAGATGCTGCTGCTAGCTCATCTTTTCTTGCCTCTACCTCAGCAATATTTTTATCACTAGCAAATGCTGCTTTCTTCTGTGGAATTAAAAAGTTTCTTGCATAACCAGAATTGACTTCAACTATGTCACCAATTTCGCCTAATCTTTGTATTTTATCTAATAATATAATCTTCATAATCTTATTGGTGCATATCCGTGTATGGTAAAAGAGCTAAAAATCTAGCTATTTTAATCGATTTTGTAACTTTTCTTTGATTTGATGCTGATACACCTGTAACTCTTGCGGGTATTATCTTTCCTGTTTCAGTAATAAATTGTTTCAAGATATCAATATCTTTGTAATCAAATTTCTTAGGCAATTCATATTTACTCATTATCTTCACCTTCTTCTTGTTTAGCTTCTGATTTATCTTCGACATCCTCTTTTACTGGCTCAGGATCTTTCTTAACGTCTTCTTTATCTTTCTCAACTTCAGACGGTTCAGGTTTTTTGTTCTTTGATTCAACAAAGAGGCTTGAATCTTCTCCGTTGTGTTCTTTTACAACTAAAAATAAATGCCTAATGATGGATTCGTTATATTTAATTTTTGTTTCTATTTCTAATAATTTAGAAGGATCACCTTCAAGGTTAAATAAAATATAGTGGCCTTTATTATGATTAGCTATTGAATATGCTAATTGTCTTCTTCCAATATCTTCTGTTTTCACAATATTAAAAGAATTATCTTTTAATAGCTTCTCAAAATCTTTTTTAAAGTTATCAACCTTAGAAGAAAGGTTGGGGTTAAGAATTATTACTGCTTCGTACTTTTTCATTTGCTACCTTATGGTTAAAGATTTGCTTCTTAATTGATGCAAACCAAGGAATGCGCATTCTAATGGAATTGATATGTAGAATCAATACTCGCTTTTAACTATCTTTAAAAGCTTGGAAAGCCAACTTTGATTTTGCTCAGCTATTAAATCATCATTTTTCTGCTTAAAACCATGATCAACCAATCCAATGGATGTTGCGTAGATTGGATTTTGCAAAATACTTTCCATTCCAGAGAATTTATTTGGAATACCTAGTCTTACAGATGTCTGAAAAATAGATTCTGCTAATTCAACTACACCTTCCATTTTCGATGTCCCGCCTGTGAAAACAATACCAGCAGAAATCTTATCCTCAAATCCGTTTCTCGTAATTTCTGCCTTAACAAGCTCAAATAACTCTGTATACCTAGGTTGAATAATATCTGCTAGAGAGCTTCTTGAGAGTTCTCTTGTTGGTCTTCCTCCTACACCAGGAACTTCAATACTTTCATCATCTTTTGTGAACTCAGCCACTGCACAACCGTGTTTTTGTTTTATATCCTCGGCCTGAGGTGTCGGAGTTCTCAACGCTTGCGCTATATCGCTAGTTACCTGGTCACCAGCAATAGGTATTACTCCAGTAAAAACTATTGAGCCAGAATTAAATATTGCTATGTCGGTAGTACCTCCACCAATGTCAACCAAACATACTCCCAAATCTTTTTCATCTTCAGAGAGAATAGAATGAGAACTTGCTAATTGCTCTAAAACAAAACCATCAACAGATAGGCCACAATTTCTTATACATTTTTCTATATTTTTTACTGCACTGTTAGCACATGTAACCAAGTGAACCTTTGCTTCAAGCCTCACCCCAGCCATTCCAAGCGGGTCCAAGCTAACTTCTTGACCATCAATCACGTACTCTTGAGGAAGGACATGCAAAACATTTTGATCAGATGGAATTGATACTGCCTGAGCAGAATCAATAACTCTGTCAATATCATAAGGTGTAACTTCTTTATCTTTAATGCCTACAGCACCTTGAGAATTAAGACTTTTAATGTGACTGCCAGCAATGCCTACATATACAGATCGGATCTTATCCTCAATCATCGATTGAGCTTGTTCTACGGCCTTTTTAATTGCATCAGTAGTAGCATCAATATTTACAACCACTCCTTTTTTTAAGCCGCTTGATGGGTATGCACCGAGTGAGATTATTTCTAGTTTTTGAGCTTCATTATATTTACCTACAATACAAACTACTTTGGAAGTACCTATATCTAAGCCAACAACTATATTAGAATTTTTACCATTATTTGCCATAATCTAAAGCAACTCCATCCTTATACCTTAAATCTATCATACTAGGAATTTTTCTATTTTCGTACAAGTAATTTAAGGTATCTTTTAATGAATTAAATTTATTATTTGAAAGTTTATTACCAATCATTATGACATGTAAATTCGTTTGAATCTGCCATCCTGAAATATGTGAATAGGTAATTTTTACTATATTAGTATTATCAAAATTATTCACTTTAAAAAAATTAATAATATTAAGCGGCTCTTTCAAATCTTCTATGGGTCCATTTACAGAAATCAAATTAAGAAAAGTTTTATCAAATTTAAACTTTTTTAAATTGGTATCTACAAAAAATTCATTATTTAATATAAATATTGGTGTTCTTGTTTTTATATTTAATTTTGCAGAATTACTAAATGGTTTAACATTTAGAAAGTACTCATCTATCCAGTCCTGCTCCTCAAGTAAATCTTTAATATCATTCTTTGTCTTTAATTCACCTAATTTTTCAATGAATATTTTTTGAGACTTTAAATATATTTCTGAATCTAGCGAAATATCAATATTTAAACCTTTTGAAAAAACTGATCCAGTAAAACAGAATACTATTAAGGCGTAAAAGGTTTTTTTAAAGTTTTGCATTAATAATATTTTGAACTACTTCCTCGTATTCTAATCCAAGAAAGCTTCCTGATTTTGGAACACAACTGTGTGATGTCATTCCTGGAACGGTATTAATTTCAAGAACATGAAATTGACCTGTGATGTCTTGGAGAATATCAATCCGTGCCCATCCTCTGCAGTTCAGAGCATTATATGCATTTGAAGCAACCACATTTATTGCTGAGTGTTCCTCAGAAGTAAGATTAGCTTCAATAAGCCCTGTATTATTTGAGATATATTTTGCATCATAATCATAAAACTCATTCTCAGTTACTATTTCTATTACCGGCATACATTCATCTTTGATAATTGTCACAGTAAACTCTTTTCCATCTATGCAGTTTTCCATTAAAAATGGTCTATCTATATTGTTTGCATTATTAAGAGCAACCATAAAATCTTTATCGTCTTTTATCTTAAAAATATCAACGCTTGAGCCTTCTTGACTTGGTTTTAAAAAATAGTTTTTATTTTGAAAATCTTTGAAAGTTTCATTTAAAAATGGTTTTAAAGTCTCATAATATTTCCATGATGGAGTCATAACATTATGAGCTTTTAAAATTGTTTTACATGTATTTTTATCCCATGTATTTCTGCAAGCTTCTGGCCCTGATCCGGTATAAGGTATAGATAGATCATCAAATTTTTCTTGGAGATTACCTCCTTCACCCTCAAACCCATGCAATGCTATAAAAATAAGATCATACGTTTTAAAAATATTGAAATCACTAATAGTTTTAAAATCTACAATAGTTGTTTCATATCCTAATTTTTTTAGGGCATCATAGACCCCCTTGCCACTTTGCAAAGATATTTCTCTTTCTGATGACGAGCCGCCACATATGACAATAATTTTTTTTATTTCTTCCATGTTTCTTTTATTAATTCGCATACGCTTGAAACACTGCCTGCACCCTGGGTAATAAGAACATCGAAACTATTTTCTTTTGATTCAATAAGTTTAATTACATCATTATGTTTTTTGATATACGAAACATCTTTATGTCCTGTTTGCTTAAGTGTTTCAACAATGGTTCTTGAATCAATACCTCTGATAGGATTTTCACTTGCAGCATAAATATCCAGCATTATCAATGAATCAACTTTTTTAAGAACTTGAATAAAATCATCAAACAATTGTGCTGTTCTAGAAAATCGATGAGGTTGAAATATCATACAAATCTTTTTTCTAGGAAATTCTTCTTTGCATGCTTTTATATTAGATAAAATTTCTATTGGATGATGACCATAATCATCTATTAGAATTTTATTATTCGAATTAATTTTAATATCTGCCTTCTCATACCTTCTGCCAACTCCTGTAAATTCTTTAATGCCTTTTTTTATTGCATTTATAGGTAAGCCTTCTTCTATACATACAGCTATAGAAGCTGTAGCGTTATAAATATTATGAAAACCAGGCTGCCTGATGCAAAAGGCATATTTTTTACTTCTTTGATTATCCATAATCTCAAAGGTCTGAAATCCGTTTTTATAACCAGAGTTTAAAATTTGAAAATCTACATTTTTTGATTTTCCAAAAGTAATCTGTTTTCTTGAAATTCTTTTTGTAATTTTTTTTATATTTTTATCATCTCCATTAACCATCAGATATCCATAAAAAGGCACATTCTCTGAAAATTGAATAAATGAATCTAAAAGGTTTTCAAAATTATTGTCATAGTGAGTCAAATGATCATCATCTATATTGGTTAATATCGCTACATCTGGGTTTAAATGAGTAAAAGATCCATCACTTTCATCTGCTTCTGCAATTAAATAATTACCCATACCTAAATCAGAGTTTTCATCAGTGCTTAAAACTTTTCCTCCAACTACATATGTTGGGCTTAGTTCAGCAGTATTAAAAATTTTTGCAATCATGCTTGTTGTAGTTGTTTTACCATGACTTCCAGCGATGGCTATGCTCTCATAACCTCTCATAATGCTACCAAGCATTTCAGCACGAGGAATTATTGTTATACCATTCTTTATGCCTTCAAGAATTTCTGGATTTTTATTATCAATAGCAGTTGAGACTACTATTAAGTTCGCTTTTTTGATGTTTGTTTTGTCATGACCTATAAAGACTTTTGCGCCCTCTTTCTTAATTTTTTTTAGCTCATATGTATCATTAATGTCAGACCCAGATACTTTGTAGCCCTTTTTAAGAAGCAATCTTGCTATACCTATCATTCCGGCACCGCCTATGCCTACAAAATGTATATGTTTTATTTTTTTAAAAAAATTCATTTCATTTGCTCAAGGTATTCGATAACTTTGCCTGCGATAATAGAAGCTGACTCAAGATGGTTTTTATTTCTGTGTAATTTCCATGTATTGTATGTTTTTTGATTAACAATTGTTGATATCTTTTTTTTAAGGGCATCTAAACCATCTTTTTCTTCATGTATAAGCCCCATATTTAAGTCCTCAATATGTTTTGCATTATAAAGTTGATGATTATCAATAGCAGACGGTAGCGGTATCATAAGCAGGCCTTTGGATAATGAGGTAACCTCAGAAACAGATAAGGCTCCAGCTCTAGAAATAACAAAATCAGACCAGCTTATTAATGATTCAGGGTTTTCATAAAACTCTTTGACTTCAGCCTCAATATTAAATTTTTTATAAAAGCCCTTTAAGTCTTTATCCTTTCCTTTACCAGATTGATGCTTAACCAATATTTTTTTACTTAGACCTTCAAATGCCATTGGGATATTGGTATTTATATACTCTGAACCCTGACTGCCACCAGTTATGTATATCTTTGTAATCTCAGAATAATCTTCCTTTGGAACTTCTGTACGAAATTCTTCTCTAATGGGGTTGCCGGTAATGCATGTATTTTTGAAAGTTTCTTTTAATTTAAAAGCGCTAAAAATAATCTTTGAAAACTTTCCAAGCAGCTTATTAGCTGAGCCCAAGACAGCATTTTGTTCATGGATAAATATTGGTTTTCTAGATATATAGAATGCAATACCAACTGGAACTGTAATAAAGCCGCCAAACCCAATCATAGCATCGACTTTTTCATTTCTAATAATTTTTAAAATTTTAAAAATACTTATTGGTATAAGTAGCAAAGATTTAATTTTTTCGAAAAAATTTTTACCACGGAATCCCTCCATCGATATGAAGTGGTAACAAAAACTTGTTTTTTTTAGTGCATTGACCTCAATTGGAGCGCCCGAACCAATGAAAACAATATCATGACCATTGTGTTTTAATTCATTGCCAACAGCTATTGCAGGAAAAATATGTCCGCCTGTTTTTGCTGCAGATACTAGAATTTTCATACGATTATATTAATTTGTTTTCATTATTTATTCTTATAACTATTGCTATAAGGGACATCATAATAATAATACTAGTTCCACCGTAACTAATAAATGGAAGCGTAAGTCCTTTAGTTGGAAGCAAACCAATATTCACTGCCATATTAAATAGAGCTTGAACTGCTATTAAAACCATAATTCCAAAAGAAACATACCCTTGAAATAGCCTGTCTTTACTAAGAGAATCAAGGGCTACTCTAAGAATACCAATAAACAAAACAACAAACAGTGCAATCAAAACCAATCCACCAACTATTCCAAGCTCTTCAACAAGAATTGCAAAAATAAAATCTGTATGAGCTTCCGGTAAAAAAAAGTTCTTTTGAAAACTATTACCAATACCTAAGCCAAACCACCCTCCTTGACCAATGCTTATTAATGAATTTGAAAGTTGCCATCCAGCATTTCTTACAACATCCTCTGCAAAAGGATCAGTGAAAGCAAGAACTCTAGCCAGTCTCATAGGTGAGCTTGAAATCGCTAAATATCCCAATAATGATATTAAAATTGATAATAAGCTGAACTGAAAAAAAGATATTCCTGCATAAAATAATATTGCAACAACAAGCAAGCATATTATTGCTGTAGACCCAAGATCAGGCTGACCCATTATTAATAATGAAATAATAAAAAGAAGAAACAAAGGTTTAAGAAAACTTCTTAGAGTATTAATTTCAGACATTCTTCTAACCGAATAACCAGAAATATATAAAATTAAGCTAAATTTACAAACTTCTGACGGCTGAATGTTTATTGGTCCTAATCTTATCCATCTAATGCTCCCATTTACTGAAGTACCTATATCTGGAATAAATAAAGCAATTAACAAAAGAATACTTATAAGCATAAACACCCAATCAGCTTTAAATAAAAAATCAGAGGGCAGCAGCAAAAAAATACTCATTGCAAGCAACCCAGCTGAAATGAATATGAGCTGTCTGCTAGCAAAATAAAATGGGTCTCCTGTCATCTCATCAGCAACATAAATACTAGATGAAGCAACCATAATAAACCCAAGGCTCATTAAGCTTATAAATGAAAATAAAATTAAAAAATTGTTTGTTCTATTCATCTTGGTTTAAACAAGAATTGAAGTGCTCTCCCCTAATCTCAAAATTCTTATAATCCTTACCACTTGGATACCCAGGCGAAAATAAAATATTCTTTTTATTTGAATCTTTTAGATATGAAATAATATCTTCAAGTGTATTAAATAATTTTTTGTTATTGTTATCTAAACATGCATCAATTTCTTTTTTGTGCTTCCCATAAACTAAAATTTCTTCAGGTCCATTTATCTTAAGAGATTTATGATTTTCCTTTGCTGGATCACCACAAACAATTAATACAAAATTTTTCAAACCAAAAAACTTTATAGCATTTTCAAGAGCAAAGAAGAGCGAGTTAGAGTTGGTTGATTTTGAGTCATTAATGATCGATGGAGTAATTTTTTCAAACCTATAAGGAAGGTTTTTTAGATCTAATTTTTTTGATTCTTTTCCTGTTATCCATCTGAAGAGTTCGTATGGATTATTTTCATTTGAGAAATTTTTTGAAGATTGTATCTTTTCTTTAGCACTTTTGTAGGCTTCAAAAGACCCGTGATAATCTAAATGATCTGGTGCTATATTTAAAAGGATCCCATAATCTAAATCATTAAAATTCATCTTATCTAATTGAAAACTGGATAACTCTATAATTGAATATGTTTTATTATTATTAATCACGTCTAGCATTGGATTACCGATATTACCAACAAGATTAACTGTATCTATTTCTCTAATAAGTTGTTCTAAGTGGAAACAAGTTGTGCTTTTTCTGTTTGTTCCCGTGATACCTATTTTTATTGAGTTATCTTCTTTAAAAAAAATATCAAGATCTGTAGTAACTTTCGCGTATTGTTTAAGTGATTCATATAAATCTTTTGGAATTCCAGGACTGCAAAATATAGTTTGATAATCAGAGAGGTTATTCTTTTTATTATGCTGATCTATATTTTCATCAAAAATATCAAAAGGAATATTTCTATTAGTTAAGTATCTTTCGAAAGATTTTCCGGTAACCCCATAGCCATATATCAAAGATTTCATTCCTTAAATTTATCGAAGTTTTAATGTAGCTAATGCTATTAAAATTAGAACTAATGTAACTATCCAAAACCTAACAATAATTTTAGGTTCTGGCCAGCCTTTTAATTCATAATGATGGTGGATTGGTGCCATTAAAAATACTCTTTTGCCTCGAGTCTTATAGGAAATAACCTGAATTGCAACACTTAAGGTTTCTATTACAAATACACCCGCCATGATTGCAAAAACTAGCTCATGTCTTAAAATCACCGCCAGTATTCCTAATATTGCTCCTAAAGTTAGCGACCCAATATCTCCCATAAAAATTTGAGCAGGATAGGTGTTATACCAAAGAAAACCAATACCAGAACCAATAAGTGCTCCACAAAAAACTATTAACTCTCCTGATAATTTCAGGTGAGGTAAATACAAATAATCAGCAATAATTTGGTTACCCATACTATAAGCGATAAGTCCAAGAGCTCCTGCAATAAGAACAGATGGCAATATAGCAAGACCATCAAGACCATCAGTCAAATTCACTGCATTAGATGATCCAATTAAAACAAACATACCAGTTGATATGAATACAAAGGCGCTCATGGGAATTATTAGATCTTTAAAGAAAGGAACAATAAATGAAATTTCAGCAATCAATTCAGCAGAATGATATAAGTAATACATAGCTATAAATGAAGCAATAATTTGTAAAAATATTTTCTGCTTAGAATTAAGTCCGTCTGAACTTTTATTTTTTATTTTTAAATAGTCATCAAAGAATCCAATTAAAGCAAAGGCAATAGTTGTGAAAAGAACAACCCAAATATATCTGTTACCTAAGTCGGCCCATAGTAACGTCGAAATCACTAACGACGATAATATTAAAAGTCCACCCATTGTCGGTGTTCCTGATTTTTTATAATGAGATTCTGGTCCATCAACTCTGACATGTTGCTCAAACTGCATAGACTTGAGAGACTTTATTATTATTGGGCCTAATAAAATAGATATTAATAATCCAGTTACTGTGCCGCCCAAGGTTCTTACAGTTAAATAACGTAAAACATCAAAACCTGGATCTATGTCTACAAGAATGGTGCCTAAATATTCAAACATTTATAAATCTCTCCATTTTCATCCCCCTAGAGCCTTTAATTAAAACTATGTCTCCACTTTTAATGTTTTCTTTAATAAATTTTTTAAGATCATTTTCATTATTAAAAAATAATCCATTTTTGCCATATCCAGATACAGCATATTTTGTTAATTCTCCAAAACCAAGAAAAACATCTACTTTTTTTCTTTTTGCATACTGTCCAACATCAGCATGCATCTTTTTTCTATATCTTCCTAATTCAAGCATGTCACCCATAATGAACACTTTTCGCTTGATTGAATTTGATAAAAAATCAACAGCTTTTTTTACAGATTCTGGATTCGCATTATAAGTATCATCAATTAGTAAAGATCCTCTTATCCATTTCTTTTGCTTTTGTCTTACTTGAGCGCCCTTTTCTAATCTTTGATTAAATAATTTTGGTGAATTTTCAATTAAATATGACACGACAAATGCTGCAAGAATATTTTTAATGTTATGAGCTCCAGACAATGAAGTTTTGATTTTATGATCTATATTATATTTATCTGAAATAATATTAAATTCTTGTTTTTTGATTGAGGATTTTATATTTATTGCATAAAAATCTGCATTTTTTTCAGTGCCAAATGTGATCAATTCTTTTCCTCTAATTATTTTTTTCCAGAAATTTAGGTGTTCCTTGTTTTCATTTGGAACTACTAAGTAACCACCATTTTTTATGTTTGAGACTAACTCAGATTTAACTTTTAAGACTCCTTTTATATTTTTAAGTTTTTCTAAATGCGAATTACCAATATTTGTAATTACTCCAATATTTGGTTTTAGAATTGAACTTAAATATTTTATGTCTCCAGGTTTGGCTGCACCCATCTCAATAACTAAATTGTTTGAGTTTTGTTTTGCATTAAAAATACTTAAAGGCATTCCAATTTCATTATTATAATTTTTTAAAGTTGACGAGCTTTTTGATAAAACATTTGCAATAATTTTAGTTGTGGTAGTTTTTCCGTTGCTTCCTGTTATGCCTACAATATTTCCATCAAAAGATTTTAGAATATTGCTTGTAATCTTTTTAAGAGCAGAAATGGAATTATTGACATAGATTATGTTTTTATTCTTAGAAGTTTTATATTTCTTACTGTCAGTTATTACAAGGCATGCTCCTTTATTGATTGCTTCATCAACATAATCATTACCATTAAAATTTTCTCCATTTATACCAATAAATAGTGAGTCTTTTTTGATAGTTCTAGAATCAATAGAAATATCTTTTATCTGAATATTCCTTTTGATGGGAATATCTAAATATTTAGATAAATCATTTGAGTTAGTTATAAATTTCATTGACTACCTCATGATCACTAAAAAATAGTATCTGACCATCTTTTTCTTGTGTCTCTTCATGTCCCTTACCCAAAATCACTAAACAGTCATCTTTTTTAATTAAATTTGTTCCATAAATAATAGCTTCTTTTCTGTCTTCAATTACATCAATTTTGCTTTCACTATTATTGTTTGCAATGGCATCAGATAAAATTTCACTAAACTCTTCATTTCTAGAGTTATCAGATGTAAATATTACCTTATCAGCATATTTCAAAGCAGCATTAAGCATTAATGGTCTCTTTGATCTATCTCTATTACCTCCACAACCAAAAACGACAACCAAATTATCAAAAAAATCTTGCAATGACGATAAAAATAAAAGAAACCCTTCAGGATTATGCGCGTAATCAATAATTATATTTGCAGGAATATCTTTTATAAAATCGCTCCTGCCTTTAGGAAGTTTTAGAAAGTCCAATTTATTGATCTTATTTTTATCAAAGTTTGATAAACCAGCAGAACAAATGGCAAAAATTAAGTTAACTATATTAAACTTTGGAAAAATAGATGTCTCAAATTGATATATTGAATCACCTTTTTTATTATTTTGGATTATTTTGAATAATGATTTTTTGAAAGAACATTCAAGAATTTCGTAATATAAATCAGTAGAGGGGTTATTAGAAACTTTTGTTAGCGATTTATCTTCAATGAATATATTAGGGTTCTCATTTAAAATTTTTTGGTTGATAAGTTTACTTTCAGATTCAGTACTAAAAATTTTTAATTTACTTTGTGCATAGTTTTCAATGTTTTTATGATAATCAAGATGATCAGATCCAATATTTAATATAGATGAGGATTTAAAATACTTGATATTCTCTAATCTATTTTGATCCAACGCATGTGATGATATTTCAATACAAACTGCGATATTATTTTTGATTTTATAAAAATTAAATATTTCAAATAATTCAAAAATATCAGGCGTTGTTTTTTTTGATATAGATTGATCTAATGGATTGGTATTATATTGAGTTCCGATAGTACCTATATATATCGAGCTAATACCTTTTTTTGTGAGTAGTTGGTGACATAAGTATGCTGACGTTGTTTTGCCATTTGTTCCTGTAAATGCATAGTAGTTATGGCTATTCAAATTGTTAATTTTATAGAAAGCTTCTAGAACTTTAAAAATCTTCTTACCACCACAAGATTGAAGATCTTTTACATAGATAATATTTTCATTTGAAGTACAAAAATTTTTATCGTTATGGATAGCAAATTTTGCTCCTTTTTCAAAAGCTTCTTCAATATATTTGCTTCCATGATTTTTTGTTCCTTTTAAAGCAAAAAAAATAGAGCCCTCTTTTACTTTATCAGTTGTGTTTGTAATACTCGAAATTTCTATTTCATTAGAAAATTGGATACCAAGTATTTGTGCTAATTTATTCATCCTCTAAATAGCCTAAATAATTTAAAGAACTTTCAGCAATTTCTGCGAATAGAGGTGCGGCAATCATGCCGCCTGAATATGCGTTTAGTCCAGGATCCTCAATTGATACAAATATTGTTAATGATTTCTCTGATAGAGGAGCAATACCAACAAAAGAAGCGCGATACAAATCTTCAGCGTATCCTGATCCTGTTCTAATCCTATGCACAGTTCCAGTTTTTCCACCCTGGGTAAATCCATCTATATTTGCTTTCTTACCAGTACCAAACTCTACAACTTTTTGTAAAGCATCTAATGTGTGATCAGCTGATTCTTTTGAGATAACTCTCTTTTGTGTTACCTCGTCATTTATAAGTAATTTGAAATCTTTGCGAATTCCCTTATTTGCAAAAGTTGAATAAGCAGATGCAATTTGATATGGACTTACTGTGAAGCCATACCCATATCCCATACTGGCGACCTCTCTATCTGAAACCTCTTCTTTACTATTAATTAAACCAAAAGCTGCTGATGGGAAGTTAATTGATATTGGTTTACTAAAACCAAAATTATAGTAATTGGTCTTCAAAGCATCGTATCCTAATCCTAAAGCAATTTTGGATGCTCCGACTTGGCTTGAATGAGCAATAATTTCTTTAGGAGTTAATTGAACATAATTTTTTGTGTCAGAAATAATCTTCTTACCTAATTGCAAACGTCTTGGTAACTCCATTAATTCATCAGGATTGATAACACCCTCATCTACAGCCTTCGAAAAAACTATAGGCTTTATAACAGATCCTAGCTCATATGCATCAACAAGAGCTCTGTTCTTTTGAATTGATCTATTTGGGTTGTTGGGGTTATAAGAAGGATAGCTCGCTATTGCTAATATTTCTCCGCTTAAATTATCAAATACTAAAACTGTTCCTGCTTTAGCTTTATTTTTTACTATAGCCTCAACTAAATATTTATAAGAATAAAACTGAATAGTTGAATCAATAGTTAAGACTATATCTTGACCTTTAATTGATTTTTCAATCTCAATAGGTTTTGAAATAATTTCTTGTTTTGCATTTTTATAAAACTTTTGTTTTCCACTCTTTCCTGAAAGCATAGAATCATAACTTTTTTCTAGTCCCTCTTGTGCTTTATCCTTTCCATAAAAACCAACAAGTGGAGCAATCTGTTCACCTAGAGGGTAATGTCTGCTGTGACGTATTTCTATCTCTAAATCATTAAAATTAAGATCTTCAATAATTGACTGCTCTTTAGCAGTTAAACCTTTTTTGAGAAGAGTTTTCCTTTTAAAAGGCTCAGCAATAGTAATATCTTCATCTATCTCCATAAGATCTTTAAGCTTAAGAAATTTATCAATATTTAAACCCTTTAAAGCATATAAATCATAATTAATAATAGAAACCGCTAACGGAAACTTATTTCTGTCATATATCGCTCCTCTTACGGGATTAATTTCTCTATATTTTATATATCTTTTTTTTCCTTCATTTTGCAAAAAAAGACTGTCTTCGACTTGAACTAATATAACCTTATAAACAACAGCAAAGATTGCTCCAACAAGACAAAAGCATGTAACGAACAGTCTCCAATTTATAAAATTAATTTTTTTCATTAGCGGTGTTTTTAATTATGGTCTTTGGCTTCCGTTTAACCATGCCAAGATCTTCCTTGGCAATGCGCTCAATGTAAGCAGGTGAATTATTGGTATATGACTGAGTAATAAGTTTTATATTTTTATCTTTAAATGATTCATGCTCTTTGATTAGGTTTTCTTGATTGTTATTTAATCTATTTATTTCAAATGAAAGCTTAATTTTTTCAAGACTGAGAAAGATGATAGAAAATAACATCAAAACTAATATAGAGTTTTGTCTATTAGTCATAATTTTTTAAACACTCTCATGATTGCACTTCTTGATCTGTTGTTTAATTCTATCTCTTTAGCAGATGGCCTTACCTTTTTTGCTATACATTCAAACTCTTTAAATTCTTCATTATTTATTGGTATATCTTTGGGATAATTTTTTATTTCAGCTTTAAAAAAATTTTTAACAATATTATCTTCCAAAGAGTGAAAAGAAATAACCACAACGATTCCATTTTTTTTGAGTAAACTCTTCGCGTGAATTAAAGAGTTTGATAGCTCGGTCAATTCATCATTTAAATGAATTCTGAATGCTTGGAATGATTTTGTAGCTGGATGAATTTTATTTTTTTTATCTGGATATATATCTTGAATAAGTTTTGCTAGCTGCAATGTTGAATCAAGAGTATTTTGATTTCGATATTCAACAATATTACGTGAAATCAACTTTGCATGCTTTTCATCCCCATATTTATATAAAACTTCTTTAATATCATTTTCAGTTGCTTTGTTGATCCAATCCGCTAATGGTTTTCCTTTTTTAGTATCAAATCTCATATCAAGAGGTCCATTATGTCTAAAACTGAACCCCCTAGAAGCATCATCAAAATGAGTTGAGCAAGTACCCAAATCATAAAGAATTCCATCTACTGAATCTTTACTAAAATATTTATTAATATTGCTAAATGAATCTTGAATGATCTTAAAGTTAGTATTTTGAATATTGTTTGCATGCTCAATAGCATCACTATCTTTATCAAAAGAAGTTAATTTAGATTTAGAGGAAATTGTTTCTAAAATTTTTTGTGTATGGCCACCGCGGCCATATGTGCAATCTATATAATTGCCTTCTTTTTTGTTAACTAGAAAATCTACTGACTCTTCCAGCAAGACTGGAAAATGCAGCATCTTAATCTACTTGCTTTCTCATAAAAGTTGGCACATCAAGGAAATCAATTTCCGCTGCAGACGATGTGCCACCTTTTTGACTTGTTTGTTCTTTATCCAATCCAACAGGATTTAATTGCATTGATGGCTGATTATCGATAACTAGTTTTGGGGCTCTTTGATCAACACCAGTTGCCACAATAGTTACCAGCAAATCATCTTTTACTGAATCATCATATACAAGTCCATAAATTATATTTGCATCTTCATGAACAATTTCTTCTACAATATCAGCAACCTCTGCCTGATCGCCCAATGTTGGTTTTGCTGCAGTAATATTAACTAAGACGCCTCTTGCATTTTTTAGATTTATATCTTCAAGTAATTCACTTCTTACAGCTTGAGTGGCTGCAGCTTCTGCTCGATTTTTGCCGCTTGCTCTTCCTGTGCCCATCATTGCAATGCCTTTTTCAGACATGACAGTTTTTACATCAGCAAAATCGACATTTATATGTCCTTTTTTTAAGATGATATCTGATATGCCTTGAACAGCCCCTTTTAATACATCATCTGCTTTAGCAAATGCGTCCTGCATAGCTGTATCTTCTCCTAAAATTTCATATAACTTTTGATTAGGGATAGTTACAAGACTGTCAACCTCTTCAACAAGAGCTGCTAATCCTTTTTCAGCTGCAGTCATTCTTTTTTTACCTTCAAATTTAAACGGCTTTGTTACAACAGCAACTGTAAGTGCTCCCAAATCTTTAGCAATAGAAGCAACTACTGGAGCTGCTCCAGTTCCTGTTCCGCCGCCCATACCGGCAGTTATAAAAATCATATCAGCTCCAACTAATAATTCTTCTATTGCAGCTCTATCGCTTTCTGCAGCTTTTCTTCCAACATCAGGATTTGCTCCAGCCCCAAGCCCTTTTGTTAATCCATTACCAAGTTTTAATGTTATTGCTCCATCGGCCATTGAAAGAGCCTGAGTATCTGTATTAGCACAAATAAAGTCTACTCCTTCAATATTATGATTAATCATATGAATAACAGCATTTCCACCAGCGCCTCCAACACCTACAACTTTAATCTTTGCGTTTTCTACTGCTTGCCCTATTACTTCAAAATTCATTTTTATCCCCTGTTAAAAAGACATTGATTTAATGCTCTCTGGAAGAACTACATCTAAAATTTCTGTTGCTAATGATCCACCAGTTTGTCTCATTTCCCAATTAGAAACATTCCATATTTCAAACTTATTACCCATGCCAATTAGTGAGATCTGCTTTTCATTAATCAATTCTGCATACTTTCTTAATTCAGATGGGATTAAAACTAGCATTCTTCCCTTTGGATCAAACTCCGTAACACTTGCATTACCTAAGATAGTCCATTGTAGATTTCTTACAATTGGATCAAGTCCTTGAAGAGATTCTAATTTTGAAGAAATTTCTAACCATTGA
>CACJBO010000007.1 GCA_902591665.1 uncultured SAR86 cluster bacterium
CTCTTAAAGATAAAACATATTTTCATTTTGCTTTAGCTCAAGGCTTTGAATCAAGTAATAAATATGATGAAGCTTTCCATCATTTAAAAATGGGAAATAAAATAAAAAATGATCAAAGTAAATATTCAATTGAAAGGATGGATGCTGAGCTTCAAGCCCAAATTGAAATTTGTAACAAAGAATTTTTTACTAAATTAGGTGAGGGTGGTAATAAAACTAGAGATCCTATATTCATTTTAGGACTTCCAAGAGCTGGCTCAACATTAATAGAACAAATATTAGCATCTCACTCAATGATTGATGGCACTCTTGAGTTACCTAACATATTATCTATTGCCCAAAGTCTCAGAGGTGGTGATATCTACGGTAAAGAAGGTAATTATCCAAAAAGCATGACTTCATTAACTCTTGAGCAACGAGACTCGTTAGGCAGTATGTTTATAAATGATACTATGATGCATAGACAAGATGCTCCTATGTTTACAGACAAAATGCCAAATAATTTTAGACATATAGGGCTTATCCATTTAATTTTACCAAACGCCAAAATTATAGATGCAAGAAGATATCCATTAGATTGCTGCTTCAGTATGTTCAAACAACTATTTGCTCAAGGTCAAGAATTCTCTTATGGATTAAAAGAAGCCGGAAGTTACTACAATAGTTATGTAAAACTTATGAATCATTGGGATGATGTTCTTCCTAACAAGGTTCTAAGGGTAAATAATGAAGATGTTATAGATGATCTTGAAGGACAAGTAAGAAGAATCTTAAATTATATTGATATACCTTTTGAAGATAATTGCATTTCATTTCATAAAACAGAAAGATCTGTCAGAACAGCAAGTTCTGAACAAGTAAGACAACCAATTAATAAAAAGGGCATGGGTCGATGGAAGCCTTATGCAAAACACTTAAAACCACTTCTTGAGACTATTGATAATAATTTATTAAATCAAGAAGATATCGATCTGATAAATTCTTAGCACTATTAATTGAAACTAATATTAAAAGTATTTATATTAAGTTCTTAACTTATAGGGAATTAATATGACAAATCTAATTATATGTGTAGTTATGTTCTACATTTTGCACTTGTTCTTGGTAATGAGTTTTTCGCTTCACAAAGTACCATTTATTCAGTGGACATATACTGGTGGTGATATATCAGCTAAGACAGCTTTATCAGAAAGAATGGCTTCTGCTGGAGACAACTTAAGACAATCTCTCCCAATATTTATGGTTTTAGCAGTATTGTCAGTTATTTTAGAAGTTGATAATTTAATGCTAGCTCAAACATGGCTAGGACTAAGAGTTTTATACTTACTTGGAGCAATGGCTGATCTATATAGATTTAAAATGATAAGACCAATAATATGGTTACCATCAATCATAGTTTTAGTCTGCATGGGTTGTAATCTTTATATCTAAAATTTTGATAGCAGGTTCAGGGGAAAACCTGCTATCAATGAAAGTATTGATTATGTATCGAGGAGTACTTTCGAAACATATTTAACTGAATTTAAAAGACTTTTATATTAAGGGTTTGAAACTTATTGTTAAATTTACGTAACAAGAATTACTGAATTGAATTAAATTTTCTCTCAATACGAGCTTGGCCTCTGTGGACACAGCTCATATTGCTTGTGTTAGTATCTATTAAAGTAATGATTTGATGGTCAAACATACAGTAAGTTTGTATCAGATCTGTTATATATACTTTGCTTATTGGTTCCTCAAGAAAGCTTGTTACAGACAAAATATCATACTTATTACAAGAATTAATTTTAACTAAAGCATCTTTGTAGGCATCTTCTGATGATTGAAGTCGTTTTGTAATTAGAACTGAACATTTCGTATCAAATTCAGCGTAAACGTTGAAACTAAAAATAAATAAGAAAGTCCATATTGTTGATCTCATTTGGTAATCTTATCACTTAAAAAAATAAATTGAATAATCTATAAAAGAGTATTAACGTAAATATATATTTCATTATGGGGAGCTAAAAAATGGATGATTTTGGTTTTGGAACACAAATTAGAAAAAGTCCTTTTTTTGATGCCACAGTTAAGTGGGGAGCAAAAGATTTCTCTGTCTATAATCACATGTATATACCTAGAGATTTTGGTAATCCAGAACAAAATTTTTGGAATTTAATAAATGATGCCATTCTTTGTGATGTAGCAGTCGAAAGACAGGTTCAAATTAAAGGACCCGATGCTAGTAAATTTGTTCAAATGATGACTCCAAGAGATTTATCTAATATGAAGGTAGGTCAGTGCAAGTATGTAATATTGGTTAACCAAAATGGCGGTGTTTTAAATGACCCAATTTTATTAAAAGTTAGTGAAGATAAATATTGGTTTTCACTTGCTGATAGCGATATTCTTTTTTGGGCTCAAGGTTTAGCAGCTAATGCTAATTATAATGTTGAGGTAACTGAACCCGATGTATCTCCGCTTCAACTTCAAGGTCCTAAATCAAGAGATATTATGATTAAAATATTTGGAGAGCAAATATCAGATTTAAAATATTATTGGTTTAAGCAATTTACATTTAATAATACTGAGTTAATTATTTCGAGAACAGGTTGGTCTAGTGAATTAGGATATGAAATATTTCTTACTGATTCTAAAGTTGGTAATGAGCTTTATGAACACATTATGAAGTTTGGAGAACCTATGGGTTTAAAGCCAGGTCATACATCAACAATAAGAAGAATTGAAGGTGGTATGCTTTCTTATCATGCTGATATGACTATCAATACAAACCCTTTAGAGCTTGGCATGGATAAGTTTATTGATTTAAATAGTGATTTTGATTTTATTGGTAAGGATGCTCTTATTAAAATAAAAAATAATGGTATTGAAAGAAAGCAAGTTGGACTATATCTAGATAATAAACGAATGGATGGACCCAATACGAGATTTTGGGATCTTATACATGACGATAAAATAGTCGGTAAAATAACTTCAGCTGTTTATTCTCCGCGTCTAGAGCAAAATATTGCTTTGGCTATTGTTAATATAAATTACTCAAACTTAAACCAGAAATTAATTGTTAATGATGGTAATAATGAATTTGATGCAGTGGTTGTAAATAAACCTTTTTATGATCCAAATAAAAATTTAACTAAATCTTAAAAAGCTATTGGTATAGCAAAACCTAAGATTACAAAAAACCATTTACTAAATTTAAAAAACAGAAGCATGCTTATGTTTTGTCCATGATCGGTAAATTTGCTTCCTTCAAACGACCACATAATAGTACCAATAAATAAGCAAACTATTGAATAAATAAAGATTGTTTCCATATCAACCGTATCTTAGCAAAGTTAATTCTTTTATTACCAATTATTCTTATTTTTTACAACCCAATAAAGTAAAGCAATGAAAATTAAGTTCCCAATTAGATAAGTTGAATAATCCATCTGTAAATTAAAGCATAAAATCTTTGAAATATTTCATATAAGTGTAAAATTAATCATGACTAGAAATAAATTTATTTTTTTACTTTTAATTTCTTTATTTTTACCAGTTTTTTTTATTATATGGGTTTTAGGATATTAGAATAATTATTAAAAAAGGGGGGCTTTTGTTTAGAATACTTTTTTTATTTATTTCATTTTCTTATTTAAACGCATCTGACGATAAGTATTGTTGGACTGCAGATAGCCCTAATAATTCTGGTGTGCTAGTAGATGATGAAATAAAAACGCTAGTTTCTGTATATAGATCATTTGTTTTTTTTGATGATAGAGTCAGTATTCGCAATGCGGTAGCAGTTGCAGAGGAGGGGGCAAAAAACCAAATAATAAGATTTATTGCTCAAAAACAATATACTGAACGAGAAATAATAAACAAAAATGAAAAATCATCATCTAGAACTATGCTCACAGATGGTTCCGGTAATGAAAATACAAATAAAATAACTATGGAAATGTCACAGATTATTAATGAATATACAAAGTCAACTGCTAATGAAATTTTAAGAGGTGTTGAAAAAATAGAAGAAAGTTATAACAAAGATTTACTTGAAGTATGTGTTGCAATGAGCATTAGCGCAAGATCAAAAAATATAACAAATCAAATTAATGAATGGTAAAAACAGTGTCTATTAATTTCAAATTTTTATGGCTGTTTGTAATTGTTATATTTACTTTATTCTTAACATCATGCGCTTCGTCTGGAGCGAGCTCTAACAATAACTCATCTTCATATAGCAATTCACAAATTGGAATACCATATAGGGGTGTTGGAGTAAATCTAGAGGATGCTAAAAATGATGCTATAAGAGCTGCTCTTTCAATTCATATACCACAATATGTCACAGCCAGTAGAAAAGTTGTTAACTCGCGTCTTGAAGTTGATGAAACTATATCCACAATGTCCGGCTACATAAATTCATTTGAAATTGTAGATCAATATATTGATGAGAGTGGTTTTACTGTTATTACTGCTTTAATTAAGGTAAGTGAGAAGGGTGTTCGTAATTATGCTGCATCAAGATTTGAAGTTATAAATACAAATAAAAATTCAGATGTTTTTGATGGAAAAAATATTAGTGGCCAAATTCTAGCTGCAAAAAGAAAACAAGAAGCCGAAAGAGCAAGAAAATATCAACAATATATTTCAGCTAAACAGTTGGCAGAAAGACTTTTTGCAGGTTATCCATACAATGTTATGGAAGTTAATGTAACAGATATTAATTTTGATCCTGACAGACCTGAAAGAATAAGAATTGCTATTTCTTATGATTTAAATGAAGATTTTAGAAAACAATTTTGGAAAAAAATTAACTTAATTGATACTTTACTTACTGACTCAAATGAAAGAAGTAATATTGAAATTTGTGCTAATTCAGGTTCTGTATTTGATGGATGTAAAAGAATACCAATTATAGATTTATCTTTTATTGATAGTGATCCTGCATTAGCTCATCATATTGTTGTACCTGTATATAGTTCAAATGGTAAGTATCAAACTTGTTTTAGTAAATTTATATCTCCTCCAATTGGTATAGTTACATCAACTAGTATGGTTTCAGGAACGGCTGGAGATTTAGCCGTTGGTGTAGCTGGACTTACTGGTGCTACAGCAGGAGTTGTTGGTGCTGTTGCTGTTGGAACTGCAGCAGTTGCTGTTGCATTACCATTTGCATTAATCGGAGCTGTTGTTAATCCAGACTCTGGTGATTCTGAAATAGAATATACAAAACCTGAGCTTGAATGGGAGGAGCCATTTATAAAAATACATGTTTTAGGTCCAAATCCATTCTCAACTGATTTTAAAGGAAGTAAATTTGATCCAAGGCTTGTATGGTGGGATGGTAGATCTTCATTATTATTTAATGAGAAAATGGATGCATCTGAATATTTACCTTTTGTTATTGCTCGAAAGGGTAATAAAATTTATTTTGACGGTGGTGAAAAAGAGACCTCAATGGGTCCACCAAACCCCAAATCTAGAACTCTTTCTTCTAACAAATATTATGGACAATGGACAAATAATGCTCCTCCTCCAATGTTATGTATGGATGGAGCTAAAGGAAGAAGATAATACTAATAATTACTCTTTTGATTAATTATGCAAGATATTACTTCATAAAAAGTGCTATTTAAAACTTGTTCTCTTCTATATACACCTGCTAAATTATATAAATTAAACTTAACTTAAACTATGCAAAAAAAATACCATATTTTATTATCATTTTTTCTTATCTTTTCATTGGATGCCAAATCAGATTATAAATATGAAACAATCGCAGATGACTTGAATGACGCTTGGAGTATGGTTTTCATTGATGAAAATACCATTTTATTTACAGAACTTACTGGTAATTTAAAGATTCTAAACCTGTTAGATAAATCAATAACAAATATAGCGAATACACCAAAGGTACATTATGCAAGCCAAGGCGGACTTTCAGAAGTAATTCTTGATCCTGGATTTAAATCAAATAATAAAATTTATTTAAGTTATTCTGCAAAGAATAAAAATAATAAATCGACCTTGTTCCTATCTTCTGCAGAGCTAAAGAATGATAGTTTAGAAAATCAAAAAGTTATCTTTGAAGCCATTGCGCCAAGAAGAACATCAGTACATATGGGAGCAAAAATAGCTTTTATGCAAGATGGAACTTTATTATTAAATAGTGGTGATGGATTCGATCATAGAGAAAAGGCTCAGTATTTAGATAATCATTTTGGAAAAATTATAAGAATAAATACTGATGGTACAGTACCTAAAGATAATCCTTTTGTTAATACCACTGGTGCACTACCTGAAATTTATTCATACGGTCACAGGAACATGCAAGGACTTATTGTTACTAGTTCAGGAGATATCTATGAAAATGAGCATGGTCCAAAAGGTGGTGACGAAATGAACCTCATCAAACCGTCACTAAATTATGGCTGGCCTGCAATTACATATGGGATTGACTATTCAGGAGCAGTTATAAGTCCATTTACAGAAAAAGAGGGCATGGAACAGCCTTTACTGCATTGGACTCCATCTATCGCACCTTCAGATATGATTTACTATGAAGATAATCTGTATCCTGAATTTATGGGTTCATTCTTAGTAACAGCCTTAGTATCAAAAGATGTTAAAAAAGTAACTTTTGTAAATGGTAAAGACAAGCAAGAAAGTTTATTTTCTGATTTAAATGAAAGATTAAGAAATATTGAAATCTCTCCTGCTGGATTTGTCTACCTTCTAACAGATGGACCTGGTGGAAAATTAATTAAAGTATTGCCACAAGAATAATGAAAATATCTAAATATCCATTTTCAGTATTATCAGCATCATTGTTTACAGTAATGTTGGTTACTCCAATCACTTCTATATCAAACCTTATTTGGCTGTCTTCTGTTGATATGCCTGTAACTTTTATAACATCTTTAGAAGTTATTCTCTTTGATTTTCAAAGACTAGGCTTTCCTTTATTTGTTGTTTTTACTATAGCTTTTGCCATAGCTTTTACAGTTGCAGGCTTGTTATCACGATTCACAAAATATGGTGGAAACAATTTCTACGCACTAGCTGGAGCTACTGCGATTGGTGTTGCCTTAATCTTAATGGTGGAGTTGTTATTCCAAACTCAACTATTAGGTGGTAACCGCTCATTTTTAGGGAAAATATTTCACTGGATTGCAGGATTCTTTGGTGGATACTTTTTCTATAACCTCATATCTAAAGAAAGAACTTTTACCTTTGCTGTAAGGTTTTTTGGGATATTCTATGCTTATATTCTTTTAGGCCTTGTTTTAACTTGGGTATTTACACCCACCGCTGCAGCAGCAGATTTTGGCTTTATCCTTTCTGATCTATCAGATACCGCACAGAACGCTTTATTAAGAGACTTTACTTCATTTTTTGTAGCTACATTTATATTTTCAATTTTGGGAGTAGTTACCTTAAATCCGGCATGGTTTTTTTCAGCAGGAATTGTTTACTATGGAGCAGCATTATTCAATTTAATTGCCATTTATGCACACGGCACAACCTATAACCAGATCTACGTTGGTGAAATTATTTTAGGTACTTTACCAACTCTATTAGCCTTAACAATAATTTATAAGAACAAATCTATCTAGCTTATATAAATCAATTAATTAATATTTTCTTAAAATCATTAAAAATTATAATAATGATACTTTCAATAGGTGCTGTAGATGGTCTTATAGGTTTTGCCTATATTGGTTATTCTTCTTAGTTAGATTGATTTAATTAAAATTATTCCAATTAGCATTATCAGTATTTCTCCTAATAATATTATTAAATAATATGAGCTAGGAACACCACTTGCAGTAATACTTATAAGCCTCATTAATGCAAACCCAGCCATAAAAACAACAATACTCCAAATAGCAATTGAAGTTAGAGGTTTATAGAATGCAGAAATTACCCAAAATAAGGCTATTGCTATATAAAGACCGTAATGATCAAATTTAGCTAAATAAACAAGAGCTGATGCTGAGATGATTAGATATAAGGTTTGAAAAATCATATAAGATTTAGTCTAAAGCTTTATAGTTAGGTATAACTTTCATTACGTATACAGCATTATCAAATTCTTGCTGACAAACTAAAATAGTCTCCTTAACTGAATTCATGGCATGATGATATTCACCTTGAACAACAGTACTAGTAGGAAAAGTCGTTATTTTCAGATTGCTATAAGTATTAATAGTTTTTATAAAACCCTTTATAGGTGGAATAAAATCTTCTTTATTGGGGTACATGCTTACATCTATTGTTACTTGCATTTCTTCATTTACTAAATCAGCAGATTTAGCAATAGAATTTTCCATAAACTCTTCGTAATCCTTGCTCATTAGCTATAAGCAAGTTTAACTACGTACATAAAAATAACTATTGCTAGACAACCAAAGATAACCCAATTAACCCAATTATTCATAGTCCATATTTTAACAAACGAAACAGGAAGCTTGTGTTTTTTATATTTTTATATCAATCTATTGAATAGTTATGATTTATTAAAGGGGAGATTATGAATCATTTAAAAATTATCGGTATGGGCTATTTCATGCACCTTTTTCATGCATGGAAAGTTGCATTTATACTTATTATTCATGGCTTATTTCCAAATATCTGGGAGTGGAAGGCTAGTGAATTAATTTGTGAACATAATAATACATAAGAATTTTTTTATTCTTATTAGATATTCTCATCTTTGTATTGAATGAATTAAGTATTTATTATCAACTCAACCAAATGTGCTTTTAAATTTTTATAAAATTTCTTAAAAACCTGTGATTTTGTATCAGAATATAATAGCTCAATACAAAAACCGTCAATTAAGCATCTTATGTATTTAGCTAAATATTTAGAATCATTATCAGATATCTTTGAATTAATAACTTTTATTTGATTAGCTAGAACAGTTTCATATAAATTATTCTCGTCTTTAATAAAATTAACTAAATTATGATTGGATATTGATTCACCAATTAGTACCAACCATAGCTGGATAGTAGGATCAAGTGTGTCATTTAATATTGCGTTAATTAACGAATTAGCATTTTCTTCAATAGATGAATTTCTATCGGTTGAACGAGATATAGATTTATTTAATTTATTTATTTCTTCATTAAAGATATCTGATAATAAATGATCTTTAGTTTTGAAATAATAATGCAAATTTCCATGACTAATACCTAAATCGCTACTAATCTTTCGAAGAGATAGTGAATTGACGCCATGTATTAATAGTTCATTTTTAGCATGATCTATAATCATTTTTCTTTTTTTTTGACCCTTTTCTTTAATATTTTTGACCATAAGAATGCTATTTATTTCTGTTTAAAAACAGATTTTACCAGTTTTTTTTACAATTTTAATAAAAATATTTACATAAAAACATTGCAATGGTCAAATTTTTATATTAATTTAATATTAAGAGTCAAAACTAAATAGGGGTAAAAATATGACAAAGAAATTAAACGGTAGGTTTACAACCGATAAGTGGGGTAAATTTATGCCTGCTCACAATTGTATAGAAGACGCTCCTTATTACTATAGAGATACAGAATGTGTAATGGTTGAATTTACAACAGATCTAGATTTCGTATTAGATCTTATGCCTCCGGAGCTTGAAGTTATTGAACCTGCTTCTGCTTTTATGGTGATTGAAACCAATCACTGGACTACCATTGGACCTTACTCAGAAGCTTATGTAGGAATTCTTTGCACTTATAAAGGGGAGGTTTATGGATACGTACCTGGAGTATACGTAACAGGTGAAGCTTCACAAATGCTAGGTAGAGAGATTTATGGTTTTGGAAAAAAACAGGCACATAATATTGAATTAATAAAACATGGTGATGGTTCGGTTGAGGCTGTTGTGGAGGTAAAAAAAGGTTCAAATAATTTAAGAGCAATCATGTCTCCAAGTACAAACTTATCAGATGATGATTTAACTGCATTACCATTAATATGCTTAAAAGTAATACCAGATGTTGCTGGTGGCAATGTGCCAGCATTAGCACAACTTACAACTGTTACCTTTAAAGCTAATGCACTAATTGGTTCAGATGGTAAAGCTGAGGTTTATGGGGGAAGTGGTTCTATGAATATGAATGATCATTCCGACTTACAACTACCAATAGGTGAAGTTACCGGATGCGTTTATTGTAGATTCAACGCAGATCTTCCATATGGGAGTGTTTTAAAAACATATACAGAAAAAGATTTTAAATAGGGAGAATAATATGAAATATTTAAGTAAATTTACTTTCTTAACATTAGCTTTAATAGCTTTTGGTAATTTTACGCAAGCACAAGAACCAACTATTAAATCAGTGATGATAGAAGAAGTTATTGTGACTGCTCAAAAGAAAGAAGAAAATATTCAAGATGTAGGTATAGCTATTACTGCTTTAACTGGAAATCAACTTGAAGCTCTTGGGATGACTACTTCATTGGATATAATAGCTCATACCTCTGGACTTGAAGCCACAGGTGCAGGTGGCGGTGTTGGAGCTACCTCTTTTGCAATAAGAGGAGTGGCTCAAAATGACTTTTCATCACCTCAAGAATCTCCTGTAGCTATATATATAGATCAATCATACATAGCTAGTCCAGCAATGAGTAATTTCAGTTTATTTGACCTGGAAAGAGTAGAGGTATTGAAGGGACCTCAAGGAACACTGTTTGGAAGAAATGCAACAGGTGGCTTGGTTCACTTCATCTCAAAAAAACCATCACAAGATAGAGATATATCATTAGATATAACTTTAGGTGATGAGGGAAGAAGATATATTGAATATGCTGCAGGTGGAGGTTTGTCTGATAATGTATCTGGTAGATTATCTTTTGCAACTAATAAAAGTGATGGACTAATAAAAAATGATATTGGTCCAGATTTAAGAGCTGAAAATAACACCAATATCAGAGGTCAAATACTTATAGAAGCTGAAAATTCCAGTACTTTAATTAAAGTTGAAGATGGAGATGAGGACAGTAATAGGGGTGGGTATTCAATGCAGATTGGATATGATGGTAACTATGGTGGAGGTACAACAGATTTCTTTGGTTATACTCCTCCTAGTGATGTTTGGAAAACATCACAGGACTTTGAATCTTATTACAAAGCAGACCTATCAAATATAAATATTGTTCATGAAAGAATGTTTGGTGATACAAACTTTGAATATATTTATAATTCACAAAGTGCAGATGTTGATTATGGTGAGGATGCTGATGTATCTCCAAACTCAGTATACAACTATGAAGCTTTAACAGATATTGATCAATCTTCCCATGAATTTAGATGGAGTTGGAGTGGAGATAATTCAAAAACTATTGTAGGTTTGTATACTCTAGATATTGATTTAAAGAATATAACTTCTCAACATGGTACCGTTTATTTTACAGAGGGCTATTTTTATAACTTGTATGCAAATCAAGATACAAGTACAACAGCTCTCTTTATTCAAAGAGAAACAGACTTAAATGATAATCTATCACTTGTTACTGGAATAAGATTTAATTCTGATGAAAAAGATTATGATTGGTCAAGTCCTGATGATGGTTTAGATTATAACGGGTCTTTTTCAGATGATGATATAGCATGGAAAATTCAGTTAGAAAAAAGATCAAATGATAATTTACTTGTCTATGGTGGTATCAGTAAGGGTATAAAATCCGGTGGTTTTAACACTCCTTTAGCGCCACCAGAAAGCTTCTCATCAATGCCATACGGTGGTGAATCTCTTTTAGCATATGAAGCTGGCTTTAAATTAGATAGAGATAAATCAAGAGTTAACGGATCGATTTTTCATTATGATTATGATGATTATCAAGCAATGCAATTTGATGCTTTTGTCCCATTAATATTTAATTCTGGTGCTGATATAACTGGATTTGAACTAGATATCACATCTAACCCATCAGATGGAGTGGATTTAGTATTGGGGATAAGTTATTTAGATGCAGAAATTACTGATTTACCAGTAGATACTTATCCTGGCGGATCATCTAAATCAGTTGTGTCTCCTGACTTATCAATAAATGCTATTGCAAGAAAGTCATGGCTTAGAGAAACAGGTGGTATGTTAACAGCACAAGTTGATATGAGTTATAAAGATGATCATGTATTCAATATTGTTGTATCGCCTCTTGTTGAAGAAGATTCGTATGCTGTATTCAATGCTAGATTGACTTACGTGAGTCCTAACGACAAGTATGAGACATCTTTCTTTATAAAGAATCTTTCAGATCAAGAATATAGAAGATATGCATTTGATACCTCAGCATATTTTGGTGCTACTGAAGATGTTTGGGGTGAACCAAGATGGGCTGGTATGAACTTCATCGTTAGATTCTAAAAAAGAACTACGTATGAATACAGGTGAAATCCCAACTAACTTTAGAAGTGAACATTTAGACCATATTGCTGTCTGGTCTGTAAGCTGGAAAGATTCAGCAAATTTTTTAAATGATTTTCTTAGTTGGGATATTCATCCACTTCAGTTCAGTGCATCTGGTGAAAGCGTTGGAGATATGGATCTCGTATTTATTAATGCCAATGGTGTCTGGATTGAACTAGTTCAACCAACATCAAAGGGACCAGGAATGGATTTGTTAGAGACATTAGGTGACGGGGCTGTCGTTGAACTTGATTTTCAATGCAGCAATTATCAATTTAGTCTTGATGAGGCACTAGAACATAATCTTCAAATGATTGGAATGGATGGTCTGCCACTAAAAGATAGAGGTAAAATTATAGACGGAGTAATAGATCCTAATGCAGAAGGTCCTCCACCTGAAGAATATTTAGCATACTATCCATTTGATTTATCAGGTGGAACAGCTGTAGAAATATATGAAAGGATAGATACCGATAAAGAAAGTATTCTTAACAAAAGAGATAAAATATTTGGTTTGGATAGATACAACCAGCCAATAAATCAAAATAAACCAAAGACAAGATATTTAACAATTCTTGTTGACGACATTGATAAAGTTTGTGATTTTTATAAAAAACATATTTTACTTAATGTTAGTCAATCAATTGATTGGGAAGGTCACAAACTCTCAGTAATTGATGCAAAAGGTGTGTTTGAAGAGAGCATTTCATTAAGAATTATTCAACCCGTTGCTGATGATTCTATCATGCAGATTTATAAATCTAAGGGTAGTGGACATATCATGGATATTGGCATTGAAGTCGATAACTTAAATGATTTTATAGAAAACATACAAAGTCCCCATGAGAAAATAAAAATAGTTGATTTTGCAAGAACTAATCAAGACTTAGAGAACCCCTTCAAAAAAGATGATGTTATGCAAGAAAACTATTTTTATTTTCCTTTAGAGTTGAGTCGCGGAATGAACATAAAAGTTTTTGAAAAAAACGCTTGAAATGACTAGTGAATATGGGCTCAAAGGAAAAAATATTGTTGTTACAGGTGCTGCTGGAGGATTAGGAAGTTCAATTGTTGATTCATTTGCATCATTTGGTGCTAATATTTTACTAACCGATATCCAAGGCAAAGAGAAAGCATTAAATAATATTTCAAAAAAGAATATTAAAAAACACGGTATTAAATCTCATGTTTTATCACTAGATATTTCTAATAGACGTGATGTAGAAAAAAACTTAGAAATCTCTTTACGTTCTTTTTCAAAAAAAATTGATTGTTTAGTAAATTGTGCCGCAATTTATCACAAAAATTTTTGGGATCCTATAGGAAACAAGAATATTGAGGATTGGGAAAACATTATAAATATAAATTTATTTGGAACTCTTAATGTTATAAGACAAATTTTACCAAAAATGATAAAGCAAAAATCAGGAAATATTATATCTATATCTTCAGATAGTGGCATAGATACAATACCTGGTGAGTCTGCATATGGTATATCTAAAGCATCAATTATTAAGTTAATGGAGTATTTGGCTCGTGAAAATCCAAAAAGTGGTATCAGATTTAATTCTATAGCACCAGGGTATATAGACACCCCATTATTAAGATCATTGATTAAAACAAAAAAAATTGAAAAAGAGGCAATAAATACAATACCGGTGAATAGATTTGCCAAACCTCAAGACATAGCAGATGTTGTTCTTTTCTTGGCATCTAACAAATCTAAATATATTAATGGAGAATGCATCGTTGCTAATGGAGGAAGATATTAGCTCATGCCATCTATACAAAAAGGAATCTATAAGAAATGAATAATAAAAACCTAATAGGCGCGGTCATGGCATCAACAATTGGTCTTCTTTTTTATAATGTCATGCCAATCTACCTAGGTTACCTCATGGAGGCGAAAAGTCTCAATTATGATCAAATAGGATATATAGCTAGTTCATTTTTTCTTGCATTTAGCATTCCAAGTGCTTCTGGATATTTTTGGGTTAGAAGTTATAAACCTAGAATTATTTCTTTTATATCAATAATTTTTATTGCCTTGTTCTTGTTTCTTACATCCATTGCAAATTCTTATTTAAATTTATTATTACAGATATTGGTAGTTGGAAGTTTTTCAGGAATTTTAGCTACTTTAGCAACAACAATAATCGCTGATAGTGAAAATGAGACTAGATGGTATGGTTTTAAAACCGCCTCTGAGTCTGCAGCAGGAACACTTCTATTATTTATTCTGCCAGCTACATTAATTATTAGTCATGGTTTTAATGGAGTGGTTTATGGGATGCTTATTTTTATATTACTATCAATCCCAATTATCAGCTTTATACCAAATAGGCTATTAGTAGTTAATGAAAATTTAACTACATCAGATATTAATTATTCAAAATCATCTATTTATGTTTGGATGGCTTTATTTGCAATTTTTTTCAACTTTATTACCGGGTCAGCTATTTGGGCATTTGCAGAAAGAATAGCTAATATCAAAGATTTTGACAGTACTCTTGTTGCTAATGCTTTAGGAGTTACCTTGGCATTTGCAATTATTGGACCATTAATTTCCAGCACAATATCAAATAAATTTGGTTTAAGAATTCCTTTTATAATTGCTTCTTTGTTAATGATTATTGGTGCATATGGATTGACTGCTGCTGAAAGTTTAATTATCTACACCATCTATGCATGTATTCAGATGTTGGGTTGGGGAGCTTCTTTACCATTTTTGTATTCACTAGTTAAAAATTCAGACCCCAATGGGAAATACATAACTTTAGCAATGCCAGCAGTAGGACTGGGAACTGTAGCAGGTCCAGCAATAGCTGGAAATCTTATTGGCGATAGTAGCTCGATGATTATGTTACAAGTTTTAGCTATCGCATGTATGACCATTTCAATTGCTCTTGGATTTAAATCAATAAAATAATATATGGAGTTTTAGTATGACAAATAAAAGATTAAATGAAATATTTCAAAAACAAAAAATAGCTTTTGCAGCTAACTCATTTCCTACCTTGGAAGAAAGAATTGATAGGCTTCAAAGATTAGAAGCTGCAATGATGAAGAACAGAGTTGTCTTCCAAAATAGTATAAGGGAAGATTTTGGCTCTCATTCAAATTATGTAACTGATTTATTTGAAACTGGTGGAGTGCTTGGTAGAGGAAGACATTTGCAAGCAGTATTAGAAGATTGGATGAAACCATCAGATAGAGAGCTTAACTCAATGGTTCACGGTTCATCTAGTGGAAAAGTTATAAGACAACCAAAAGGTGTAATGGGTAATATGGCTCCATGGAATTTTCCTATTGAGTGTGCTCTAGTAATGGTAAATGATATGTTAGCAGCAGGTAATAGAGTGATAATTAAAGGAGCGGAACTAACACCAGCTACAAGTGCTGCCTTAGAAGATGCTATAAAATCTGAGTTTGATGAGGATACATTAGCTGTAGTAAACGGAGATACTTCATTTTCAGAGTATTTTTGTACTATGCCATGGGACCATCTTACTTACACTGGTGGTGAAAGAGTTGCCAAACTTGTTATGGAGGCTGCCTCTAAAAATTTAACTCCTGTAACATTAGAGTTAGGGGGTAAAAATCCTACCGTTTTTACAAATGAAGGTGTCTGTGATCTTTTAGTAGAACGTTTTTTATTTAACAGAGTTTTTAAGGGAGGTCAGGTATGTACCTCACCTGATTACGTTTTGGTGCCTGAATCAAAACTTCAACTATGGATTGATATAGCTAAAACTAAATGGACAGAAATGTATCCAAATTATATTGGACATGATGACGCCACCGGAACTATTAATGATCATCATTTTAATAGAATTATGAATTATATTAATGAAGCCAAGGATGCAGGTTGTGAAATTATTTCACTAAATGGTGAAGAGCCTAATCTTGAATCTAGACAAATACCTATGATTGCAGTCGTCAATCCTGATGAATCTTTGTCAATAATGCAAGAAGAAATTTTTGGGCCTGTAACAGCTATTAAAACCTATTCAGATATTGATAGTGCGATATCTTATATAAATTCAAAACCAAGACCTCTTGCAGCTTACTTGGTTGGCCGAGAACGTGAGATTATTCAAAGCTTTGAAAAAAATGTTATTTCAGGTGGTATAGGGATTAATGTTTTTGGACTTCAAGGTGCAGAACCATGTCTGCCTTTTGGAGGAATCGGATCAAGTGGTATGGGATGTCATTCTGGATATGAAGGTTTTATGAATTACACTCACTCAAAATCAGTATTTGAATGTGGTGATGATAGTCCTTTAATGGCTTCTTTAAAGGGACCATATGGTGAAATTACTAAAGCATTTTCAGATGCTGTATTTCCCGAATAATTTGTAATAGTAGAATTATAGAAGATTGAAGCTCTGTTATTCATAAATATGAAAACTAAACAAATTCAACTCAAATATCGTCCAAAAAAAATCTCTTCTGATTGTTTTAAATTAGTTGAATCAAAAATTCCAGCTTTGAAAAAAAATCAGGTTCTTGTAGAGAATCTTTATATGTCAGTAGATCCATATATGAGGTTAAGCATGGAAGATGGTGCAGATTTAGACGCCTGGAAGCTTAATTCAGCTTTAGATGGACCTAGTATAGGCATTGTAGTTGACTCAAAAAATAAAAAATTTAAAGAGGGCGATATTGTAGAAAGTATGTCAGGATGGCAAGAGCATTTTATTTCTGAGGGGGATGGATTCATTCCATATATTTCGTTAAATACAGCAATAAAAAAAAGAATAGTTCCGAATGGACTTAACGCTAAAGATTATCTTGGCTTGTTTGGTATTTCATCACAATGTGGATATTTTGCTGTCAATAATGCTACTAAAGTTAATAAAGGTGAAACATTTGTTGTCTCAAGTGGTGCAGGAAATGTGGGCATGATGGCTAGTCAAGTTGCTAAGATTAAAGGAATGCGTGTTGTAAGCTCAACAGGGTCCAATCATAAGGCAGAATGGCTTAAAGATAATCTTGGAATTGATTTCGTATTTAATTATAAGGAACAATCCTATGAAGAAGCTTTGAAAAAGGGATGTCCTGACGGAATAGATTTAGTTTTAGAGTGTGCAAGTGCAAATCATATGTCAGCATGCATGCCATTAATGAATGTTGGAAAAACTATTCTTTTAACTGGCTTAATAGACATCTATGATAACGGGGGTAAGGTAAAAGATTTTCAAAATCTAGAATTTCTTCTCTACAGCTATTTAACTTTAAAGAGTCATGTCTTTATGGATTACCTAGATTATTACGATAATTTTATTAAAGATGTTACATCCTGGTATCTGTCCGATAAGTTAATTTACAAAGAAGAGATAGTTGAAGGTATAGAAAACGCTCCAAGTGCATTAGTTTCTCTTTTTGAAGGTAAATCTCATGGTAAAGTTTTGGTTTCAATTTAATGCAAGACTTACAAAATAAAATTGATAAAATTCAGAAAAATATTTTTTCTGACTATAGAAAGAAAACAATTAAATCAAAAAATCTTTTTAATAAGCTATCAAAAAAAATGCCAGGAGCTGTTTCAGGGAGCTTTAGATACTTTGCCCCTTATCCTTTCTACACCAAGTCTGCATCAAAATCTTACATTGTAGATATTGATAATAATAAATACTTGGATGTTTTTAGTGGAAATGGTCCGTTACTTCTTGGACATAATCATCCTAAACTTTTAAAAGAAATAAATAAAAATAAAAGATACGGATCTTTGCCTCTCAATCCATATTTGCTTTATGAATGCTCGTCGCTTATTAATGAACTTGTTCCTGCAGCAGAGGCTACTCGTTTTTTAAATACTGGCACTGAGGCAGTAATGAGTGCAGTTAGGATTGCTAGAGCCTATACTGGAAAATCCAAGATTGTTAAGTTTCATGGTCATTATCATGGTCAGCACGATGAGTTTTTAATTGCTATAGACAAATCTAAAGATTTATTTTCATATGGTGTTCCCAAATCTAGTGTTAACAAAGTTATTGTCCAACCCTTTAATGATATAAATAGTCTAGAAAAACTATTTAAGAAAGATTCAGATATTGCAGCAGTAATAATGGATGCTGCCATGCATGCTGGAGGACTTTGGGGAACAACTAGAGACTATTTAAAAGCTCTCAGAGCATTAACAAATAAATATGGGATACTTTTAATTTTTGACGAAGTTATAACTGGATTTCGCCTCTCATCAGGAGGCGCTCAGAAATACTACGGAATAACTCCTGATTTATGTACATTTGCAAAGGCGATGGGTGCTGGTGAAAAAATTGCAGCTGTTGCTGGGAAGAAAGAAATTATAAATATTTTAGATCCCTCTGGAACAAATAATAAATATGTTTTTCAATCAGGAACTGTTAATGATGGAACATCAGCCTTATCCTCAACTATTGCTGCTTTAAAAATATATAAGAATTTAGAAAAACAGGGTAAATATAATTCTATTAATAAAAAAGCATTAATATTAAAAAATGGATTAATGGGCATTTTTAATGATATCGACTTACCATGTCAGATCAATCAAGTTGGTTCAATGCTTCAAATTTTTATATCACCAAGAAAAATAGATTTTTTCAAACCTGACAAACGATTTAGTAAAATTGTTGAGCTATTTTATTTGGCATTAATTAACCATAACATTATTCTTTCCTTGCCAACTTCTAATCATATTTATCTATCATTTATGCATACTAATAACGATATAAAAAAAATATTAAGTGTCAGTAAACAAGTGTTAAATCATTACAAATTTGATGATTTAAAAATAGATAAATCATAGCAATACTAAAAATTATAAATAAGGAATTACATGAATATTGATAACCTTTTTAATGTTTCAGGAAAAACCGCAGTTGTTACTGGAGGATCTAGAGGTATAGGTGAGATGATAACAGCTGGATTTTTAGCCAATGGTACAAAAGTTTATATTACAGCTCGAAAAGCTCCGGCTTTAATAGAAAAAGCAAAAGAGTTATCAGAATTATATGGGAGTGAATGTGTTGCTATACCATGTGATCTTAGCACCTTAGAGGGGATAGAATCTTTTACTCAACAAATTAAAGAAAAAGAGGATGGAATCAATTATTTAATAAATAATGCTGGTGCAGCTTGGGGAGAGCCATTTGAAAGTTTTTCTGAATCTGGCTGGGACAAGGTAATGGATTTGAATGTAAAAAGTCTCTTTTTCTTAACACAGAAAATGAAACCATTACTTGTAAAAAAAGCTACACATGAAGATCCTTCTAGGGTTATAAATATTGGCTCTATTGATGGTCTAAATGTACCAGCTTTTCCTACTTTTTCTTATAGTAGTTCCAAAGCAGCAGTTCATCATCTTACAAGACATCTTGCATCACAACTCGTTTCAGAAAATATTACAGTAAATGCTATCGCGCCTGGGCCATATCCTAGTGCTATGCTTGGTTCAGCAGTGAATTCTGATTATTCTGAAATTGAAAAAAGAAATCCAAGAAAGCGAACTGGAAGTCCTGAGGACATTGCTGGTCTTACTATATTTTTATGCTCAAGAGCTGGTGCATATCTTGTTGGTGAGACTATTGCATCAGATGGAGGTCTTGTTAGAACACTAGGTCATAATTTAGCTAAAAAAAAACCACGCGGCAGAAGCCACAGGGATTAGTCATAAAAGAGGACAATTAAGTTCCTATTTATGTAGGATTTCTTGTTCACATGGGCTAATTTTGCCAATTTAATTAATTATTGATTATGTGTGAAAACCCTATAAAATAGGCGTTCATTAAACGGAGGGATGGCAGAGTCTGGTTTATTGTAACGGTCTTGAAAACCGTCGTGCTTTCATCGGCACCGTGGGTTCGAATCCCACTCCCTCCGCCAATTGGTAACTGTATGTCAGATAATAACAAAGATATATCAGAGTTCTTTAGAGAAGTTCCTCCATTTTTAAAAGTATTCAATATCACAAATGCATATCCAACAGATGATGATCAATTTATTGTTGAGTTTAGTCCAGGAGAAGAATTAACCCATTCAAACGGCATGGTTGTTCAAGGCGGTTTTGTAACGGGGATGCTTGATTGTTGTATGGCTCAATTCTTAATTTATAAATCCAAGGGTAAACAAATTCCATTAACATTAGACATAGATGTTAAGTTCTTAAGACCATGTGCACCAGGTCCTCTAAAGACAGTTGCAAATATATCAAAAGAGGGTAGATCTATCTGTTTTACTGAAGCCTATCTATATCAAAATGATATATTAATTGCGACATCATCAGCTACTAATAAGATGGTTGAGAGTCCTTTTTAATATATACTTTTTGCTATGGATGACGAAAAGTTAGACAAGCTCTTAGAATATATCAAACCTGATAACTCATTCGAAAATACAGAACATCCTTTAACTCCTGATTACTCCAATTTAGATAATTGGGCTGCTTATCCTGAAAAAGACGGCCAGCAATTTTATCTACCAGACTCGTCATTACCATTAAATAAAAATAATAATGATGTAGATGTTTTCTATATACATCCAACAGGATTTTTTGAAACAACATGGAATTCTTTCATGGAAAAAGATCGTGCTGCTTATGAAAGAACGGAAATGATGTTGGGTAATCAAATTTCAGCATTTAATGATAGTTGTAATATCTATGCTCCTGAATACAGACAAGCGACTTACTATTCATATTTTGCTAAAAATTCAGACGGTATGTTAGCTCATGATTTAGCGTTTGAAGATATCTTAAATTCATTTAACTATTTCATCGAAAATTTTAATAAGAATAAACCCTTTATCATCATGGCTCATAGTCAAGGAGCTCTCCATGCTCACAGACTTATATCTAAATATATTCAGGGCACAAAATTACAGAGAAGAATGATATGTGCATATGTTATCGGTTATATCATCCCAGATAATCTATATGAAGAATTATTTCCACTGATTCCAAAATCTCAATCCTCCACCGATACTAATTGTCTTATTTCCTGGTCAACAGTGGTCGAGGGATTTAAACGACAGCGAGTAAGAACTATTTTTTGGACTCCTTCAGGATGGACTATTCAATATATGGACCAAAAAATATATTCAACCAATCCCTTTACCTGGATGAATGATAATAATTGGCATAAACCTCCAGAATGTCATAGTGCTGTTATAACTAAATCACCAAATTATGATTTTGCTGATAGGCTTTCTATAAAACATTCTGGAGCTAAGAAAAGCTTGAGATATAGTAGTGTTCAAGACTTCTCTGTCTCTTTGAATGCTAAAAATGGTTTGTTAGAAGCAAGAGGTCCATTAGTTGATCGTATGAAGAAAATTAGATACTTTACAGGTGATTTGCATAGCTATGACGTCATGCTTTTTTGGGGCAGCCTTAGGCAAAATATTAAAGATAGAATAAATGCGTTTTTATAAATATTTTTTTGTATCACTATTTTTCATTAATTCACTAAATGCATTCGATGAGGGATATGTTTATAACGATGATATTAAAATTGTTTATAGAGATTATGGACCAAAAAATGCTGAACCCATTCTTTTAGTTCAAGGTCTTGGAGGCCAATTAATTAACTGGCCAGATCATATTATAGATTTCTTAATAGAAAATAATTACAGGCCAATAGTTTTTGATAACAGAGATACTGGTCTTTCATCTAGAATTAATAATGACTTATTTGGTGATGAAAGAAGAACAAGAACTATAAGCACAACCTATGTAAGATATTTTTTAAGACTACCTATAGATGCACCATATTCCTTAGATGATATGGCTGAGGATTCTATCTTAATCTTAGATGAGCTTAATATTGATAAAGCTCATTTATTAGGTATTTCAATGGGAGGTATGATTGCACAGATTGTTGCTGCTAATTATCCAGAGAGAATAAAGACATTTACCTTGATTGCATCATCAGTTTCAACACCAGGACCTTTAAATGGCCCAAGACGAGATGTTAGAAAACTTTTAATGCAAAGAATCAATAATCCAAATGCTTCAATGGATGAAAGAATCTCAAGAACCAAAAAGATATTTAAATTAATAGGCTTAGAGAACAATGACTTAGAAACAGAAGAATTTTACGAAAAATCTGTTGAATCAATAAATAGAGCAGGCCAAGACGATTCTGGTTTTAGTCGACAGTTAATGGCTATATTAGCCTCAAAAAATAGAATTAAAAAAGTTAAATCAATTAAAACTAAAACATTAATTATTCACGGAGAAGAAGATCCTTTAATCAGGGTTAATAATGCATATAAAGCAAATAAATTAATTGAGAATAGTAATTTATTAATTTTTCCACAAATGAGACACTTAATTGAAGAGCCAGTCTTTGACTTATTCAAAGATGATTTATTAATTCATTTACAGGAAGTCTGATGTTAACTAATCAGTTTAAATTTCAATATTCAGTTGGAGCAATAGCCAATGGGATTAAATCTGATATGTTTACATTCTTTTTATTATTTTTTTATTCAAGAGTTATTGGTCTTGATCCTTTATTAGCATCACTTGCTATTGGTGCTGCTTTGATTGTTGATTCAATCACAGATCCATTGATGGGTACTATATCAGATAGGACTAATACTAAATTAGGTAGAAGACATCCATACATGCTTGTCTCATTTATACCTGTTTCAATATTTTATATCCTCTTGTTTACGCCCAAACCTGATTGGGATATTACCCAAAATCAATTATTTTGGTGGATGTTTGTGTGCGCTAGTTTTACAAGGATAGGAATGACGCTATTCGAAGTACCCCATAGATCTTTTGGCGCGGAGATAACAAAAGATTATATAGAGAGAACTAAACTTTTTTCATGGAGAGAAATGTTTGCATGGGTTGCTGGAATTTCTAATGCATTTCTTGCATATAATATTTTTTTTAGATCTACGCCAGAATATCCATATGGACAATTAAATCCAGAGGCTTATTTTCCTTTAGCATTAACTGGTGCAATTTTTATGGTTCTGTCATTGTTGTATTCATCAATTACTACAACCTATAAAATTGAAAATTTATCCAAGTGGACTGAAGCAGTAACCCTTAATCAAATAATAAAAGAATTAAAAATTGCCATATCAAACAAATCTTTTATTTTATTTTTTCTTGGTAGTTTAACTCTTTCAATTTCATGGGGTTTATTGAATAGCTTAACTCTATTTATTAATACTGATTTTTGGGGACTTAATGGCAGTCAAATTGGAATATTTTTATATATTTACTTCGGTGCTGCATTTTTAGCATTCTATATAACACCAAAATTTGTAGCCATAATTGGTAAAAGAAACTTTGTTCTCTTATGTGTTTTGGGTGTTGCCTTATCTGCTCCAATTGCATTTATTTCATATAATTTAGGTTTAACACCTGAAAAAGGCACAACGACTTTAGTACTTTTTTTATGTGTTCCCCTAATTTTTATATCAACTCTAAGTATTGCTGGAAATATGGCTAGAGATGCAATGATTGGAGATATAGCTGATGAAGTTGATCTGCAAAGCGGGAGAAGACAAGAGGGGGTACTGTATTCAGCTGTTTCATTTGTTCAAAAAGTTAATACGGCTATAGGTTCTCTAACTGGTGGTCTAACGCTATGGGTTCTTAATATAACTGCAGAGACACCAACTTATGATCAGGCTTATTCATTATTTTTTGTTCAGGGAGTTATAGGGCCTATATTACTTATAATTCCTATACTTTTCTTTTATTTTTATTCATTAGATAAAAAAAGGCATTCAGAGATATTAAGACAACTAAAAGAAAGATCTTAAGTACTAAACAAGAATATCAATGGTTTTTGAAATTCTTTTCCAAAGTGTTTTTTCTGCAGCTGTAGGTTTGGCTGAAATATTATTGATAAAATGAACTAATAAATCATCAACAGAATTTAGGTTACTAGATACTTTATTAAACTTATTTGTAAGCATTTCCATTTGAATTGATTGTCTTAACTGAGCATCTTTTTTTAATGAATCAATTCCTGCAAGAGCTTCTAATTTTACACATGCATAAGTTAATGCTTCGCTACTGGATTTTTCTTGTGGCTTCTCGTTTAATTTATTTTTTATAGAAGAGGGGACTTGGGTGTTATCTAATTCATTATTTAAGAATGCATCCAGTAGATTGGTATATGAATCAATCTTATTTTGTTTTAGTTTTGACTCTTGTTCCTTTCTTTTATTATTAATTTGTTTTTGAATAGAATTGAATTCTTTTGTTTTAGAAATATTTTTAAGATCATTTAAACTTTTTAAAACTTCATTAATTGAAATCTCATCACTTTTAAGCTGAGATAATAGCTCGTTAGCTTTTATAAGCTCAGCATCTATGACCTCTTTTTTCGCATTAAAGAATCTATCTGCAGATTTGTTAAATTTATCCCAAAGTTTATTGTCTGCTTTCCTACCAGCCGATCCTGCTTTTTTCCATTCATTCTTTAAATCGTTGAATTTCTTGATACATATATCATTATCTTCATCTGTTATGGCATTTACTTTTTCTATTAAAGCTTCTTTAGCTTTTATGACTATCTGTTCTTGTTTTTTAATTGCATCATTAATAGGTTTTTTGGCTTCAAAATAAGCATTTCTTAATTTATTGAGATCTTTATCTAAAACAGGTGCATATTTTTGCCACTCATCAAAAGATTGTCTTAAAAATTGTATTAGGAACTTAGGTTGAGGCCAGTTGGATGAGTTGTCTTCAACATACTTATTTATATCACTAACAATTTTCATTCTTTGGTTAGCATTATTTATCTTTATTTGTTTTAGCTCATCAAAATATTCACTGCATGGTTCCCAAGCTTTATTAGTTAATTCATTAAATTTATTCCACTGTTCTTTTGATGCAGGTCTGCTTGATAAATCAAGTAGTTGCCACTTAGTTTGAACATCATGAATTAAATGAGCTTGTTTTTTTGGGCTTTCAAGAGGAGATTGAATAATTGTAGATATTTCTTTTATTAATTCTTCTCTTTTTGGATTAGTAGCAAAAGATGACATATCATCAAAATATCTTGATTGACCAATTGCAAAATTAATTTTATGTCTGAGTTTGTTTGGTATTTTGTCTAATTCTTTAGACTTTGAAATTACTTCTCTAACCTTTTTTTGAGCAATCTTTATTGAACCTTTTGAAAATAAAGATTCCGCTTCATCTAACTGTTTAAATAAATCTTGACTTGTTTTCACATTAATCTCTTTTGAAGTTTATAATTATACCAAATGAAAAAACGAATTCTAACAGGTATTACAACAACTGGTACTCCTCATATTGGAAATTATTTAGGTGCAATAAAACCTGCTTTAAAACAAGCAAAGAATTATGATGAATCTTATTATTTTTTAGCTGATTATCATGCAATTATTAAAAATTCTGATGATAAAGAAGTATCTGAATCTGTAAAAAATGTTGCTTTAGCATGGCTTGCCTCAGGTCTCGATGTGAATAAATCTTTTTTCTATCGACAATCAGACATACCAGAAATCCTTGAGCTTAGTTGGATTTTAAATTGTGTAACTGCAAAGGGGTTAATGAATAGATCACATGCTTACAAGGCTGCTATTAACAATAACAAGAGAGATGAAGATAAAGGCATAACAATGGGCCTTTTTTCATATCCAATACTAATGGCTGCTGATATCTTAATGTTTAATGCTACTCATGTTCCTGTTGGGGCTGATCAAATTCAACATCTTGAGATGACCAGAGATATTGCTGCTAGGTTTAATCATACATACAAAAAAACTTTCGAATTACCTGAGGCTATTATTCAGTCTAAGAAGGACACAGTTCCTGGTACTGATGGTCAAAAAATGTCTAAATCTTATGGAAATATAATTCCACTATTATCTACTGAAAAACAACTAAAAAAAGCTATATCAAAGATAGTAACAAATTCATTAGAACCTGGTGAACCTAAAGATTCATCTAACTGTACGGTATTTAAGTTATATAAATATTTTGCTTCAGATGAAATGATAAAAGAATTTGAAAATGACTATAAGGATGGAATAGGTTGGGGTGATGCTAAAAATAAATTATTTAAAGTTGTTAATAATGAGATGACTCCAGTAAGAGAAAAATATGATTCTTTGGTTAATGATAAAAATCTACTTAACGATTTATTAAGCGAAGGCTCTAAAAAGGTAAGGCCTATAGCCCAAGAAATGCTATCTTCTATTAGAGATAGTATAGGCATAAAGAAAATATCTTAATGAATAAATCTGGCTCCTCTTGGCTTAAATTTGGCCTATTTACAGTTGGATTAGGTCAATCATTTGTTTTTGTTATTGTTCCCCCTTTGGCTAGAGAGTTGGGTTTATCAGAAGTACAAACATCTTCTATATTTGCATTTTCAGCTATTGGCTGGGCTTTAACTAGTGCTGCATGGGGAAGGGCTAGTGATAAATATGGAAGAAGAAATATTGCTATTCTAGGCCTTCTTGGCTACTCAGCATCATTGATAGCAATGATAACGCCATTATTTTTAGTGGAAAAAAACTTTTTAGATTTAGTATTTCTTTTTCCATTATTGGTATTTGGTCGTATGTTAAATGGTTTATTAGGTTCTGCTACAAGGCCAGCTTCTTTTGCATATGTTGCAGACACATCATCAGAAGATAAAAGAACCGTTAAATTTGCTCGACTTGAATCAAGTTTTTTAATTGGTACAGTTGCAGGACCTTTGATTGGTGGTTTTTTAATTCTTATTTCAAAAGAAACGCCATTTTATATTTTTAGCATTCTAGGCATCATCGCTTCTATAGGCATTTATAAAAATCTAGAGAATAAATCTTCAATACCATCAAATAATATAAAATCGTCACAAAAAGTTTCATGGACATCAAATACAGTTTGGCCATTTTTATTTATAGCCTCTATATCTAGTTTATGTCTTGCTTCATTGATTCAAACCATTGGTTTTTATCTTTTTGATACATTTTCTAGTATCGATGATCTGCCTGTTGTAATTAGTATGACCTTTGCTCTTCTTTCCATTTCAACAATCGTTAGTCAGTATATTTTTACTGATGCTTTTCCATTATCAAATAATAAGTTATTGATATACGGTATTTTATTATTGTCTTTTTCATATACTGTTATGGCTTTATATCCAAAGATTTCAGTTTATTATTTAGCTATTATTGTTAATGGCTTAGGTGGTGGGTTATTACGTCCAGCTATATCATCTTCGTTATCACTAGCACAATCGCCTGAGCACCAAGGGTCAGTAGCAGGGTACTTAGGATCTGTTTATCCTATAGGACATATTTTGACTCCCGTTCTTGCTATGCCAATATATGCCTATAATCCAGCATATTTATACTATTTTTCTTCGATTCTATGTTTAATATGCTTTATATTTATAATTACAAATCCTGTATTTAAACAGAAATAGCTAACTATGAAAAAAGCATTACTTATTATTAATCTAGGAACACCCGACAGTCCTTCTTACTGGAGTGTTTTTAAATATTTAAGAGAGTTTTTATCTGATGAGAAGGTATTAGATATCAACCCTCTATTAAGATTTTTATTAGTTAATTTTATAATTTGTCCATTTAGGTCACTAGGTTCTTCAAAAATATATAAAAAAGTATGGGATTCTGAATATGGTTCACCATTGCTTCATAATACAAAAGAGCTAACAAAAGTTTTATCTAGTAAATTACCTAATATCGATATTAGGTATGCAATGCGTTATCAATCACCATCAATTCAAAATGTTTTAGATGAAATGTTGCTACAGAATCCTGATGAATTAATAATCTTACCTCTATTTCCTCATTATGCAGCAGCTACTACTGGATCAGTTTATAAGGAAGTTTCAAAGTATTTAGGAGAAAAATGGGTTGTACCAAAAGTAACTTTTATTAATCAATTTTATGACAATCCATTATTCATTGATGCATGGATAGATAAAGCAAAACAATTTGATATAAATTCATATGACAAGATTATTTTTAGTTACCATGGGGTGCCTAATAGTCATGTTGATAATGTTTATCCAGATAGCTTATGTTCTGATAATGATTGTGAACTTGGGATTACTGATAAAAATAAATTTTGTTATAAAGCCACAGTTTATGAAACTACAAAGCTTATTGCAGATAAGTTAAATTTGGATAAATCAAAATACGAGGTAACATTTCAATCAAGGCTTACTAATAAATGGTTAGACCCTTTTACAGACAAGGTTTTAGAAGAATTACCTCTAAATAATCACAAGAAAGTGCTTGTTTTTTCACCTGCTTTTACAGCTGATTGCCTAGAAACAATTATTGAAATTGGAGACGAGTATCAAGAATTGTTTATTGAAGCAGGTGGTGAAATCCTTGATTATGTTCCCTCTCTTAATTATTCTGATAAATGGGCTGAATCCATAATAGATATAGCAAATCTTGGAGATAATAATGTTTAAAGAAGATTTATTGAGAGGTAAAAGAATTCTTGTTACAGGTGGTGGAACTGGTCTAGGAAAAGAAATGGCAACTCATTATGGTCAACATGGAGCAGATCTATATATATGTGGAAGAAGGGAGAATGTGCTTAAAGATACCGCTACTGAAATCGAAGATAAATATAACGTTAAAGTAAATTATGAAACGCTAGATATTAGAGCTTCTTCTGACGTTGAAAGTTACATTGATGGAATATTTCAAGAAGGTCCCTTAGATGGCTTGGTAAATAATGCTGCAGGAAATTTTATTTCACCTACTAAAGATTTATCTCATAAAGGATTTGATGCAATAGCTAATATAGTTTTTCATGGCACTTTTTACATAACTCATTCAGTTGGTAAAAGATGGATTGAACAAAAACTTAGAGGCTCAATTATTTCTATTTTAACTACTTGGGTTTGGACTGGATCACCATATGTTGTTCCATCTGCTATGTCTAAGTCAGGCCTGCATGCAATGACTCAATCATTAGCAGCAGAATGGGGAAAATATGGAATTAAAGTCAATGCTATAGCTCCAGGCCCATTTCCTACAAAAGGAGCTTGGGATAGGCTTAACCCTGGTGGTGATAACGATTCTGATTTTATGGGTAGTGTTCCAGTTGGAAGGCTTGGAGAAATGAATGAACTACAAAATTTAGCAACTTTTTTAATGGCTGATGGTTGTGATTATCTGACTGGTCAGACTATTGCAATTGATGGAGCTCAATATCTAACAGGTGGTGGTACTTTTTCAGCATTAGATAAAGTTAGTGAAGAAGATTGGGAACAGCTTAGAGCTATGATAAGGTCTTCAAATGACAAAGATAAAGCAAATAGAAGTTAGGGGGTAATTATGGACACTAATACACAAGATATGCAAAGAATACTCGATGCACAAAAGAATCATTTTATTAAAGAAGGTGCTCCTTCTATAGAATTAAGAATTGATAGATTAAATAGACTAAAAAATCTTATTATGGAAAATAGATATGATTTTGTTGATGCGCTAAATGAAGATTACGGTAATAGATCAAGAAACACATCAATAATGACAGATGCATATAGCATCATCCCTGATATTAATAATGCCATTAAAAATATCAAAAAATGGACTAAAGTAGAAAAACGTTCATCAAATTTCCCATTTGGATTATTTGGAGCAAAATCATATGTGAAATATGAACCATTAGGAACTGTGGGGATGATATCTCCATGGAATTTTCCTGTTAATTTATCTTTTGGACCACTAGCAGCAATCTTTGCTGCTGGCAATCAGGTTATGCATAAACCAAGCGAATTAACTCCTATCACATCTGAACTAATTAAAAGTCTTTGTGATAAAGCATATGATGAAAATGAGTTTGCTACTTTCTTAGGAGGTCCTGAAGTAGGTGAAGCATTCACAAAACTTCATTTTGATCACCTTTTATATACAGGTTCTGGAAATATCGGAAAACATGTTATGCAATCTGCATCTCAAAATCTTGTCCCAGTTACTCTTGAGCTCGGTGGAAAATCACCAGTTGTAATAGGTAATTCAGCTGATATGAAAGTTTCAGCAAAAAGAATTATGTTTGGTAAGACTCTTAATGCAGGTCAGATTTGCCTTGCTCCAGACTACGTCATTGTTCATAAAGAAAAGAAGGATGAGTTTATCTCTGAAGTAGAAAATGCTATTAATGAATATTATCCATCTATTAAAGATAACGACGATTATTCATCCATTATTAATCAACGACATTTTGATAGGATTAATTCATTGATAGAAGATGCAAGGGAAAAGGGCGCAGATATTAATGAAATTAACCCATCTAATGAAGATTTCTCTCAGCAACAATTTTATAAAATACCACCAACAATTGTTACTAACACTTCAGATGATATGAAGATTATGCAAGAAGAGATATTTGGTCCTGTTTTACCAGTCTTAGAATATGAAGATTTAAATGAAGCTCTTTCGACTATAAATTCAAAAGATAGGCCTCTAGGATTGTATTATTTTGGTAATGATAAAAATGAAGAAGAAAAAATAATGTCAAATACATCATCTGGTGGAGTTACTATCAACAATGTTGTTGGTCATATACAACAAAAAGATTTACCTTTTGGAGGGGTAGGACCATCCGGAATGGGTAGATATCAATCTTTTGATGGTTTTAAAAACTTTTCAAACCCAAGAGCTTTTTACAAAGATGTTGGATTTAAGTTTGATAAATTATTTGAGGGCATTAGACCTCCATATACAAAAAGCATAGAGAACCTAATTAAAGGATTATTAAAATAATAGTCTTGTGTTCAAATTACCTCTTAAATTAGCTTTTAAGTACTTTAAATCTAATAAAGGAGGTATATTTTCTTTTACTTCCTTTTTAGCTGTAACAGGACTTTCAATTGGTGTCGCAAGTTTAATTATTGTAATGTCAGTAATGAATGGCTTTGAAAAAGAGTTACAAAATAGGATTCTTGGAGTCGTACCTCATGCAGTTATATTATCTGAAGAACCCATAAAAGATTATGAAGTCTTAATAGATAAGATTAAACAAAGTGATGAGGTTATTGAGGCTGTACCCTTTATCTCATTTCAAGCTTTGGCTACATATCAAACACTAAGTAAAGGTATATCGATAAACGGTATTGATGTAGAAGCTGAAAAAAGAGTTTCAATATTACCTGATTATATGATCTATGGTTCCTTAGATAACTTAAACAAAGATAATTCAATAATTATTGGATCTTGGCTAGCGTCCTATTTAGGAATTTTTGTTGGAGACAGGATAAATATAACAACTTCTGATATTAAATCTTCTATCATAGGTTCTTATCCAAAATCTGTATCACTAGAAGTTGTCGGTATATTTGAACTTAGAGCAGAAATAGATCAGTCTTTAGCTTTAATCTCTCATGATTTAGCTCAAAAATTTAAGTCATTAAAAGAAGAAACCTTATCGATTAGGATTAAAACATCTGATTTATTTATCGCTGATAAAATTGCTTATGATTCAATACCTGATAATACTGGACTTTTTTCATCCTCCTGGAAAGAAACTCATGGAACATTATTTGAAGCAATACAATTTGAGAAGCTTCTAATTGGTTTAATGTTATTTTTGATTGTTGGTGTAGCATCAATACTAGTTCTGTCGACAATAGTTATGACGGTGAAATCAAAAGAAAGAGAAGTTGGTATCCTCAAAACAATAGGAGCTAATAATAACCAACTTGTTATGATCTTTTTCTTTCAAGGATTAATGGTTAGTATGATAGGTTTAATTTTTGGACTACTTATTGGCTTACTAATAACATTTAATTTAAATAATTTTATAACTTTTATTGAGTCAATTCTTCAAAGAAATTTATTAGAAGCATATTTTATTAACTATTTTCCTTATCATGTTGACTACGCACAAATACTTTTAATTTGTACTCTTTCATTTATTTTTAGTGTTATTTCTTCTCTTTTACCAGCTTTAAGGGTTATAAAACTAAATCCAACAGAGATTCTTAGGCATGAATAAAATTGAATGCATTAATTTAAGTAAATCTTTCTTTGTTGATAACAATAAAATTGAAGTTTTAGATAATATAAATATATCAATCAAAAGAGGTGATTTGGTAGCTCTTTCAGGTAGATCTGGTGCAGGTAAATCAACATTACTTCAAATCTTAGCATCTCTAGACGCTCCATCCTCAGGATCAATTAAATATGATGATAAATTAATAACATCTTTTAATAATTCTGATTTAAGCAACATAAGACTTGTTAATTTTGGTTTTGTTTATCAGTTTCATCATTTGCTTGAAGATTTAACAGTTATTGAAAATATTTTAATTCCACTTGAAATATCAAATAAAACAATAGATAAATCTGAAGTAATTAAAATAATAGATGAAGTTGGTCTATCTCATCGTATTAATCATCTCCCTTGGAAATTATCAGGAGGCGAAAAGCAAAGAGTGGCTATAGCTAGAGCGCTAATAAATAAACCAAATTTTATATTTTTAGATGAACCAACAGGAAATCTTGATGAAGATAATGCAGAAATTATTCAAAATCTGCTATTAGATATTTCTCGCAGATACAAGATAGCTCTTATCACAGCAACTCATGATAGTAACTTTATAAAAAACTTTGATAAAATCTATAAGATTCAAGATATGAATCTAAATGAGGTATAAATGACAGAGTTTATAATTGCTGGAGGGCCTTTTATGTGGCCTTTGCTTGCCTGCAGCATATTGATTATAACTATTGCAGTTGAGCGATTATGGTTTTTACAAATTAGGCTTGTTACTCCAAACGGCCTAACCAATCAAATCGTTAATCTCAACAATAAAAATCTTATAAATAATCAACAGGCCGATGAGATAGCAGAGTTGTCATCATTGGGATTTCTTCTTGTATCTTGTATTAAATATAAAGATCTTCCAAGAGAAAACTTAGAATCAAAAATTGAAGAAAAAGCAATTGAGGTTAAGTATTCTTTGGAAAGAAATTTAAATATGTTAGGAACAATAGCAACCATAAGTCCATTATTAGGTCTTCTAGGAACTGTTATTGGGATGATTACAGCTTTTACAGGTTTAAGTGAAGTTACCGGAGCTAATCCTGATGCTTTAGCTGCTGGAATATCCCAGGCTTTAATTACAACTGCTTTTGGATTGTTTATAGCTGTTCCGGGTCTTGTACTTCATAAATACTTTGAGCAAAAAGTATCATTTCTATTAATCTCTCTTCAAGTTGAAGTTTCTAGATTTATTGACGTAATTAATAAATGAAATTTATTAATCAAGAAAAATCCTCATTTTCGATTGAGATTACTCCTTTAATAGATATTGTATTCTTATTAGTAATTTTTTTTGTTGTTACATCTAAAGTAGGGGATTCACAATTTCTATCATTAGATCTTCCAAAGACTGAATCTTTTGAATATAACCTTGTCGAAATTAATAATGAGATATCAGTTACTTCAAGCGGCAATGTTTATATAAATGGAGAAATTTATAACATCAATAATTTAGATCTGATCGAACAGGCTATATTTAATCTTAATAATAATTCTAACTCCATAGTGTTAAGCGCAGAAGCAGCCTCTCTTCATATATGGATAGTAGGTATAATGGATATACTAAATAAGAATGGATTTGATGAAGTTCAAATAAGAACTATAGAAAAATGAAAACTGGCAGTCTAAGACGTATTCTGGGTTACACCTATAGGTATAGGTGGTCTTTTCTAATAAGTGTCATAGGATTTATTAGTTTTGCCGCAGCAGATATTGCAGCTGTAGAGTGGATTAGAAGAATTATTAGTTATATTGATTCTGATGATGAAAGTTTAAATACCATCCTAGCAATGTCTTTAATATTTATTGCTATCGGAAGAGGTTTAGGCTTCTTTATAGGTAATTATTTTATGTCTAGAGTTGGTTTTGGAATTGTTCATGACTTAAGAGCAGAATTATTTCAAAAATTACATGATTTACCAAAATCCTATTTTGATGCAAATCAATCAGGACAATTAATTAATAGAATTACATTTACTACAACGCAAGTCTCAGGTGCCGCATCAAATGCTGTAAAAACATTTGTAAGAGAAGGTTTTTTACTAGTTGGTCTTTTTGCCTATCTAATGTTCTTAAACTACAAATTAACTTTATTGCTAATTGTTACAGCACCATTAATAGCATTAATAGTTTATGTAGCAGGGAAAAGATTAAAGAAACTCGCAACAAAAATACAAACAGCAATGGGTGACGTTACACATATTGCATCTGAAGCTGTTGATGGTCATGTTGAGATTAAAAGTTTCAATGCTGAAGAGTATGAAAATAAAAGATTCTTAAAAGCTAATGCTTCAAATAAAAATCAAAACTTGAAACTTGAAGCAACAGGCAATTTAGCAACACCTATAATTCAAATACTAGTATCAGTCTCACTCTCACTAGTTGCTTATTTTGCTTTAGGTTCTCAGTTAGGTATTAGTCTTGATGCAGAAACATTTGTAGCTTTTTTTACAGCTGCAGGCCTAATGGCCAAGCCAATTCGCCAACTATCAAATATTAATATTATCGTTCAAAAAGGTTTAGCAGCAGCTAATGAAATTTTTGATCAATTAGATCAACAAAATGAAGATAATTCAGGAAGTTTAGAAACTAAAATACTAGGAAATATTGAATTTAAAAATGTTTCTTTTTCTTATGATACTGGCGGATTAATTATTGATGATATTTCTTTTAAAATTGATAAAAATGAAACAATTGCCATTGTTGGAAAGTCAGGTTCGGGTAAATCAACGATAGCAAACTTAATTCCACGTTTTTATAATCATTCTTCTGGTGATGTTCTTATCGATGGAGTATCTGTCAATGATTATTCTTTACAACACTTAAGATCTTCTATTTCAATAGTAAATCAGTCTCCATCTTTATTTAATGACACTATTGCTAAAAATATAGCCTATGGTGATGACACAATAGATTCTGAAAAACTTATTGAATCTGCAAAACAGGCTGGTTGTATTGATTTTATAGAAAGACTACCTGAAGGTTTTGAATCTGAAATTGGTGATGATGGGGTTTTGTTATCTGGTGGTCAACGTCAGAGATTAGCCATAGCTAGAGCATTCTATAAAGATTCACCAATAATTATTTTAGATGAAGCAACATCATCACTAGATACAGAATCTGAATTAATTGTTCAAGAAGCCTTAGAAAAACTTATCACCAATAGAACTACCATTGTTATAGCTCATAGACTATCAACTATTGAGAATGCTTCTAGAATAATTGTTTTAGATAATGGTGTAATCTCAGAAACTGGAACGCATAAAGAACTTCTGAGTGGTGAAGGCATATATCAATCTTTATATAAAAATAAATTTGAAGATTCACCTAAAGACAAAATAAAACCGTCTGAAAGCAAACAATTATATGTCCCAGAGTATGAAGATGAAGACAATGCTAGTTTCGTTGTAGATAGTTGGTATAAAAAAAGTTTATGGCTATATCTCCTAACGCCTTTTTCACTTTTATTCACTTATCTAACTAATCGCAGAAGAAGAAAGTTCATTAAAAATAAAACTCTTTCATTTAAACCTGATGTTCCAATTATTATTGTTGGCAACCTAACAATAGGTGGTACTGGAAAAACTCCATTAGTGGCTTACATAGCACAAGAATTATGTAACTTGGGTTACAAACCAGGTCTTGTAAGTAGGGGGTATGGGGGTAAATTCAGAGAAACACTTCAGGTTAATGATAAAACGCCTGTAAAGAAAACTGGTGATGAAGCTCAAATATTAGCTAAATTAAATTTACCTTTTTATATTGATAAAAATAGAGTTCGTGCGGTAAAAACACTTATAGATAATCATGACTGTGATGTCATTATTTCTGATGATGGTCTTCAACATTACAATATGGGTAGAGATATAGAAATTGTTTTAATAGATGGAAAAAGAAGATTTGGTAATAATCTTACTTTTCCTGCTGGACCACTTAGAGAATCAACTGCAAGACTAAAAGACGTAGACTTTATTATTAATAATAGTGGTCCAACGCAAGATGATGAATATTTAATGAATATAAGTCCATCAAAATTTGTTCATTTAAAGACAGGTAAATCATATCCTATTAAAGATTGGCCTATGCACAAACAGGTTCATGCTGTAGCAGGCTTAGGAAATCCTGGTAGATTTTTTGATTTATTGGCTAGACTAGGTTTTGATATTTCTAGAAACTCATTTCCAGATCATCATAACTTTGATGAGGAAGATTTAACCTTTCTAGATCATTTACCAATAATTATGACAGAGAAGGATGCATCAAAATGTCGAAGTTTTGATAATAATAAAATTTGGTATTTAACAATTGAGGCTGATGTATCTGATAAGTTTATAACAGAACTTGATTCAAAGTTAAAATCTGTAAAGTAAATATGAATAACAGGACAATCATTCTTATACCATCAAGAATTGGCTCCACTAGACTTCCAAAAAAACCTCTCATTAATATTTCTGGCATGTCATTAATTCAGAGAGTTTTTACTAATGTAGATTCATTAAAATTAGATACATATATAGCTACAGATTCAAATGAAATATTTGAACACGTATTAAAATTTACAAAAAATGTTGTTATGACTGATTCAAAACATATTTCTGGTACTGATAGAGTTTTTGAAGCTGCAACAAAACTTAATATAAAAGATGATGATCTTGTAATTAACTTACAAGGAGATGAGCCTTTTATGCCTCTCGAGTTACTTTCTAATTTAATTAACGACTTTATTAATAAAGATTGCGATGTTATATCAGCTTCTCATCCAATTTATAATGATGAAGATGTTTCAAATAAAAATTGTGTCAAAGTTATAATCAATAGTAGTGGATATGCTGAAGCCTTTGAAAGAAATCTTACTAAAGAACTAGATGATAGTGTTATGAGGCACATTGGAATATATGGTTATAAATATAGAACATTATCTAAAATAATTAATTTAGAACCAACAGCAAATGAATTAGAACATAAGCTTGAACAACTTAGATTCCTAGATAACGATCTTTCAATATATATGTCTCAATATAAAGGAGAAGTTCCTCCAGGAATTGATACACAAGAAGATGTTATAAGAGCTGAAGAATATCTAAAAATATAATGATTTTTGAAAAAAATTCATCAATAAATAATTCTCTTGGCATTAGTTCAAAATGCAAATACCTACTTACACTTGAGAGTGAAAATGACTTTGATGAACTTAAAGATTTTTTATCTAATAATAATGAAAAGATTTATATTGTTGGTGAAGGAACAAACTTGGTTTTACCTAATTATTATGATGGCATTATTATCAGAGCTAATTTTGATACACTTATTGAAGATAAAGCAAATAACTTATTAAGGGTTGGTGCTGCTTATAATTGGAATGATCTAGTTAATTTTTGTATAAAAAAAAATATTAATGGATTTGAGAATTTAATTGATATACCTGGAAGCGTTGGAGCATCTCCAATCCAAAATATAGGAGCTTATGGAGCAGAAGTATCATCATTAATAGATAGTATTGATTGTTACTGTTTAACAGAATTTAAAAAAATTAATTTAACAAACTCAGAATGTGATTTTGTATATAGAAATTCTTCATTAAAAAACTCAAAACGTCTTATATACAACATAAATTTCCTTATTAATAAGGAGAGTAATCTATCAATCAATTATCAAACGATTAGAGATTATATTAAAGAAAATAATATCAACGCTAATACAACTAGAGATGTCGCAAATATTATTTCTAAAATTAGATCAAAAGCATTACCAAATCCAAATATTATTAATAATGTTGGTAGCTTTTTTAAAAATCCTATAGTAGGTATAGATTCGATCAATTTTACTAGTTACTCAAAAGAAGAATTAATAATTTGGAATTATGATCAAGACCATGTGAAAGTTGGAGCAGCAAGATTAATAGAATTAATAAAAAATAAAATCTCTACACATAAAAATGTATCTCTATTTGAAAATCATTCATTAGTATTAATAACTAATGGTCAAGCAACACAAGAGGATGTATTAAATTATGCGTCTGAAATTCAAGATTTAGTTTATAAGACATTTAATATCAAATTAGAAATTGAACCAAATATTATTTTTTAATATGTTTATTTGGTCATCTATTGCTCACTTAATTGCTTTAACAAGTCCAGGACCTGATACTGCTGTAACTATAAGGCAAGTATCTTTATATGGAAGAAATGCTGGAATTTTTACAGCCATAGGTATAGGAGTTGGAATATATTTTCATTGTTTTCTTGCTATAAATGGTATTTCTCTATTTATCCTAGAAAATGAGCTATATAAACTTTCTATAAGCATAATAGGTAGTTCTTATATATTTTATTTAGGCATATCAATGATTAGATCTGATTCTGTAACTGAATATAATCAAAGCAATTCACAAAATAGTTCATCAATTTATGGGAGCTTTTTCTCTGGTTTAATCACAAATATATTTAATGTTAAAGCCTTTATATTTTTTGTTTCATTATTCACCATCCTGATAGACTCAATTCAGGGTATATTTTTTTTATCTTTATCCAATTTATTTTTCAATTACTTCTGCATTATGGTTTATGTTGCTATCTTTTTTACTTACTGCATCAAAAACAATAAATATCCATAAAAATAAATTAATTAATTATTTTTTATCAGCAATTTTATGTTTAATTGGTTTATTCATTTTTATAAAATCTATTTATGAGTATTTCTAAGATTGCCAATCATATTAAACCAACAGGTAATAGCTTCCCTCCAGTTCACAAATGGAATCCAGATTTATGTGAAGGCCAGGAGTTTTTTATAGACAGAGAAGGTGAGTGGTTTTATAACAATTCTCCAATCAAAAATTATAGACTAACTAAACTCTTCTCTACTGTTTTAAGAAAAGATGATGATTCATATTATTTAGTTACTCCTCATGAAAAAGTACCTTTAAAATCTGCTATAGCTCCATATGTAATTACAGACTTTAATTTTAATAATGAAAGTCTTGAGTTGGTAACAAACTTTGAATACTCTTTTGTAATAAATGAAATTAATACAATTAAACTAATTAATTTTGAAAACACCTTAATCCCTATAGTTCATGTAAGAGATAATATTGAAGGATTTTTTAATAGATCAACTTATTATAATTTAATAAATTTTGCTTTAGAGAATAATAATATTATTGATGACACTCTTTATATAAGTAGCGGTAATAAAAATTATCCAGTTGGTAAAATTGCATAAAAAACTTAAATTAGAAACAAAAATTTGTATTGTTTGCAATAAGCCGTTTTCATGGCGTAAGAAATGGGAAAAAAATTGGGATAATATTAAATATTGTAGTGAAAGATGTAGAAACTCTAAGAATCTAAGGTCTCAGAAATCCAATCATTAATATAGCCTTCAAGAATATCTAAAGGAACTGAGCCTCTTTTTAGAATTTCATGATGGAAATCTTTGATATCATACTTGTCACCTAATTCTCGTTCTGCTTTTTGTCGTAATTCTAATATTTTTAATTGTCCAATTTTATAAGCCAAAGCTTGGCCGGGCCATGCAATATACCTATCAACTTCATTTTCAATATCTAATTTAGATTTGGCTGTATTTTCTATGAAGAGGTTAATCGCATCATCTCTCGACCAACCTTTATAGTGCATTCCAGTATCAACAACCAATCTTATAGCTCTCCACATATCATATGTTAGCTGTCCAAATTTATCATATGGATCATCATAGATCCCCATAAATTCACCAAGCTCCTCACTATACAAACCCCAACCTTCAACAAAAGCTGTAAAACTTAAATATTTACGAAAAGTTGGGACATTTTCTAACTCTTGGGCTAGAGATATTTGAAAATGATGACCAGGCACAGCCTCATGCACAGTCAATACTGGTATTTCATATTTAGGTCGAGATTCTGGTTTATAAAGATTTGCATAAAAGTAGCCCGGTCTTCCTTTAGCTGGTCCATTGTAGTATGCAGTTGTTGTGAAGGGAGCAGATTCTTCAGGGATAGGTATTACTCCGTATGGTGCTCTGGGAAAAACTTTAAAAATCTTAGGAAGAAGAGGGTCAATTTTTTTGGCCATTATTAAATATGCATTTAATAAATCTTCTCCATTGTCATAATAAAATCTGGGACTAGTTCTAAGGTAGTTTAAAAAAGATTTAAAATCTCCTTCCCATTCTAAATCCTTAATTATTTGCTCCATTTCAGATCTAATTCTTTTTACTTCACCTAAACCAATATCATGAATTTCATCCGGTGTAAGGTTTGTAGTTGTGTGATATCTTGCTACGTATTCATACCACTCTTTACCATTTGGAACCCCATCTAGACCAATTGAATCTCTAGATTGAGGCAAATATTCATCTTTTAAAAAAGTATTAAGTTCTTGATATGCAGGAATAATTTTATTGATAATTAATTCTTTAGCATCTTCAATAAGTTGATTTTTATCATCATTAATAAAATATTCATCATTTGCTGATAAAAATATCTTTAAATAGGGATGACCATCTAAATCATTATTTAATAGATTATCTATTTGAGTTATGACTTGTTTAGTCACGAGTTTTGGTTGTGTATATCCTTTAATTAATCCTTCTTTAAGATTATTGGTTGTATTAATAATATTATCTGAATACTTAGACAGTCGAACTAACCAGTCTTCATAATCGGACTTAGATGAATATACAAGCCTATCTCCTGTCTCATAATAGCTTTGGACTCCACCTCTTTGATTTAGAGACATATAGTATGAAGGGTAGTTTGACGCTTCTAAAGAGTTATCAAGGTTTAGGTCGAGAAGTTTGTAATTTAATTTGTTGTCAGAATTAAGTTTATTAAAATCAAAGGACTTTAATTTTTCTTTTTTATCTTGAAGTTTAACAATTCTATTTTGATAGTATTTTAAATCATTAGGTGTAATATCTTGATTAAACCTTTTATCACCTAAAAGTGAAGCAAATATTGGTCTATCTTCAAGATCTTTATCCCATTGAGAAGAAAGATATTCTTCAAATATTTTATCTTCACTAATTATTATTTTATTTACTTCAGGTTCTTTAATTTCATTTTGACTAGTTTGGCATGAGCTAACAAATAATAATGTAAAAGCTAAAACTAAGTTCTTTTGTTTAATCAAATTCATCTTTTATTACATATTTGGATAGTTTGGTCCTCCAGGTCCCTCTGGAGTAACCCATTTAATATTCTGTGAAGGGTCTTTAATATCACAAGTTTTACAATGAACACAATTTTGTGCATTAATAACGAATTTCTTTTCATTATCTTTTTCAACAACCTCATAAACACCTGCAGGGCAATATCTTTGGGCTGGTTCATCGTACATAGGTAAATTAACTGATATTGGAATTGATGGATCTTTCAATTGAAGATGACAAGGTTGATCTTCCTCATGATTAGTATTAGAAAGATATACAGATGATAATTTATCAAATGAATATACTCCATCAGCTTTAGGATAATTAATTCTTGGCATTTCATCAGCTTTTTTTAAGCACTCATGGTCGGGAGTAGGGTGATTAAGAGTAATTGGTAAATTTCCTCTAAATATAAATTGATCAATTGCATTAAACATAGCGCCAATTAATGCACCGAATTTATGAAAAAATGGTCCAAAGTTTCTAGATTTATATAGTTCTTTATAAATCCAAGAATCATTAATTTTTTGATCAAATGTTATATCTGTAGAAATTTCGTTATGTAAGCTTTCAAATATATGTTCACCAGCTATAGATCCTGATTTCATAGCAGTATGTGATCCTTTAATTTTTGAAAAATTTAAAGTTCCGGCATTATCTCCAATCAATAAACCTCCAGGAAACTCCATTTTAGGAAGAGATTGAAGTCCACCTTTTATTAAAGCACGAGCACCGTATGATATTCGTTCAGCACCTTCTAAATATATCTTTATTGATGGATGTGTTTTCCATTTTTGAAACTCATCAAATGGACTTAAGTGAGGGTTCTTGTAATCAAGTGGAATAACATATCCTATATATGCTTCACCATTTTCACCGTGATAGAAATATGAACCAGATGGTGTATCCCAAGGAGTAGGCCATCCATTTGTATGAACTACTAAACCTTCTTCATGCTTATCTTTGTCCAGCTTCCAGACCTCTTTAAAACCAATTCCATAATGTTGAGGATCTTTTCCAGCAGATAGACTGTATTTATTAATAATTTCTTTACCTAAGTGTCCTCGGCAGCCTTCTCCTAAAACTGTATGTTTAGCTCGAATTTCTATACCAGGTTCATTCCCAGGCTTTAATTCACCATTGGCATCAATACCCATATCACCTGTCTGAACACCGACAACCTTATCATCTTCATAAATCAACTTGCTTGCAGGGAATCCAGGAAAAATTTCAACACCAAGATTCTCAGCTTGCTCAGCCAACCATCTACATAAATTGCCAAGACTGATAACATAATTGCCATGATTGTTCATTGGCGGCATAACAAATGCCGGTATAGATAAACCAAATTTTTCAAACAAGAAGATTAACTTATCTTTTTTAACTGGAACGTTTAATGGAGCATTGAGATCTTTCCAATTTGGAATTAGCTCGTCAAGTGCTGTAGTCTGAAAAACATTACCTGATAATATATGAGCACCAATCTCAGAACCTTTTTCTAATAAACATATTGAATAATCTGTACCATTTTCTTGGTTTAGTTGAGCAAATTTAATTGCTGCAGCTAATCCTGAGGGGCCGCCACCGACAATTACTACATCATATTCCATAGTTTCTCTTTCCATAAGTTACCTCAAATTATGTTGTAAATTGCACAAAAGGAATTACAATTGTGCTGTATTGCAGATTATAACTTTCATTTATAATCTAACACACATTATAAAACAAATTTATATATAAATTATTATGAAAATATTAGTTCCACTTAAAAGGGTAGTCGATTACAACGTAAAAGTAAGACCTTTGCCAGATAATACAAATGTTGATTTAAATAACGTAAAAATGTCAGTAAATCCATTTTGTGAAATAGCACTTGAAGAAGCTGTAAGAATTAAAGAAGCAGGTAATGCTGAAGAAGTTATAGCTATTACAGTAGGTAAATCAGAGTCCCAAGAACAATTAAGAACGGCACTTGCTTTGGGCGCAGATAGAGCAATTTTAGTTGAAACTGAATCTTTGTTAGAACCTTTAGCTATAGCAAAAGTAATATCTAAAGTGGTTGAAGAAGAAAAGCCAGATCTAATTATTTTAGGCAAACAGGCTATTGATGGAGATAATAATCAAACAGGTCAAATGCTAGGTGCTTTGCTTGACTATCCTCAAGCTACAAATGCTTCAGAAGTAATATTGGATGATAGTAGTGTAACTGTAACAAGAGAAATTGATGGTGGCCTTCAAACATTAAAGTTAAATAAGCCAGCAATTGTTACTACTGATTTAAGATTAAATGAACCGAGATATGCTTCATTACCTAATATTATGAAAGCAAAAAAGAAAGAGCTAACAATTAAAAATATTAGTGAATTAGGGGTTGATGTTGAACCAAGAACAGAATTGCTCTCAGTAGAATTACCACCATCAAGAGATGCAGGTATTATCGTTGAAAGTGTAGATGAGTTGGTTGATAAATTAAAAAATGAAGCAAAGGTGATAGGATGAGTATATTAGTAATAGCAGAACATGATAATGTTAATCTTAAAGGCGCAACTCTAAACACTGTTGCTGCGGCCAAAGAAATCGGAAGTGATATTACACTACTAGTTGCTGGTTCTGATACTTCTTCAGTTATTAGCGAAGCTCAGCAACTTAATGGAATTACAAAAGTTTTAAGTTGTGACAATGATTTATACAAAAACTCTTTAGCAGAAGAATTATCAAATCTTGTTGTTTCATTGGCTTCTAGCTTTTCATATATATTGGCACCGGCTACAACATTTGGTAAAAATCTTTTACCCAGGATATCTGCTAAATTAGACGTACAACAAATTTCAGATATTATTTCAATTGAGAGTGAAGATACTTTTAAAAGACCAATTTATGCAGGAAGTTGCATCGCTACTGTTAAATCAAATGACACTGTTAAGTTAATAACTGTAAGGTCTACAGCTTTTGATCCAGTTGCAAATGATAACTCTGATGTACCAGTTGAGCCTGTCGATGCTTCAACTTCAGCAAATATTAGTGAATTCGTATCAGAAGAGCTTGCTAAAAGTGATAGGCCAGAGTTAACTTCTGCAAATATAGTTATATCTGGTGGAAGAGGGATGCAATCTGGAGATAATTTCCATCTTCTAGACTCTATTGCTGATAAATTAGGTGCAGCAGTTGGAGCTTCAAGAGCTGCTGTTGATGCAGGTTTTGTACCAAATGATTATCAAGTAGGACAAACAGGTAAAATTGTAGCCCCTGACTTATATATAGCCGTTGGTATTTCTGGTGCAATTCAACATTTAGCTGGAATGAAAGATTCAAAAGTAATTGTTGCAATCAATAAAGATGAAGATGCTCCAATTTTTCAAGTCTCTGACTATGGTCTTGTAAGCGATTTATTTGATGCATTGCCTGAACTAGATTCCAAACTTTAATTAAATTGATATATAAGAATAGGGCTTCTTGGCCCTATTTTTTTTGTTTAAGATATGTAGAATTAAATATATGAAATATATATATTTAATTACTTTTTTATTATCTTTTAATTTATCTTCTAATAGTGTTATTTATACAAGTTCATACATTGATGTAAATAAAAAACAAATCGTCAACAATTATTCAATCACAGTTGCTGACGGAAGGATTGTTTCGATTGATAAGGGATTTATCGATGTTAATGATAATAAACTAATTGATCTTAGAGGCATGACAGTCATGCCTGGTCTTATGGATATGCATGTTCATTTTGGACAGGAATATCAATCTAAAGCTGAAAGACCATCAAAAATTGAAAGAGAGACAAGTGCAATTCTTGCAGCAAAGCATGCATTAATAACATTAAAATCAGGATTTACGACTGTAAGACAGGTTGGTGATAGTGGAATGGTTGCTATTTCTTTACGAGACTTAATTAATAGTAATCAAATTATTGGGCCAAGAATATTTACTTCTGGCAAAAGTATTGCTACTACAGGTGGCCATGCAGATCCAACAAATGGTAAAGATAAGGATTCATATGAATATCCAGCTGCTGAAGATGGTGTTATTAATGGACCATATGATGCATATACAGCAGTTAGACAAAGATACAAGGATGGAGCAGATGGAATTAAGCTAACTGTAACAGGAGGCGTGTTAAGTGTTGCTAAATCTGGTGAAAATCCTCAATTTACAGCAGAGGAAGTTGAAGCGGTTGTAGATGCTGCCAAAGATTATGGTATGTGGGTTGCTGTACACGCCCATGGATCTGTCGGAATGAAAAGAGCAGTTATTGCAGGAGTTGATTCAGTAGAACATGGAACATTCATGACCACTGAAGTTATGGATTTGATGATAAAAAATGGAACATTTTATGTTCCAACAATATCTGCAGGAGAATTTGTTGCAGATAAATCTAAAATTGATAATTATTTTCCTGAAATAGTTAGGCCAAAAGCAGCCTCTGTGGGTCCTCAAATCGGAAGCACCTTTTCAAAAGCTTACAAGAGAGGTGTTAAAATAGCATTTGGAACTGATGCAGGAGTTCAGTCACATGGAACAAATTGGAAGGAGTTTGTTTACATGGTCCAATATGGTATGCCTCCTATCGAAACTATAGAATCAGCAACGATAAAAACTGCTGAGCTATTGGGAATTGAATCAGATTTAGGATCTATTGATGTGGGTAAAATAGCTGATTTAATAGCAGTTCAGGGAGATCCATTAAAAGATATAAATTCAATGAAAAATATATCATTTGTAATGAAAGATGGGG
>CACJBO010000008.1 GCA_902591665.1 uncultured SAR86 cluster bacterium
GGGTATACCCTGAGTAATCTTTAAATAAAAGGCCAGCACAAGCTGGCTTTATTAAACCTATATAGAATTCAGTATTTACCTATATAATACTGCATATGAATATTACATTGCCTGATGGAAGCATAAGAAAAATGGAGAACGGTTCCACTGGTCTTGATTTAGCTAATGATATTGGTCCAGGTTTGGCAAAGGCTGCCATTGCTGTTTCTGTTAATAATATTCAAAGAGACTTATCAGACCCTATTAATGAAGACTCAGAAGTCTCAATAATCACTATTGATTCAGATGAAGGCCTTGAAATTATGAGACACACTCTTACAGCACAAGTGCTTGCAAGAGCTGTTAAAAATTTGTATCCAAATACAAAATTAGCTATTGGACCAACTATCAAAGATGGATTTTATTATGATTTTGAATTTGTAAAACCTATCGCCCCTGATGACTTAGATAAAATTGAAAAAGAGATGCAAAAAATTGTTAATTCAAAGTCATCTATTACAAAAAAATTGCAAACTAAAAAAGAAGCATTAAAAGCTTTTAATTCGGCCGGAGAGTCATATAAAGAATCTATTATTGAAGAGTCTGAACAAGAAGAAGACTTTCAATTGTATTATCAAGATGATGATGCTTTTGTAGACCTATGTAGAGGCCCTCATTTACCAAGTCTAAAGCATATTGGAGCTTTTAAGCTAACCAAACTTGCTGGAGCTTATTGGAAAGGCGATTCAAAAAATAAAATGCTAACAAGAATCTATGGTACTGCATGGAAGAATGAAAAAGATTTAAATGCTTATCTTCACTCTATAGAGGAAGCTGAAAAAAGAGATCATAGAAAAATTGGTAAAGAAATGAATCTGTTTCATTTCCAAGAAGAAGCACCTGGAATGGTTTTCTGGCATCCAAACGGATGGACTGTATATAGACTTTTACAGGACTTTATGAGAGATAAGCTTCAGGCATTTGATTATCAAGAAATAAATACTCCGTTGGTTGTTGATAGAAAATTATGGGAAGCATCAGGTCATTGGGATAAGTATAGAGAAAATATGTTTATAACCGAAATAGATGAAGAGCATGCAAATGAAAAAAGAACTAATGCATTAAAACCAATGAACTGCCCATGCCACGTTCAAGTATATAATCAGGGATTAAAGTCTTATCGAGATTTGCCAGTTCGCTACGCTGAGTTTGGTTCATGCCATAGATATGAAGCGTCTGGAACAATGCATGGACTTATGCGAGTAAGAGGTTTTACTCAGGATGATGGGCATATTTTTTGTACAGAAGAGCAAATTGAGACTGAAACAAAACTTTTCATAGAGCTTCTTTCAAGCACATATAAGGACTTAGGATTTGAAAAGTTTGATATCAAGTTATCAACCAGACCCGAAACAAGAGTTGGTTCTGATGAAGTTTGGGATAAAGCAGAAAGCGCTCTGGAATCAGCTATTAAAAAGTTAGATCTACCCTATGAAATAGAAGAGGGTGATGGAGCCTTCTATGGTCCAAAATTAGATTTTGTCTTAACTGATGCAATAGGTCGAGAATGGCAATGTGGCACTTTTCAAGCTGACTTTAATTTACCAGATAGGCTCGATGCTGAATATGTTGGAGAAGATGGTCAAAAACATCGCCCAGTTATGATTCACAGGGCTGTATTAGGATCTTTTGAAAGATTTATTGGGGTATTAATTGAAAATTATTCAGGCAAATTACCCTTTTGGTTAGCTCCGGTACAGGTTGCTGTAGCAACAATTATCTCTGATGTTAATGACTATGCATCTGATGTTATTAATCAATTAGAGAATCATGGCATTAGATGTCATGAGGATTTTAGAAATGAGAAGATAAGTTATAAAGTCAGAGAGCATAGTGCTGCAAAAGTACCGGTGATTATGGCATTAGGTAAAAGAGAAAAAGAATCACAAACTGTTTCAATTAGAAGAATTGGTAGCGATAAAACTACAAGCATGAGTTTAGAAGATGCTGTAAAAGCATTAACTGTAGAAAATTCAGTTCCAAATTAATTTGTAAGATGATCTTAAGAAGATTATTTATTCTACCAATAAGATTTTATAGATACTTTATATCTCCCTTATTTCCACCCTCTTGCAGATTTACTCCGACGTGCTCTCAATACGCTATTGAATCAATTGAAGAATTCGGAATATTAAAAGGGAGTATTTTAGCCATTAAAAGAATATCTAAATGCCATCCTTGGTATAACCCAAATTAAATTTCTTATCTAAACTAATCAGCCTGATTTAATATTTACAGCTTATATTTAAAGATATTTAATATATCTAAAAAATATGTATATATACTGCAAATAATGCTATAGTTTTTATAAATATACTTTTAATAATGCCAAGTAGGGGGGTTTATTATGAAAAAGTTTTTAAGATTTTCTTTAATTTCACTAAGTTTTCTATTTTTATTTTCAACACATACTTTTTCTCAAGAAGTAGAAGAAGTAGTTGTTACGGCTACTAAGAAAGAAGAATCAGTTCAGGATTTAGCTTTGTCAGTAGAAGCTTTTACTTCCGAAAGTATCACTGAAAATATGATTGAAGATTTTAGCGATCTTGCAGAAGCAGTTCCAGGGTTGATTATGGATAAAGGAATTGGCTCAGGTGCAAGTTATTCGATTAGGGGTACTGGATCATATGGTGTTGGTGCTGCTGTAATTGGATCTGTTGTTACAGCTATAAATGGACATAATTACAATTCATCATCAATTGCTGATATTGGTTTTTTTGATGTTGAAAGAATCGAGGTCTTAAAAGGTCCTCAAGGAACTAAATTTGGAAGAAACGCTGTAGCTGGACTTATTAATATGATTACAGCTAGACCGACAGGAGAATTTGAAGGGGCATATAGTATTGAGCTAGGCAACCTTTCAACTACCCAATTTAATGGACATGTAAATATACCAATATCAGACTCAATGAGATCTAGGTTTGCAGTAGTTAGTAAAAAAAGAGATGGTACGACTTATAACATCCATACAAAGAATTATTTCAATGATATTAATTCCTGGGGAGCAAGATTCTCCCTAGATTGGGATATCGGTGATTCAACTATCTTAAAATTTACAACAGAACATTTTGAAGGAGATGATAATAGAACCAATGTAGGTACTGCAGTTTGTCAATCAGATCCATTTTTTGGTTGTAATCCTTTAGTAACTGGTCAACCTAACCAAACTCCAGATTCCAGGGGTACTACAGCTGCTTTATTTAATTTAATTGCCGCCTTAGACTTTACTGCTGATAGAAATTCTTACGCAGGAGCAATAACACCAAACACTTTTAGAGAAGCAAATTTAAACAGGGACCCTGTTCATCAGCAAACTTCACAATCTACAAGCTTGGAGCTTAATCATGAACTTTCTGATGAGTTGTTATTAAATGTTCAAATAACCTACAACCACAGAGATTACTATCACTCCAATGATAATGATTATTCTGTATCAAATGGCTCTTTTCCTGGTCTTGCAGCCATTCCTGGATTTCCTATGACTTGGAACGGTTGTTTTGGTGGTTATAACGGAACTGGTTTTTGCGAGAACGTTGATTCAGACAGAACCTATGAATTTTCAGTAGTACAAACATACGGCACACAATTTGAAATTTCACTGATATCAGACTTTGATGGACCTTTTAACTACACCGTTGGTGCTTATACCTTTAACTCAAAAAATCATAATGTTTATCAAGTGCAAACAGCTTCTTGGAATATGATTAGTAAGGCAGTTCAGCATCCATACAATGATGCATTGTTTGGTGGTTTGCTAACTGGATATGGAGGTACTGATTTCTTCACAGCTTTAGTTTTGGGAGCTCCTGCAACTTTGGCTCCAGCAGGACTAATGGCATTATTAATGTCTCAACCAAAATATGAAGTCCCGATTGAAATTTCTGGTTTTATAAATGATGATCATGTTCAAACAGAATCCACTGCATTTTTTGGTGAAGTGTATTATGACTTCTCAGATTCCACTAAGTTAACATTAGGATTGAGATACAACGACGACACTGTTACAGATAACCTAATGTCTTGTTTGACTATGTTGGGTTGTGGTGTATACCCATTATCACAAAGATTAACTGGTGAGTATGGATTCTTTCCTACAACGGTTGTTGAATCAGATGATGCATTAGCATACAAATTAGCTCTTCAGCATGATTTATCAGATAACGTAATGGTATATGGTAGTTATACAACAGCTACAAAAGCTGGTGGTAATAACCCTAACGAAACTGGAACACCAGATCCATATGATCCTGAAGAAACTGGAGTGTTTGAATTAGGTATTAAGAGTATTTTAATGGATGGTGCTCTGCTTCTAAATGCAACATATTTCGATAACTCAACAGATGGTATGTTAATTTCATCAATTGTTAATGCAGGTTCACGAAATAATAATGTTGATGCAGAAATACAAGGTTTTGAAGGAAACATGGTTTTCTTTTTGAGTGAAAGTACCAGGCTTGATGCAACATGGTTATTTGTTGATTCAGAAATTAAAGATTTTTCATTAATTGATCCATTAAATATAAATAATCATACAGCTGTATTGCTTGGTCCTGTGAACGTAGATCCTCAGGGCTTATTAAGATATGTTGTTACTGATAAAGGGACATTATTTAAATCAGCTGGTTATATGTGTACTGAAGCATTTAATCCTCTTGGAGGAGTGCCATGTGCGCTTGTTGGCGGTTTAGGAACTCCTGTTGATGTATCTGGTAATCAACTTCCACAGTCACCTGAGACGTCATACAGCTTAGCATTAAACCAAGACTTTAATTCCTCTAATGGCATTACAACAGCAAGACTTACATATAGATATCAGTCTGAAAGAGAAGGTAATGTATTTAATTATGAGAGAGCTAGAATGCCAGAACATAAGTTTATTGACTTAAGTTTTACCTATAAACCTAACGATAAAGATTGGTATATTTCTTTATACGGAAAAAACTTAAGGGATGAAGTTACAGTAGGAACTTGGGCTGCGGCTAGTGCTATTCAGGGCGGTACACAGTTTGCTACTTATACCGATCCAAGAACATATGGCATTATGTTTGGAACTAATTTCTAATACAAGCTGAAATAGAAAAAGGCTGTATTTACAGCCTTTTTTTTATTTTATTAAATTATATATAAAATCTATATGCAATTTATATCCATTTTTGCTATCATCTGCCCTAATCTAAACATATTAAAACATTTTATATAGGGGACTTTAATGTCAAAACTAAGTGTATTACTAAGAAACGCAATACTTTCTAGTGTTGTAATTATATCATTTGCTGTAACTGCTCAAGAGATTGAAGAAGTTGTTGTTACGGCTACTAAGAAAGAAGAATCAGTTCAAGACTTGGCTCTTTCAATTGAGGCTGTTAATGCAGAATCTCTTGATGTTAACCAAGTTTATGACGTGTCTGACCTTGCAGAAATTACTCCTGGTTTAGAAACTGCTAAAACAATCGGTTCTGGTTCAGGTTGGACTATTAGAGGTATGGGTTCATTCGGTATTGGAGCTGGTGTTATTGCATCAGTTGTTACAGCTGTAAATGGACATAGTGTCAATGATAGTGTTGTTGCTGATACAGGATTCTTTGACTTAGAAAGGGTTGAGGTTCTTAAAGGTCCTCAAGGTACTCTTTACGGTAGAAATGCTGCCAATGGTGTTGTTAATTTAATTACTGCAAGACCAACTAATGATTTCGGTGGTTCATATAATGTTGAAGTTGGAAATTTTGGTGCAATAAGAACTCAAGCAGTTGTTAACATGCCTTTTTCAGATTCATTAAGAACTAGACTAGCAGTTATGTCTAATAAAAGAGACGGTATGGTAACAAACTTAGTTACTGGCAATGAATTTGATGATAGAAATGACGAGGCATTTAGACTATCAGTTGACTATGACTTTTCTGATAGAACACAAATCCAATTAACATATTCTCAACAAGAGAGTGATGATAATAGATATCAAGAAGAAGTATCATTCTGTCAACAAGATCCATTCTATGGTTGTAGTCCTTATGCAAGAGGCGGAATGAATGTTGCTGCTGATACTAGAGGTCACTTTGCAGGTGCATTTGCATTTTTAGCTCATTTAAACACTGGTGAAGTTGCAAATGGTTTTGCAGGTCAAGCAGCATCTACTGATTTTACTAAAGTAAGAATGAATAGAGAGCCTTCTCATTTCCAAAAACAATCAGTTGCAAATTTACAAATTAATCATGACCTAACTGATGAATTGCTTTTAACAGCTAAAGTTTCATATGAAACTAGAGATTTTCATCAAAGTGGTGACCAAGATCAATCATATTCTACTGCTGCATTTGGAGGTTCTGCTGCAGCTTTAGGTACGCCTCCTGTAGAGGGATACTTATGTTTTGGTGGAGAAAGACAATTTTGTGAGACTGTTGACTCTGAAAGAATTTATGATTTCTCAGATGTAAACATGCATGGTACACAAATGGAAGTCAACTTGATCTCTGATTATGATGGCCCATTTAACTACACTGTTGGTTTATATCAAATTGAAAATAGAAACGACAACGTTTACATAGCTCAAACTGCTGGATCTCAGTTCATGACAAGTTTTGCAGTTCATCCATATAGCGCTGTTGTTCAAGGTTTAACAGGAATAGATTGGAGCGGTAAAGCTGGTGTTCCTTTTTATCAATCAATGCTTAGTTGGCTAGCAGTTGCTCCCAACGCTCTATCATGTGGTGCCGGTGGACCATGTAATCTTGCTCAATTAGGTGCATTCAATGCTATAACTGCTTCCCATAATGCGATGCCTGATATGGTAATTCCTTGGGAGTTAGGCGGAATTATTAATGACCAAAATGTATTAGCTAAATCAAGAGCTTTATATGGTGAGATGTACTTTGATTTATCAGACGATACTAAACTAACAATTGGTGCTCGTTATCAAGATGATGATACAACTTCATGGACTTATAACGATACAGGTGCTCTTAGTTGGATGGCAACTGGCGGTATGTTAGTTGATAACAGAGACACTCTACCTTTTGTGGATAAAGATACTGCTGCTGATGATCAGTTTTCATATAAGATTGCGCTTCAACACAATCTTTCTGATGATGTAATGGTTTATGGTAGTTATACAACAGCTGCAAAAGCTGGTGGTGTAAACGCTGGTGATAACCCAACAAAATATGATCCAGAAAAAGCTGGTGTTTTAGATCTTGGGTTAAAAAGCATCCTAATGGATGGAGCTATGCTTCTTAATATGAATGTATTCAATGCTCAAAATGATGGATTCTTGGTTGCTGCTGTTGTTAACACAGGAACACAGAATAAAAATATTGATGCTGAGTTTACTGGATTTGAAGGAAATATGATGTGGTTCTTAAGTGAAACAACAAAGCTTGAGGCTAACTGGTTGTTCTTAGATCACGAAGTAGTATCAGATACAATGTTAATTGATTATCTAAACCCAACAGGAACTCGATTGAATTATTATGGTCCAGCTCCTGATTCCTTTGGTTTAACAACTATTGCTGTAGACCCGCAGCTTGGAATTCCTGCTGGCTTTTTCTTTAAATCTGCAGGTTATAACTGTTCTGTTGGATTCCTTTATGTTAATGGTTGTCCAGGTGAAGAAGGTGTTCCTCAGAGCGTTAAAGGAAATAATCTTCCAGGTTCAGCTGACAAGTCATACGGTATGTCAATTACTCAAGACTTTAATAATGATAATGGCGTAACATCAGCTAGACTATCTTACAGGTATAGAGGAGCAGCTGATTTAAGTATATTTAACATGGATAGATTGAAGATAGATGCTCAAAGCACCATGGATCTATTAATTAGATATACTCCAAATAGCGATGACTGGTATGCAGGTCTATATGTGAAAAACATAAGAGATCAACAGCACATCAACAATCTACGTGAATCAAGTAACGTGGGTGGTGGTTCATTGTTAGGTTCATTTACCGACCCAAGAACATACGGTATTGAATTTGGAGCAAAATTCTAAGATATTAGAAATTATCAAAAAGCCCAGTTTACTGGGCTTTTTTTTTACTTCATACTAAACTAATGCAAGCACTTCCATACAAATCCGAAATAAAGATTGTTTCTAAAGAAATGTGTGACCATAACGGTCATATGAACGTTAATTATTATTACCAACTCTTTGATAGTGTTTATACAGCTATGTATTACAAAGACCTTGGTTTTGATGATGCATATTTAGCAAGCGGGTTTTCAACATTCACTCTTGAAGACAACATCAGATATTTAAAAGAGTTTAAATTAGATGATAAGGTATACCCATCATTCCATCTTGCAAACGTTAATAAAAAGCTACTCCATTTTGTAGGTATTCTTCAAAATGAGGCTGGAGAATTATCAGCAATATTTGAAACAGTTTTAGCTCATATGGATCTTAATGCTCGAAAGGTTACAGAATTCAGCGATCAAAAACTACATAAATTACTTGAATATAGCTCTTCAAACAAACTAATAGAAGATCTTCCATTTAATCTGAAATTAAAAATAAAAGATCTAAATGCTTAAAATCTTTTTTACTTTCATCTTACTTTCCTCATTACATCATCTAAATGCAGAAAATATTAGTATTATGTCTATTAATGCTCAAAACTTATTCGATACTATTGATGACCCTGGAAAAGATGATAAAGCATTTTTACCTATAGAAATGAAGCAATCTAAAAAGCACAAGAACTCATGTAATTCTATTACAGTTAAGAGATGGAGGATGGAATGCTTTTTTCAAGACTGGAATGAGGATACTAAAAATGCAAAACTTCGGAACCTTGTAGAAGTAATTATTTCTTACGATAAAAATGGGGCAGATGTAATCGGACTTCAAGAAATCGAAAATATGAATATTTTGGAGCAACTTTTTAATCTCTTAAAGCCTTATGGTTATATAGACTTTCATTTGCTTGAAAGCACAGACAAGAGGGGCGTTGATACAGCTTTTATAAGTAAATATAAGATTTCTAATCCAAAACTACACTATGTAAACTTCTCTCCAAATTTTGAGACCATAGATACTAGACCAATATTTGAGGTTGAAATAAATTTTAATAAAAAAATATTAAAGTTTTATAACGTTCACTTTCCTTCAAACTTTCATCCAGCACAAATGAGGATTGAATCATTCCAAAAGTTAAAAGAGCTAATAGCTAGTCATTCTGAGCCATCAGTAGCTTTGGGTGATTTTAATCTTACCAAAAAGGATGATAAGAAATTTGATGTATATAAAAATCAAGAAGATTATTGGTATGTTGCACACAGAGAAGGTTGCGATTCATGCCTGGGAACCTATTACTATAGTAGAGGTAAGTCATGGGACTATCTCGATACTATAATGGTTTCAAGGAATAGAGGAGTTAAATTTGAAGAAAGCTCTATAAACGTTTTTAAAATAGATTTTAATACCTACCTAGATACAGGTAAGCCGCATTGGTTTAATTCAGAATCTAAAACAGGAGTTTCTGATCACTTCCCATTTGTTGCAGAAATAACTATAAATTAGCTATTTTCTCCAGCCACCTCTATCAAAAATTCTTAAGTAAGTTAGCTGATCATGTTCGGATAAATTTATGACTTTACAATAGTCACCAGATTGAACAAGAACAACATCTCCAGCTGTTAAATCATATGAGTCTTTATGCTCAACACCATATGATGGGTCAGATCCATGGCCTTCATCAGAGTTCATGTATTCAACAATTTCCATTGAGCCTCTGCCATTAGTAATAACATAAACTACATCAGAATTAATTAATTTATGTCCTTGTGTGGACTTACCAGGCTGTATAACTGTTTTACTAGCTATAACTCTTTCAAGTAGGTCATTTGTCCATACTGCATAGTCTTCGTTTACATTGTGTGGCGAACCGCCAACTCTAAAATTATTGTATTTTTTTGCCATAATATTTTATAAATCCTTTCGAATAATTATAGTTATTTTAATTAAACATGCTAGTAAATACTTCTATAGCCTGTTGTTATTGTTATATATAAAATATAATGACTATGCGCCTATTTGATATCAGCTTGCCGGCGCAAAAAAATTGGCTAAAGAGAACTTATAACTATCTTCTCTCAGTTGATGTTTTAATATTTTTTTAAGGAAACATTATGAGCAAAACATATACAAACCCAGAAACAATTGGACTTCATGCCGGATGGAGGAAGGACGATAACACTAACTCAGTAGCTGTACCAATTCATCAAACAACAAGTTATCAGTTTGATAATACAGACCATGCTGCAAATTTATTTGATTTATCAGAGCTAGGTAATATTTATTCAAGAATTATGAATCCAACTTGCGCTGTACTTGAAGATAGAATAGCTGCGTTAGAAGGCGGTGTTGGAGCACTAGCTGTAGCATCAGGACAAGCTGCATCAGCATACGCAATCCAAAACATTGCAAAGAATGGAGATAATATTGTTGCTTCATCTCATTTATATGGAGGAACATATAACCAATTTAAAAATGTGTTCTCGGATATGGGTATTGAAGTTAGATTTGTAGATCCAGCTGACCCACAAAACTTTGCTAATGCTACTGATGATAAGACTAGAGCATATTATGGTGAAGTTTTACCAAACCCAAGCTTTGAGGTATTCCCAATATCTGAAGTTGCTGAAATAGGCAGGCCTTTAGGGATACCATTAATTGTTGATAATACAGCTGCACCTGTAATATGTAAGCCTTTTGATCACGGAGCTGCCGTAGTTATTCACTCCACAACTAAATTTATAGGTGGTCATGGAACTTCAATTGGTGGAATTATTGTTGATAGTGGTAATTTTGATTGGGAAGCTTTCCCTGAAAGACAGCCTGCATTAAACAATCCAGATCCTTCATATGCCGGAGCTGTCTGGACAGAAGCAGTAAAGCCACTTGGACCTATCGCTTATATACTCAAGGCTAGAACGACTATTCTTAGAGATATGGGTGCTGCTATGAGTCCATTTAATGCATTTATGTTCATTCAAGGTCTAGAAACGCTTGCACTAAGAATGAGAGAGCATTCAAGTAATGCAGAAAAAGTTGCTGATTATCTATCAAACCATGAATCTGTTGAAAGAGTTGGTTATCCTTCAAAAATGGATGGTTACGCTAAAGAAAGAGCTGACAAGTACCTAACTAAAGGGAATGGTGCTCTAATGGGTTTTGAGATAAAAGGTGGCGTAGAGGCAGGAAAGAAATTTATTGATGCTTTAGAGATGGTCTATCACGTTGCCAATATTGGCGATTCAAGAAGTTTAGCCATTCATCCTGCGAGTACGACTCATAGTCAGTTAAATGAAGAAGAGCTTCTATCAGCTGGTGTTACACCTGGATATGTAAGATTATCAATTGGTCTTGAGCATGTTGATGACATTATTGCTGACTTTGAACAAGCTTTAGCAAAAATATAATTTAATCTTGAGCCAAGAATTAGTTACTTACATAGTTCTTGGCTCAAAATCTAGACTTCAGGGAATTAAGCTTCCTGCTAATAGTAAATTTGAAGAATATATATCCTTAAGTTTTGATTCAAAGCATGAGATTCTAGAAAAATTAGACCAACTTATTACTGCTTCCCAAGGTGAATTAATAGTTTTATTGCCTCCCTCATCTTATCCAAATAACCTAGCTAAAGAAGCTTTAAAGAAAATTGCTTTAATTGGCCTATCTTCATGGGGGTGGTTTGAATATAATTCAAAAAGAAAAAACTTAGTTCAAAATATTAAAAAAGTTAATACATTAATAAGAAGTATCCCAGATTTAGAACAGGGTATTTATTTTACAAAAAGACTATATTTTTCGGTTGGCGGTTTTGGTTCTATAGAACCAAATATTTTTTCAGAAATATCAAAAAGACTATATTCTAGAATAGATCCGCAAAAACCATTGCCAGCACTTATAATAAGAACAAAAAACCTTCAACTTGATTAGATAATGAACGCCCTAGTTAAAGCACAAAATTTAAGCTACAAAATTAATGACAAGAAATTGTTTCAAGGTATATCTTTTGAACTTTTAAAAGGAAAAGCATTACATATTCAAGGTGAAAATGGCTCAGGAAAAACAACACTTTTAAGAATGGTTTGCGGACTTACAAAGCCTACAAAAGGCGATTTGATTACTCTGACGGATAAAGAAGTATGTTTTATAGGGCATAAGAACGCTATAAAACAATATCTGAATGTTGAAGACAACCTTGTATTAATGAATTTAAATAATCACCATGACCTTCAAAAATATTTATCAGTATTTGATTTGGATAAATCTCTTGATATAAATATTGCAAATCTTTCATTCGGACAACAAAAAAAAATTGCTCTCCTTAGGCTATTTCTAAATAGATCAGATCTATTAATTCTAGATGAGCCTTGCGTTGGACTGGATACTAATTCACAAGAAATTTTAGTAGATTTTTTAAAAAAAGAACTTGCCAATGGTAAGGGTATTATATATTCATCACATATATTTCTAGATTTTGATTCGGATAGTTTAGGAATTTAGGCCATGCAAGTAATTAAATTTGAATTTCTAAAGTTGTTAAAAAAATCTAGAGGTTGGCTTGGACCTATATTGGTATTTATTTTGATAATGGTTGCTTATCCTTTAACTGTTGAGGTTTCTGATGTTGAATTAAGTCAGTCTTTTTTTTCAATACTATGGATTGCTGCATTATTAGTAATAATGTTAGCCACAGAGGATATCTTTTTAGAAGATTTTAATGATGGTACCTTGGAGCAATATGCAATATTACAAAAAAACTTGTCATTTATTATAGGCTCTAAAGTTTTTGTTTATTGGTTGGTTATTGGGGTACCAATATCTATAATAGGAACCATTTTTTGTGTTGGTACAACAAGCCAAACTGCTTTTGGTTATCAAATTCTTCCAGTTTTGTTAGTCTCAACATATATTTTCATGAATGTCTTTAGTTTTGGAAATGCCTTAAGTTTAACCAAAGGTTCTGTTTTAGGAACTTTAGTTACATTGCCGTTACTTTTACCTTTATTAATTATTTTAGGAAAAGTTGTAGTTGCTATTAATTTTGATTTAAATTATTCAGGCTTCTTACTTCTACTTTTAGGTATCTTATCGATTATAATAATGATTATTCCAATGATAATTTCATATATTATTAGAGCGCATTTAGAATAATTATTTATCATTGAGAATCTATTTATTGTGATAAAAAAATTTATACATCAATTTGCTTCGCCAAAAACCTATATGTTTCAAGTAAACAGAGCATATCCTTATATTTTTTATTTATCACTAATAACATATCTTCTATCAATCTTTTGGGGACTATTTTTAACACCTGAAGATTTTGTGCAAGGTAATTCTTACAGAATAATCTATCTTCACGTCCCAGCATCATTTATTTCTCAATCCCTATATTTAGCAATGGCAATTGCAAGCGCTGTTTATCTTATATGGAAAGTTAAGTTATCTGTTTATCTTGTAAGATCTATAGCACCAATTGGTGCAGTCACCACATTTATAGCTCTAATCTCAGGTTCAATCTGGGGTATACCAACATGGGGCACTTGGTGGGCATGGGATGCCAGAATTGTATCGACCCTAATCTTATTTATAATGTATTTAGGTCTTATCTCTCTTCATGATTCTTTTAATAACAATGAAAAAGCTGATAAATTCTTATCAATCCTTGTTTTAGTCGGCTCAGTTAACATACCGATAATAAAAATGTCTGTTGAATGGTGGAGCACCTTGCACCAACCAGCATCTATCACTTTATCTGAAAAACCAGCAATTGATCTGGTAATGCTTTATCCTTTATTTGGTTCAATTATTGGTTTTACTGGGTTGATCACTTGTTTAGTAATACTTTCATCTAAACTGCAAATCATAAAAAGAGAGAAAAATAAATCCTGGGTAAAAGACTATGTTTAATATTGAATTTAATACACTTGCAGAAGCGCTTTTAATGCAAAGCCAAAATGGTCAAAATCATGGCATATACGTTTGGTCCGTTGTCTTAATCGTTACATTATGCATTTCAATTTCTTTTATCTTTTACAAATATAAAATAAAAGAAATTTCTAAAAAAATTAAATGAAACCAGTTCGAAAAAAAAGACTACAAACAGTTTTACTAATTCTAGCTACATCTGCACTTGGATCTTTTTTTATTATTCGAGCCTTGGATTCAAATTTAGATTTTTTCTATACACCTTCAGAAATCTTTTTAGAGGAAATTCCAGAAAATAAAAGAATAAAAATTGGAGGCATGGTTTTAGAAAACTCAGTAATAAGAGAGAAAACTAAAATATCTTTTATTGTTTCAGACTTTCAAGGTTCAATTAATGTTGAATTTGATGGAATAGTGCCAGATTTGTTTAAAGAAGGCAGTGGTGTTGTTGTGTTGGGTTATTTAAAAGATAAAACCATAATTGCTGAGGAAGTGTTAGCAAAGCATGATGAAAACTATATGCCGCCAAGTATAGACATAGAGAAATAATGATCATAGAGGCAGCCCAATTTTTAACTATTCTTGCTACAGGATTATTTTTTTTATGTTTTGTATTTTCTATTTTTTTTAATGTTAACGATGTAAATATTATTAAACTTATATCTAGAATATATTCTCATAGTTTTTTTCTATTTTTGTCCTCTTTTTTGATATATGTTTGGCTGGCAATAAATGATAATTTTAGTGTTCTATACATAGCTCAACACTCAAATACGAATCTGCCAGTTTTTTACAAAATATCTTCGATATGGAGTGCGCATGAGGGGTCGATGTTTCTCTGGATCATATTTCTTAGTTTGTGGGGAGCAATTTATAATTTTTCAGTTCATAACAACGAACCACTTAAAGCTAGAACCGTTGGAGTAATATCCATAACAACTGTTGGTTTTTTATTGTTTTTACTACTAACGTCCAATCCATTTGAAACAATACTTCCTCTGCCTCCAGAAAATGGAGCTGATATCAATCCTGTGCTTCAGGACCCGTTGTTAGCAATTCATCCGCCAACACTTTATCTTGGTTATGTTGGTTTTGTAATCGCATTTGGACAAGCAATAGCTTTTTTGATTGAGGGTAATTCTAGTATTAATTGGGAAAAACAGGTTAGATTTTGGTCAATAATTGCTTGGTCATTTTTAACTTTAGGGATTACTTTAGGTAGCTGGTGGGCATATTATGAATTAGGATGGGGAGGGTATTGGTTTTGGGATCCGGTTGAAAACGTTGCCCTAATGCCCTGGTTAGCAGCAACAGCTTTTATTCATTCGTTAAGCGCATCATCAAAGTCTTCAATCTTAAGAATTTGGACTATTTTATTGTCTATTTTAGTTTTTTCATTAAGTCTGTTTGGAGCATTTATTGTAAGGTCAGGAATCATAGATAGTGTTCATTCTTTTGCAAACGATCCGGAGAGGGGCCTTTATTTGCTGGCTTTTATCGGGATATTAGTAATGACATCTCTTATTTTATTTTCTTATAGATTTACAATATTGATTTCAAATAAAAGAATAGTTTCCTTATCAAAAGAATCTTTTATATCAATTAATAATATTTTTTTTGGAACATTAATTTTTTCAACAATGCTTGGTGTAATGTATCCATTAATATATGAGTTTATTTATGATCAAAAAATAAGTGTAGGCGCACCATTTTACAATGCTATATTTGTTCCAATTACGCTTTTAGCATGCCTGTTTCTTCTTTTTTCTATTGAGTCTAAATGGCAAAGTAAACTTAAATTTGCTTTTTTGAATAACCCTCTAATAATTAGCTTTGTATTTTCTTTGTTTATTACTTTTCTATCATTTAAATTTTATTCTGTATCCAGAGCCTGGACGCTAGCTTCGTTATTCATTGGCTCACTAATAATTAGTAGATATATCATTGTAATTTATGCCTATATTTTTCATAGAAAATTTGTAAATATATATAGCGTTTTAGCCCATTTAGGACTCGGATTATTAATAATATCTATAGCCCTTAATAATGATTTTAGTTCAGAAAGAGCATTGAATATTAAAATTAATGAAACAGAAACTTATAAAAATCATGAGATTACATTTAATAATTTACAACTTACAGAAGGCCCAAACTATGAATCTGTAAAAGCAGATTTCATAATAGAAAATAAAAATGGAAATAAATTTTCTTTAAATCCTGAAAAAAGAAAATACTTCGTTAGAGGTCAAATCACAACTGAAACAGCAATACATGCATCCTTATTAAAAGATATATATTTAACAATTGGTGATCAACTAGATGATGGAAGTTGGATTGTAAATGTTCAGTTTAATTATTTTATAAGATGGATATGGTTTTCAGCCACATTAATGATTATTTCAGGTTTGTTTTTAGCTAGGTCGTTAAATAGAGTGCACTCATGACAGTTTTTTTAAGAGTATTTATATTAAGCGTATCTCTGATGTTTTTTTACTTTTTTTATTTATATATTGAAGATGATAAATATTATCCAGGAGCAAGTTTTCAAACTTCAAATATGCCATTGTTTGAACTTGAAGATTTATATTCGGATGACGTTATAACAAATTCAGATTTAGAAGGCGCACACTTAGTTAACGTCTGGGCAAGCTGGTGCATTACATGCCGAATTGAGCATGGTTTTTTAGTAAAACTAAGCTCACAAGGTATTCCTATAATGGGGCTAAATTATAAAGACGAAAGAATTGATGCAATAAATTGGATTACAAAGTTTGGTAACCCTTATAAATTTATTATTCATGATCTAAAAGGCGAATTAGCCTTAGATATGGGTGTCACTGGCGCACCTGAAACTTTTTTAATAAATAATGGAAAAATTATTGCTCATTACAGGGGTGAGGTAAATGAAATGATTTGGAGTGATGTTTTTTCTCCAATTATAAAAAAGGAGAACCTTTTTAATGATAATTAAATCGTTGTTATTTATATTTTTTATATCCTCAACAAATGTTTTGGGCGATTCTTTATATAATTTTGAAAATATAAAAGATGAGGAAAGGTTTTATAGTTTAATAAAAGAAATTAGATGTCCAAAATGTACTAGTGGATCACTTGCAAGCTCTAATGCTCCGGTATCTGAGGATATCAAAAAGAAAATTATAGAATTAATTAAAGAAGGCAAAACTGATGATGAGATTAAGACTTTTCTGTCTGATAGGTTTGGAAATGAAGTCTTATACAATCCAGGATTGAATAGCAGTACGTATATTCTTTGGATTGCACCAGTATTATTTTTATTTATTGCTTTGTTGATATTCTTTTTTAGAAGAAAGACATAATGTTTTTTATATACTTCTTAGCTTTCTTTGCATTCATTCCAATCTTGGCATATCTGTTATCGCAAAATACAAACAATAAAGGATATATTTTTGGAATCTCTTTTTTAGTTGTTCTTGTTTGTTTATTTACTGTTGTTGGAAAATACTCATTCTTAGGCTCAATTAAAAATCAAAAGATCAATTCAGAAATTCTTATGAATATTAACCTTAATAATAAAATTTCTGAAAATATTACAAGAGAATTTAATAACAATATTAGCAATGAAGATAAAGTGTATTGGCTGCAAGGTTATATTAATAAAGCCATTGAAGACAGTAAATTCATTGCTGCTGAAAGCTTAATTTCTATCTCAGAGCAATACTTTCAAACTACAGATGAAAAATTTATTTTTTATACCTTATACACAAAACTTAGAGACGCAAAATTCCCTGATTTTGCAAAGTCTAAATTAATTATAAATCTTCATTCTCCACCAGAGTGCTCTAACTTTTTTGGTACAGCAGAAGTATTTATAATGAATGGTCCAAAAATACCCATAGCCTTAAAAAAATTTACGGACTCTTCTGAATTTGAATTAGAAAATATTCATTCCTCCATTCCTGGTTTTGATTTGGCTTCTGCCTATCTAAATCAAGAAACTCTCGATTTAAAAGTATCATTAAATTGCCCTGATACAGCCTCTATTTTTTATTCTGAAAACGTTTTGTTAATTGATAACAATCAGCCTGTAAATTCCTATAATATTAAGGCAAATGAATGGTTTAAAAGGGAACAATAGTTTAATATATCTCTAAGAAAAATATTCTCAATAATGCAGCTTAAACATATAAAACTCGCAGGTTTTAAAAGTTTCGTAGATCCAACGAAGATATCTTTTCCTTCAAATTTAGTAGGCGTAGTTGGCCCTAATGGCTGTGGTAAATCAAACGTAATTGATGCCGTAAGATGGGTTTTAGGAGAGCTCTCTGCTAAAAATCTTCGTGGGGAGTCTATGGTAGACGTCATCTTCAATGGCTCAGAAAATAGAAAACCATCAGGACAATGCAGTATTGAATTACTTTTTGATAATTCTAGTGGAAAGATTGGTGGTGAATACGCTTCCTATAATGAAATTTCCATCAAAAGATTGATGACAAGAGATGCACAGTCAACTTATTTTATAAATAGTACAAAGTGTAGAAGAAAAGATGTTCAAGATATATTTCTAGGAACAGGCTTAGGACCAAGTTCTTATGCAATTATTGAACAAGGAATGGTCAGTAGGCTTGTAAGTGCAAAGCCAGAGGAGCTTAGGACTCATATTGAAGAGGCTGCAGGCGTCTCTAAATATAGGGAAAGAAGAAGAGAAACCGAGAGTCGAATCAAGAAGACAAAAGAAAACCTATCAAGAGTTAAAGATATAAAGGATGAAATAGAAAGGCTTATTAGAAGGCTTGAAAACCAAGCTAATGCTGCAGAGAAATATAACAAGTTAAAAGAAGAGGAGAATCAAAAACAAACTGATATAGCTATTCTTTATTCACTTGAAGCTAAAAACAATAAAGACAAACTCCAAAAGAACTTAGAAGGCTTAAATAGAGATCTCAAAATAAAACAGGCCGAATCAGATTCAAAACAAGCACAAATCGATGATTATAGAACTCAGAATGAGTCTGTAATTAATGCTTATGAGGATGCTCAGAAAAATTTTTATACAATAGGTGCTGAAATAGCCAAACATGAATCAGATCTTCATAACATCAACAAATCTGAAGCTACTAATTTAGAAGCCCTTGAAAGAGCTCAAAAAAGTTACAAAGATGCTCTTCAAAAAGAGTCTGCATTTAAGGACTTAAGTCCAAAAGAAAAAGAATTAAAGCTAAATATTGCTATTGTTAAAGCTTTTGATGCTCTTGAGAAAAAAAATACTATCGGTGTATCAATTAAACCGCTCGAAGACCAAATAAATATCAAACAAAATGAATTAGATTCGAAGCAGGATATTTTTGACGGTATTAAAGCTAATAAAGACAAAATCGTAAATGAGATAAAAGATATTCAAAAAAATCAATTTTCTATTGATGCTGAAATTGCAAGAATCGAAGGCTCAATAAAAAATCTTAATAATTTAGCAGAAAATGCAAAATCAGATTTTGAAGAGGCTTCACGTAATTACGCAAATGCTGTTGAAAAAGAGTCAAATAATGAACACCTAAGCCCTAAAGAAAAAGCAATACACTTACTAGATTCAATCACAGACTTACTTAAATCATTTGGATCAAGCGCAAATAAAGTGAATTCAAAATTATCTGAGCTGAAAGAACTCCTAATGAGCATATTAAAAATTGCTTCTGATCAATCAAAAAGTTTTACTGCAGAATATTTAAATCAAAAAAATAGAGCAGAAGAGGCTATTAACAAAGCTAAGGAAGATAAAAAAATTGCTGAAACTAAGCTTGATGACCTTAACAGTCAAAGAATCTCAATTGGTAATCAACTGGAATCACAGATTAGTATTCAGACTAATATAGATAACCAATTGCAAGAAATGGATAGCAATAAATCTGTTGTATCAAATGAACTTAGAAACCTTGAGAAAGAAATTAATGATTTAAGGCTTGAGCTAAGAACTCACGAAATTAATTTAGAAAATGCTTCAATGGTTTTAGAGAAAGCAGAGGTAAGTATTTCAGACCTTGATTCAGCACAATACAAAGGGATGGATTTAAAAGGGCTTGAGGTCTCTTTAGATGAAATACAAAAAAACATTGCTCAATTAGGTTCAGTCAATTTAGCTGCTCCCGAGGAGTACTTGAGCAGAGAAAACGAATTAAAAAAATTAATTGAAGAAGCTGAAATAAGGAAGTCTAAAATTCAAGTAATTATGGATGGCTTGGTAGAAAAGAGCTCTCAAGCAGAATCTGAATTAACAGCCATAAGGCAAAAACAATCTCAGTTTAATGAAAGCTTAAGAGACCTTGAAAATCAAAAAAATGTAGCTGAATTAGATCTTAAATCAATTACAGAGAAAGTTACCAATCTGAGGTTGGATTTAAAAACCCATGAAATTAATTTAGATAACGCAAATACTAAAATTAAAGAGGCTGGTTTAAATATTGAAAATATAGATTATTCAAAATATGAAGACATGGAGCTTAATGTCCTCCAAGATTCACTTGCAGACATACAGGCAAAAATCATACGTCTAGGAGCTATCAACCTGGCAGCTCCAGAGGAAATAGCTGCAGAATCAAAAAGAAAAGAAGAGCTTGATGTTCAATACAACGATCTTACTGAAGCTCTTGAAAAACTTACAGGCGCCATAAAAACAATTGATCTTGAAACTAAAACAAGATTTCAAAATAGCTTTGACTCAATAAACAAAAGAATGAAAGAGGTATTTTCAAAGTTATTTGGTGGTGGTTTTGCTGAACTCGCTCTTACCGAAAACGATGCATTAAATGCAGGCGTGGTAATAATGGCTAGACCTCCTGGCAAGAAAAATTCATCAATTTCACAACTATCAGGAGGTGAAAAAGCGTTAACTGCTTTAGCTCTTGTTTTTGCAATTTTTGAGCTCAATCCTGCTCCGTTTTGTATTTTAGATGAAGTAGATGCTCCACTCGACGATTTAAATACTATGCGTTTTATAAATATGGTTGAGGAGATGTCAAAAACAGTTCAATTCATATTCATAACCCATAATAAAGTTTCTATGGAAAAAAGTGATCATTTAATGGGAGTTACAATGCAAGAAGCTGGTGTCTCTAGAATGGTTTCTGTTGATGTTAACCAAGCTCTAGAGTTTGCTGAAGTATGATGGACCCCAACATAGATATATATTTAATTGGTATTTCTGTTTTAGTATTCCTAATAATTACATTTCTTTTTATAAGAAAAATTTCTAATAAAGGAGAGCTTAAAGTAAAAATTGAGCCTGTTGCAGGTACTTTTGAAATAAAAGAGTTTGATGAAATTGATATAAAGTCTCAAAAAGCTTTTGATTTTGAAGATAAAGATCACATTGATTATCAAGAACAAAAACTTGCTGTCTTAAACTTAATATCAGTTGATAAGTCCATGTTCGAAATTGATCAAGTATATGGTTTTATGAATAATCTTGGAGCAACCCTATCTCATGGATTTTTTGTTATAAAAGATAGCAACAATAAAGAGTCTTTTAGAATAGCCAATGCTTTAAATCCTGGCACATTTGAAGCAGAGACCAGTACTTTTGCAATTCTTGTTGCAGCTGATCTCAATAACGTCTTGGATCCAATTAAAACAGTAAAAGATATGGTAAATTTTGCTTATGAATTTACTGAAAAGTTTTATGCCAATATCTGTGATCAAGAAAGAACACCAATAACCAAACAAATGATTTCGCATATTGAATCTCAAGCTCAAGAGATAGCGAGGTTAAAACAACTAGCAGTTGCTGAAAAATCTGACTAATGAAGCCGTGGAAAATAATCCAAAAACTAGAAAGTGATAATAGTAGATTATTTAAAGAAAGTGTTATTGAAGAAAATATTAATGACCTAGACTTTCAAGAAGGTTTATCAATGTGCTTAGATGCATTGGTAACATTTGGCGTTAAACAAGTTCCTAAATCTGATAAAAATGGTAATGGATTGGGTTGGAGCACTTTTAAGAGCTCAGCTTTACTTCTGATTGAAAGAGAGAAAACTGGTCATGCTGCTAGGGATGAAATTTTGGAGCTAATGGATCAAGCCACTTCAGAAGAGTGGAATGATTGGTATAGAAGAATCTTAATAAAGGATTTGAGGTGCGGCGTAAGCGAGAAGACAGTTAACAATGTCGCAAAAAAAATGGATATTCAATTTAGGGTACCTGTTTTTGCGTGCATGCTATCTCATGATGGAATGAAACATCCAAAAAAGATTAAAGGTAACTGTTTAATTGAATATAAATATGATGGAGTGAGAGTAATAGCAATAACAAAAAAAAATAATACAACCCTCTATAGTAGAAATGGAAAAATTTTTAGCAATTTCCCACATATTGAAGAAGCATTGAGCAAACCTGAATTTAATAATATGGTTTTTGATGGTGAGGTCATGAGTGATGACTTCCAATCATTAATGAAACAGGTTCATAGAAAAACTAATGCAAAAACAGAAGATGCATATTTAGCTCTGTTTGATATTTTACCTCTCAAAGAATTTAACGAAGGCAAAAGCAAACTTACCACTCTTGAAAGAAAACATCATTTAGAGAAATTTGCTAAAAAATTTCCTTCATGTATCAAGATTGTTGATTATACGATTGTAGATTTTGATAAAGAGCAGGGTGAAGAAACTTATTCTCAAATGAACAAAGAGGCTTTAGAACGTGGCTATGAAGGATTGATGATCAAACCTGAGAATGATTTATATGAGTGCAAAAGAAGTCATGCTTGGCTAAAAATGAAACCTTTTATTGAAGTCACATTAAAAGTAACAGAGGTTCATGAGGGCACTGGAAGACATGCTGGTAAACTGGGAGCATTTTCAGTTGAGGGCAATGATGATGGAAAATTTTTCTCATTAAATGTGGGTAGTGGTTTGACAGATGAAAATAGAGAAAAATTTTGGAAATATAAAGATTCATTAATTGGACAATTAATTGAAATTAGAGCAGATGCAGTAACACAGAGCATGGAAGGTGAAAGTTATAGTTTAAGATTTCCTCGCTTTAAAACATTTAGAGGTTTTGAACCAGGTGAAAAACTGTGATGAATATTAAATTTACAAAAATTTCATTCTTTATAATTTTAATATTCTCTCTTCAATCATGCATGACACAACCACCCCAAAATCCAGATAACATATGTTTAATATTTGAAGAAAAGAAAAGTTGGTATAAAGCTGCAATGAAGGCAGAAAAGAGGTGGAAAATTCCTCCTTATGTTCTTATGTCATTTGTTTATCAAGAATCTAGTTTTAAAGCAGATGCAAAGCCTGAAAGAGAAAAGCTGTTATGGGTAATACCCTGGAAAAGAAAATCTACAGCTGTAGGTTATTCTCAAGCACTCAATATGACTTGGGAAGACTACAAAGATGAAACTGGAAACTCTGGAGCAAGCAGAAAGAATTTTAAGGATTCAGCAGATTTTATAGGATGGTATGCATCTAAAGGCTATTATCAAGGATTTGATAGGTTAGATGCTAGATCGCTATACCTTGCATATCACGAGGGCTATGGTGGCTTTAAGAAAAAAACTTATAGAAAAAAACCATGGCTAATAAAAGTAGCTGATAGAGTGCAAACAAGATCAACTAAATATCAACAGCAATACTGGGGATGCGCTAAAGAATTAAAGAAAAAAAGATTTTTCTTTTTTTAAATTTATATATTTTTAATTTCAAACCCTAAATCTTTTAGCTCTGTTTCATAATTTTGACCAGCTATAGCAGAGCGCTTTGATTCATTGAATAAATATTTTTCTGAGACCATAGCGAGGTCAGCTAAACTACATTCTTTAACTTTTGATCTAAAGTTCAAACGTTCATCCTGAGTTTTTTGATCTAATGAGCTCATAAAATCGCTCATGGCTTCGCCAAATGGAGATAATGGTTTGTCTATACTTGATATAACACCTAAAACCCCTTCTTCTAATTGCTCTTCTGTAATATTTTTAATTGACCACTCTCTAGATTTTTTAAATTCCTTAAATGTCTCTGTACATTTTGGATCTCTGTAGGAAAAGAATTTAAAAACTTTGTTATTTGAGTCTTGAGATGCTCCAGCGCCATATGCACCGCCTTTTTCTCTAATAGCAGAATGAAGATATCCGTTCCTTAAAACTGTTCCGAGTACCGTTAGGGCAGGGGCATCTTCATGTTTATAATCAACAGTTGGAAAAGCTTCAGCACAAAAACATACCTGTGAACCAGTGATCCAACCAATAGGATTAGATTGAAGGGCAACAAGACCTTGATTTTTATAGTGATGAGTATTTTCTTTAATTGTAAAATCTAAGTTTAACTTTGCTTTGTCTAATGCTGATGCAGTGAACAAATGACTTGGTGTATTAGAAATTTTAGAATTTATAGATCTCAGCAATTCTAGATATTTTGCAAGCTCATCATCTTCGCCAATTAATTTTGAAAGATGATTGGTATTATGAATAAATCTTAATCCTGATGTAAGGTCATTAGTCGATGCAATATCACTTATTTGTGAAGCAGCATTACTCATAGAGAGAATATGACCATTTTGAATAACTGATTTTTCATTATCAGATGAGATGAATTCTAGAAGCTCTTCAATTCTCTTAGTTTCATCAAAGCTTGATTCTTTGACAGTTCTTAATAATAGGTCTTGCATATAAGACTCATTGCCTTCTAAGCTCTTTGAGCTAACTTTTAGTGCCAGTTTAAAAGTATCATCACTTTTATTAGGTATAGTTATAAATGAAGCTGAAATTCCCCCAGTGATCGATGATTGATATTTTTGAATATCTTCATATCCGTCTTTGCCAAGGCCGATATCAGTTAATGTATTTGAAAACAAACTAGCAATCTTTAATTCATTTTCATCAAGAGCATCGCAAGGAAAAATCATTGAATGATAAACAATGCCATTAGTACCACTTTTATAGAAGTAATCTGTAGATTTATCCTTTGCAAAAGCTATTGGAGATGCATAGTTTCTTGTTTTAGGGATATCTTCTTTTGTGACTTTTGGTAAAACCTCTGGATCATCAATAGAATTTTGTCTTTTTTCTAAGTCATTAGCTAGCTTTATAAGCTTTTCTTTATCATCTGATGAAAAGTTTTTTGTAATTTCAAAAACTTTATTTTGAATTTTTTCTTCATTTTTTTTATTTAACTCAGTATCAGGAATCAGTGAATAGGTTAACCTATGATTATTTTTAATTAGACTTCTATCAATAAGATTCTCGATATAATTCTCTGTTTTAAGGTTATTTTTTATCGTATTAAAAGCGCTGTCTAAATCTAATACATTTAATGGATTATCATTATGAATACAGGCTGGCAAGCAAGTTAACATAATTTGTAAACCGAATGGCATACCAGAGCCAGTAATTTCTCTTTGTCTAATTTCTAGTTGATGAAGAGAGGAATCTATTAGATCTTTGGGTACCCCATCTTCTACAAGTTTAGTGAGACAATCCATTATGAGCTTCTCAACTTCTTTGGATTTATTAGAATCAACACCTTCTAACCCGGCAGCAAATACAAGCTCCTTTTGATCAGCTTCAAGGCCTGTTAAAGGCGAAGGGGATTTACCCAACTTTGTACTTTCTAAAACCTTTCTAAGAGGAGAGGCAGAGTTATCTAAAAGGATATTAGACATTAAATATGTTTCAAGTAACTGAACGGGGTTATGGCTTTCATTTAAAAGCCAACTTAAAACAATATGATGATTATTTTCATCTCCTGGTTGAGGATTATAAAAATCTGAAACAACTTTTGGTGATTCTAATTTAACTTCATTTTTAACAGCTACAACTTCATCTGAGGGTGAAAAATTATCTAAAACATTTTCTTTAATGAATGACTGTATTTCTAGCGGATCTATATTGCCAAATGTAAAGAAGGTAGCATTTGATGGATGATAATGTTTTTGATGAAAATTCACTAAATCTTCATGCGAGAGATCTATTATGTTTTCTGGATCACCACCACTATTATGCTTATAAGTCGAAGAAGAGTATAAGTGTTTAGACATTCCATGCCATAACTGGCTTGTAATTGAGCTCATAGCTCCTTTCATTTCATTATAAACAACACCTTTAATTTCAATTTCACTTTCTGGATTATTTTTTTCCTGAAACTCTAACCTGTGACCTTCTTGAGCAAAATCAAGACTGTCTAAATTTGGAAAAAAAGCTGAGTCAAGATATACACCTAAAAGATTGTTAAAATCTTTTTTATTCAGGGTCGCAAATGGATAAGCAGTCCAATCACTAGAGGTGAAAGCATTCATAAATGTGTTAAGAGATCTTCTAATCATCATAAAGAATGGATCTCTTACTGGATATTTTTTGGAACCACATAATGCTGTATGTTCTAAAATATGGGCCACGCCAGTAGAATCTTCAGGAATAGTTCTAAAAGCAACCATGAATACTTTTTCATTGCTATCGCTCTCTAAGTGTATGTGCTTGCAATTAAATTCTGATTCGTTATATATTTGAGCATTGACATCCAGCAAAGGAATATTTTTTTGTTCTTGAAGGTTAAACATAATAAAATCTATAATAAATTTATGAAAAAAATAACTACATTAATCACTCTACTGATACTGGTAGGTTGTAACAGTATGCAAACTAACATTGAAGTTGACTCAGTCGATACTTTCAACTTAGACAATTATAGCGATTTTTCTATAAAGATAAATGAATCAAGCATTAGTGCAGAAATAAATCCAATTGATCTTGAAAGATTTAAAGATAATTTGAAAACTTCTTTAATAGAAACTGGATTATCTTATTCTGAAAGTTCAGACCTAACTTTTGAGATTATTATTACTACAAAAGATAAAGTTCAGACAGATAGAATGAATCATTATTACACTAGATATTACTGGGATAATTACTACTTCCGTGATGATATTAGAACAATAACTGAAAATATCTTAAGAGTTAATTTAAAAGACAATACTGAAGATAAAACCTTATGGACAGTAGTAACCGTTTGGAGAAATGGATCATCAAAAGCACCAACTTCTGAAGATGGATCAAATATAATTGTTGATGAAATTATGATTAGTTTTTTATAGTATTAAAGAGCAAATATAATTGAAATCGAATCTTAATAAAAATTATCTTTTAAGCCTTTTTGTTTTAGTTATATTTTTTTCATGTAAGCCCGAAGAAGATAATCTTGATATTCCAAAAACTTCCTCAGTCGAAAAACTGATAGAACACTCTAAAGAGTTTGAGCAAGATATTTTGACATATGAAACGCCTGGTGGAAAAGTTCATTTTGCAATAGGTTTTGGTATTGCTAATTCAATAATGGTTGAGGGAGACGAAGGAAATATTATCATTGATGCCTCAGATAGCACTTATGAAGCATCAGAAATTTATAAGAGATTCAAGAGGCTTAATGATAATCCAATTACTGCAATAATTTATACCCATAATCATGGCGATCATACTTTTGGAGCCGCTCATTATTTAACAACACAAAAAGACAGACCTTTGGTTATAGCTCATGAATCAACTGACTATTACATGCAAAGGATTTTGGGGATAATAAATCCAATTATTAGTGTTAGGAGCACAAGAATGTTTGGCACAGCATTGCCAGAAGATGAAGTTATAAATGTTGGTATTGGCAAGAGTTTAAATGTTTCTAAATCTCCATTTGGATACATCAAACCAGATACAACCTTCAAAGAAGAATTAAATATAAAAATTTCTGGTATTAATATTGAGCTTTATCATGCTCCTGGTGAAACAAACGATCAATTATATGTTTGGCTGCCAGAGCATAGATCTTTGATGCCAGGAGATAATATTTATAAAACATTTCCAAACCTTTATACAATTAGAGGAACAACTCACAGAGACGTTATAGGCTGGGTTTCCAGCCTAGACAAGATGCGATCTCACGAACCAGAATATATATTCCCAAGTCATACAAAGCCAATCATAGGCTCTGAAGAGGCTATGGAAGCATTAACTATTTATAGAGATGCAATTCAATATGTTCACGACCAAACAATTCGACTAATGAATGAAGGTTACTATCCTGATCAGATTGTTGAAATGGTAGAATTACCAGACTCTATAAAAAGCTCACCTTATTTATCAGAATTTTATGGTACTGTTAGGTGGTCAGTTAAAAGCATTTTTAACGGATACTTAGGTTGGTTTAATGGAAATCCTGCTGACCTTGATCCTCTATCACGAAAAGAAGAGGCTCAAAAGTTTGCTAAATTAGTCGGTGGTGAAGCATTTTTACTGAATGCATTGGAAGAATCTGTTCTTGATGAAGATATGCAATGGGCACTTGAATTAAGTGATAAGCTCATAGCCTTAGATTTTGAGGTAGACAAGGTAAACAATCTTAGACAAAAAGCTCTACTTTATATTGGCCTTCGTGCATCCAATCCAAATAAAAGAAACTACCTTCTTTCATCGGCTATGGAATTAAACGATGATTTTGATGGTTATCCAATTGCAGAAAGAACAGAAGAGGGCGTAAGAGAAATTTCAATTGATACTATTTTTAGCATTTTATCTGTTAGGTTAAATCCTGAGAGAGTCATTAATCAAAATATTAAAGCATGTTTCTTATTCTCATCTGGCTTAACAAGAGCCATTACAATAAGAAATCAAGTTGCCTCAGTTTCAGCCAATGTTGATTTACCTTGTGACATTACAGTTAAAACTTCTGAACTTAATTTTAAAATGGCATTATCAGGTTTATTAAATCCTGTCATGGCTATAGCTTCAGGAGATATCATCGTTGATGGTGGTAATACAAATTTTTTAAAGTTTCTATCTTATTTTAGATAATCTATGTATCAATACGCTTAAAAAAGTTCTATATTAGCCTCATCTTTATAATACTTTAATTATGTTGTATCTTTGGATTTTAGCTTTAGCTCCTCCTTTTCTTATCTTATATTATTTTATTAAATCGGATAAATTTACAGAACCAAGTTCATTAATCATCAAGACATTTTTACTAGGTCTTTTAATTTGTATTCCAGCGGGAGAATTAAATTATTATTTAATATGGTTGCCTGAAGCAAATACAGGTATTGATTTATCTTTTTTAGCAGGAGTAACTGAGGAGACTTTAAAATTTTTAGCTCTATATTTTTATATTAGAAAGAAAACTGATTTTAATGAGCCAATGGATGCCATTGTCTATGGAACATTAATATCATTAGGCTTTGCCTCACTTGAAAATATTGAATATATTTTATCTGGTGAGTCTATTGAAGAGTCTTATATTATTGGAATCTTAAGGGCATTTACTGCAATTCCTATGCATGCTATGGCTGGTGTCATTATGGGATATTATTTTGCTTCATATGTTTTTTTAGCAAAAAGAAAAGATTTGTTAAAGGCATTATTGGTGCCTATGACTTTTCATGCTTTTTATAACTTTTTGGCAGGACTATCTTTAATTCTAATGTTTATTTTTTTAGTAATTATTATTCGTTATGGACTAACCCTTCATAAAGAACATCTTTTAATGCAAAAAGCTAAAGATTTTGAGGAAGAGTCAAAATCAGTATAGGGCTGTTATATTTTACAACGACTTAATAGAGTTAGAAGTTTAAGATTTACCATCTGAATTTATCAAAGTTTTCAGGGTTTGCCCATCCTTCTGAATTGTTCCAAGATCTTTTATTGTTATAGGTCTTAAGGTTATATGAAAAACATAGCAACTTATTGGAGCTATCCTCAAGTTCAACTTGAAACCCAAGTTTAATCATATTGGATTCTTTGATGCCATCTTTAGGACGAGAAAAAATTATAATTTTTTGACTTAAAAGATTCTTAATTGTTCCTATCTGACTTTGAGATAAATCTATATCATCCAAAACAATGAATAAATCAACTGGATCTTTTATATACTCAAAATCTGGATCAATGCTTAGATGAGCTATGCCAGAATCTTCAAATTTTTTTACAAGCTTTGAGATGTCCTGCTTTGTTACAATTTGAAGGTTTTTACATTCTTCATTATTAAGGGTGTCTAATATAAATTGATTTAATATTTTTTCCCTTTGTTTCATTTAAGTAAATGTTTTACTGCCTCTCTTTCAGATTCTAACTCATCTATTGATATTTGAAACTTTTGCTTTGCAAATTCTGACATCACTAGATCTCTTTTAATCTCTATTGTGCCGTCAGGTAGGGTAAAGAGAGGGTATCCACACATCAAACCCTCAGGAACACCGTAAGCTCCATCGCTTGCTACAGCAGCACTAAATGAATCGTTTTCATCAGTTGGATTTTCACATGCAACAATTGTATCTAGAGCCGCTTTTGCAGCAGATGTTGCTGATGAAGCCCCTCTAGAGTCAATTACAGCCTTGCCTCTTTGTTGAACAGTTGGAAGAAAAGAATTTTCAACCCACTCCATATCACTTATAACTTCACTACCAGGTCTTCCATCAATAAGAACATTTTCAACATCTGGATACATCGTAGGACTATGATTACCCCAGATAATCATATTTTTAACGTTATCAATATTTGTTCCAGTTTTTTTGCTGACCACAGACTTGGCCCTGCTTGAATCAAGCATTGTCATAGCCATCCATAGTTGAGAATCCTTATTAGCTGCATTTTTACCTATAAGTGCATTTGTATTAGCAGGGTTTCCTACAACAAGAATTTTCGCATTGTCTTTACCGTATTTACCAATGGCCTCTCCTTGATTAACAAAGATTCCACCGTTAATTTTTAATAAATCTGATCTTTCTTCAATTTTTTTTCCTTCATATATAATTCCTCTTGGAATGCTGCCAACAAGAAGGAACCAATCTGCATCATGAGATGCTTCTTCAAAATTATCTGTATATTTGACCTGACCCATATTTGGAAAATATGAATCTTCAAGCTCCATAATTAAACCTTCAAGCTTATTAACAACTTGAGGAATTTCAACAAGGTATAAATCAACTATCCTGTCACCAAATGTTCTTCCATCAACTAATCTTGGAATAAGAGAGTAGGCTATTTGTCCTGCTGCTCCGGTTACCACAACTTTAACTCTTGAACTCATTTTTTTACCCTTTAATATGGAATTTAATTCGTAATTATATTCCTAAAAGTTAGATTTATTCTTGGCTTTTTAATTTTTTTTGTTTTTTTTATTTCATGCTTCCAATATTCTTGTGTCTTACCATACATTAGCAATAGTTGACCGCTTGCTTGAGGAATAACTAAGTTTAATTTTTTATTTTTATGCTTAAAATATATTTCTCTTGTTTCTCCAAGTGATAAAGATGCTATCACAGGATTTTTTCCAAGCTCCTTTTCGTCATCAGAATGAAGCCCCATTGAATCATTTCCATCTCTATACAAATTAGCTAGAACAGAATTAAATTTAAAAGATGTAATATTCTCAATTTTTTCTTTAATTTCTAGTAGCAAGTTATTCCAGTTATGTCTTTGAAGTTTTTTTCCGGAATATGTGTATTCAACTTCGTTGTCCGCATACCAGGCTTGAAGTCTTGGAATTTGATGAGTTTTACCAAAGATTGTTATAAAACCTGTTTCCCAATCTAAATCATGCAGGCATGACTCAAACCATAAATCTTTTTTTTCTTCTAATCCTTTATCTTGATATAAGTCAATTTCTAAATCTTCATATCCAGTTATTGCCTCTTTTTTAATCAAGGATGCTCCTTTTTCAGTAATAGTAAATAAGACTAATTTTTATTAGAATAACTTTATCTTAAACGTATAACGACTTCCAAAAAAGGGGTGAAATAAATGAGTATTAGATTTGATGATCAGGTTGCAATCGTTACTGGTGCAGGTGGAGGATTAGGTAAAGAACATGCTTTAGGGCTTGCAAGAAGAGGAGCAAAGGTGGTTGTTAATGATCTTGGTGGAGGTGTTGATGGAAGTGGTGCTAGCGATGCCGCAAAGGCCGTTGTTGACCAAATTATCTCTGAGGGTGGTGAAGCAATTGCTAATGGAGCCAGTGTCACTGATTTAGAAGCAGTTCAAGCTATGGTTCAAGAAGCTAAAGAAAAATGGGGAAGAATAGATATTCTTGTTAATAATGCCGGTATCTTGAGAGATAAAAGCTTTCATAAAGACACTATAGAAAGCTTTAACACAGTTATGGATGTTCATTTTCAAGGAACTTTGAATTGTACTCATACTGTTTACCCAATAATGCGGGAACAAGAATTTGGAAGAATTATTTTTACTAGTTCATCTAGCGGAGTTTTTGGTAATTTTGGTCAAGCAAATTATGGATCTGCAAAAATGGCAATGATTGGATTAATGAACACACTGAAATTAGAGGGACAAAAATATAATGTGTTCACTAACTCTATTACTCCTGTAGCTTATACAAGAATGACGGAGGGCTTGATACCTGAAGATTTTGGTAAAAATATGCAGCCAGAGCATGTAACACCTGCTGTGCTATATCTTGCTAGTAAAGATGCTCCTAATGGAGTTGTTATGGCTGCTGGTGCTGGGGTTTTTGCTCGAATATTTATACATGAAACTATGGGTATTAATCTTGGTACTGGGGAGGATATGACCCCAGAGAATATAGCTGCAAACTGGGACAAGGTTTCAGACATGGACGATGCGAGGCCGCTACAAAACGGCGGTGAACAGACTCTAAAAATATTTGAATTAATTAATAAGGGCTAGCATTGAAGCTGTATTCAAGCAAGCTTGCTCCCAGTCCGCTCAAGGTTTTAATTTTTTTAAAAGAAAAGGGTATATTAGATCAAGTGGAGGTCATTAATCTTGATCTAGGAAAACTTGAACATAAAACTCCAGAGTATAAAGCCATAGCCCCTAATTCTAGAGTACCTGCTCTAAAGTTAGATGATGGCACAATTATTTTAGAAACAACTGCTATATGCAGATATTTAGAATCTCTGTATCCTGAGCCCAATTTATTTGGAGAAAACCCTATCGAGATCGCCTCTATAGAGATGTGGTACTCGAGGGTGACTTATGAGTTAGCAGTGCCTTTAATGCATGGTTTTCGGCATACTCACCCCCATATGAGTCAAATGGAAAATCAAAATCAAGAATATGGATTGGCACAAAGAGAATTAGCAGTTAAATCTTTAGATGTTTATGACAAAATTGTTGCGAGTAGAGAATATATAGCAGGAGAAAGGTTTACTTATGCAGATATTCAAATGGTAACTTCATTACAATTCTTGGTGAGGTTAAATAGGCTTGATATAAACGATTACGAAAACCTGAATGATTACATCAATCAGGTTTCCAGTAGATCTAGCTTTTCTTTTTAGACTATTCCCAGTTTAGAGCACCACCAACTTGGTACTCAGTAACTCTAGTTTCAAAGAAGTTCTTTTCTTTTCTTAAGTCTATTATTTCTGACATCCATGGGAATGGATTACCAACACCTTTAAATTCTTCTTCTAAGCCAATTTGTGTCAGTCTTCTATTCGCAATGAATTTTAGATACTCTTCCATCATTGCGGCATTCATTCCAAGAACTCCTCTAGGCATAGTATCTCTTGCATACATAATCTCTAGTTCTGTTCCTTCAAGGATCATTTGAGCAGCTTCAGCCTTCATCTCTTCATCCCACAAATGAGGATTTTCAATCTTAATTTGATTGATTACATCTATACCAAAGTTAACATGCATAGATTCATCTCTTAAAATATATTGGAACTGTTCAGACGTTCCAGTCATTTTATTTCTTCGACCCATTGATAATATTTGAGTAAAGCCACAATAGAAGAAGATTCCTTCTAGGACGCAATAGAAGGCAATCAAGTTCTTAAGAAGCTGTTTATCAGTTTCCACAGTACCTGTTTTAAATTCAGGATCTGATATTTCTTGTGTATATTTGAGACCCCAGGCTGCTTTTCTTGAAACGCACGGTATTTCACGGTACATATTGAATATTTCGCCTTCATCCATACCAAGTGATTCAATACAGTATTGATAAGCATGTGTATGAATAGCCTCTTCTAAGCTTTGTCTTAAAATATATTGTCTACATTCAGGATTTGTTATTAATCTGTATAGTGCTAATACTAAGTTATTTGCAACAAGAGAGTCAGCTGTTGAGAAGAACCCTAAGTTTCTTTTTACGATTGTTCTTTCATCTTCTGTAAGGCCATCTTCAGATTTCCATAATACAATATCGTTTGTCATATTTATTTCTTGCGGCATCCAATGGTTGGCACTTCCGTCTAAATATTTTTGCCATGCCCAATCATATTTAAATGGTACTAGTTGATTAAGATCTGCTTTACAGTTAATCATCATTTTGTCATCAACCTGAACTCTTGAGCCTGCCATTTCATCTAGTTCTTCAACGCCTGCGGCATCATCTAGATTTTTTATAGCCTCTCTTGCCTGTTGTGCACGAGACCCTTCTTCAATCTTGGTTGTATTTTCTTTTATTGGAGCTGCTGTATCTGCTACTGGAGCAGGTTGTTCTTTTGCAACCTGAGGTGTTTCTACTACAGGAGCAGTAGCAGTAACTGCTGCGCTTGTGTTTGTTTCCTCTTTTCCATAATCATCCCAATTTAACATTTCGTTCTCCTATATTATTGACATGCTTCACAATCTGGGTCATCCAGAGAGCATGCTGTAGGAACAGGGGCCGGTGCTCCTAGTTCCTGCGGTGCGGCTTGTGTTGCTTGCGCACTAACCGCGTTTAATTTTCCTTGTGCAACTGTTGATTTTTCAGTTGATGTTGCAGCTATTGATCTTAGGTAATAGGTAGTTTTAAGACCTGAATACCATGCCATTCTGTATGTAATATCAAGCTTTTTACCATCAGCATTTCCTATATATAAATTTAATGATTGAGCTTGATCTATCCATTTTTGTCTTCTGCTAGCTGATTCAACTATGTATCTAGGCTCAACCTCAAATGCTGTTGAATATATTGTTTTAATTTCATCAGGTATTCTTGATATTTGTGAAAGACTACCCTCAAAATATTTGAGGTCATTAATCATGACGTCATCCCAAAGATTGAGCTCTTTCAACTTATTAACTAAATGCGGATTTACAATAGTAAACTCTCCTGAAAGGTTAGATTTTACATATAAGTTTTGATAAGTTGGTTCAACCGACTGCGTAACACCAGTAATATTTGATATCGTAGCAGTAGGAGCTATAGCCATAACATTTGAATTTCTCATTCCATCGGTCATAACTTTTTTTCTTAAGGATTCCCAATCAAGAGTTTCAGACTTATCAACATTTAAATACTCTGATCCTCTATTTTTTTCTAGTATCTCAAGCGAGTCTTTTGGCAATATGCCTTGACTCCATAGCGAACCTTCATAGGACTCATAACTTCCTCTTTCTTTTGCTAGTTCTGTTGAAGCATGAATAGCATAATAACTAATTAATTCCATACTTCTGTCTGCAAATTCAACAGCTTCATCACTGCAATATGCAATATCTTGCATGTATAAAGTATCTTGAAAACCCATCATTCCAAGACCAATTGGTCTATGTTTTAAATTAGAATTTTTTGCTGTGTCTACAGAGTAATAATTTATATTGATTACGTTATCTAACATTCTTATAGCTGTTGAGACAGTTTGCTTTACTTTTTCTTCATCCAACTTTCCATCTTTCATATGTTGCGCTAAATTAACAGAACCAAGATTACATACGGCTATTTCGTCTGCGCTCGTATTAAGAGTAATTTCAGTACAAAGGTTTGAAGAATGAACAACACCTGCATGTTGTTGTGGTGATCTTAAATTACATGAATCTTTAAAAGTAATCCAAGGGTGACCTGTTTCGAAAAGCATTGTTAGCATTTTTCTCCATAGCTCTTTTGCAGGTACGGACTTAAATTGATCCATTTCTCCAGCCTGAGCTTTCTTTTCATATTCTTC
>CACJBO010000009.1 GCA_902591665.1 uncultured SAR86 cluster bacterium
TTATTAAGGTCTATCGGACTTTCAATATAGTCGCTTGCAGGGCTGGGGAACCCTGCATGCACCGACTCAAGAAAATAGGGCACAAATATTGCCGGCAGATTTTCTTCAGAAATTTTTCCGATATAGTTAACTTTCATAAGGATTTTTAAATACTGTATAAATATACAGTATAAATTGAAAGAGGACAATATCTTCTTTATCAGTTAGTGTGCAAAATTATCTACACTCTATATCCATGATTTATGTAGAATAAAGCTATGTTTAATTTTTCTAAGATCCTGCCTAAGACGGTTACCAATGAGCTTGATAGCCCAAAGATTGCTGTATGGGGCTTTGTTTTATTTACTGTCTTAATGACCTGGCGCTCGATAATACACATGTTGTTTGAGTCTTATGGATTTCATGAAATTGCAAACTTTGTTGTTTTAACTGGTGATCCAGATCCCATGCCAATTATTTATAGATTTTTTTCATTATGGGGTAACGCTCAACTTATGTTTTGTCTTGTTTGTTGGGTAGTAATTTTTAGATATAAATCTTTAATACCTCTTATGAGCTTATTTTGGGTTTTAGACTGGGGTCAAAGATTATTTATTTATCCTCTTATCAGAGAAGATATAACCTCTATCGGCCAGTATACGAAAGATATTACTCCAGGAGTTGATTTAGCTCTGCTTCCGTTTGTAATAACAGTAGTTATATTTTTAATTTCAGTAGCTAACAAGAGAGCGAGTTAACGATGAAAATCTGGGTTTCTTTAATAATTATTTATGGCTTATTTTTTGCTTGGTATACGGATTTTGGTGGCAAGTTAAGTGATAAAGAAATTCAATATTTTTCAGATAAATTTGAAAGTAATGCACTAAAAGACGGTCGTGTTATAGAGCCTCGAACAAAAGAGCTACTTCAAAAGTTTATGAAAGAAGATTCAGGCAAGCAATTCATGATGGTTAATGTAATTGATATGTCTGAAAATCCTATTTTTCCAGACGGAACTGTGGCTGAAGAATCATCAGATGTGCTTATGAATGAGTATATGGAACACATGTATGGTGAGCTTTTCAAAAGAGCATCTCATCCAGCATATTTCGGTGGTGCCATCAATGGCTCTATGGATTTAGTAGGTATAGAAAATGCAGAGGTTTGGGAGACAGCTGCGTTATTTAGGTATAAAAGTAGACGATCTTTCTTAGAGATAGTGACCCATCCAGATATGTACAGTAAACATAAATACAAGATTGCAGCATTAGAAAAAACAATAGCATTTCCTGTAGAGAACCAGTTTTACTTAGGAGATCCAAGATTATTGCTTGGTTTTATTCTGTTAATAATTGGTTTGTTATTAAGGCCAGCAACTAGGCAATAGAAAATTTTTCTAAATTAAACTCTTGGCCATCGATGGTAAGAAGCCATCCATATTCTCCCCAGTCTCCAAGAACAATTCTTTTAGAAGATCCAACATCATGAATATTTGGTCTATGGGTGTGACCGTGAATAAAAAGATCAGGCTGATATTCGTTGATAAAATCCTCAACCGATTGATTGTTAACATCGGTTATTTCGTTAGATTTTTTTGAGGTAGCTTCTTTACTATCTGCTCTCAGAGTTGCAGCAATTTGTTTACGTTCGTCTAAAGTTTTCTTTAAAAAATTATTTTGCCAGTCTTGATTTCTGACTTGATTTCTAAAATCAATATAATCTTTATCATCTGTACACAAGAAGTCGCCATGACTAAGAACAACCTTTTGATTATTAATTTCAACAGTGTAGGGATCTGGCAATAATGTGATGCCAGTTTCTTTTGCAAAGGCTTCACCAACTAAAAAATCTCTGTTGCCATGGATAAAAAAAGTTCCAGGACCATTGGTGGTAAAAGCTTTTAAAGCTTGTTTGATTTCAATATGGATGGGTAAATCATCATCATCTCCTATCCAAGTCTCAAAGAGATCTCCTAAGATGAAAAGATGAGTACAAGCCTCTTTTGATTCTTCTAAGAATTTTAAAAAGGCTTGAGTAAGTTCGGGATGCTTGTCGCTTAAATGTAAATCTGAAATAAAGCGTGGCTTCATTCAGAAACAGTTACAGATTCAATATTTATAACTTCAAGCGGCACGTCTTGATGGCCTCCAGATGAACCGGTTGCAACATCTGCAATTGCATCTACAACATCCATGCCTTCGGTAACTTTACCAAAGACTGCATATCCCCAGCCTTGTGGATTTTCGCCTGTATGGTTTAAGAAACCATTATCTTTATGATTAATAAAGAATTGACTTGTTGCAGAATGAGGTTCCATAGTTCTTGCCATAGCGATAGTGCCTCTATCGTTGCTAAGACCATTATTTGCTTCATTTTGAATAGGTGCTGTGCCACTAGATTTATTGCCCATATCAGCAGTCAATCCACCGCCTTGAACCATAAAACCGTTTATTACTCTATGAAAAATAGTGTCTGTGTAATAACCAGAATTAGCAATAGATACAAAATTTTCAACAGTAATAGGAGCTTTTTCAGCATCTAATTCAAGTTGAATGTCTCCTAATGAAGTTTTGATAGTTACTTGTGTCATTTTAGTTTCCTCAATAATTGGCATTTCAGCTTCATCATTTTTTTTAGAACAAGAATTAAGAACAAATGCCAATGCAAACGTGCATAGTGTTATTTTTAATAAATTGTAATTTTTCACAGACTTAGCTTTAAATTAAAAGGTTGATTTTATCATTAAAAATCATAGTTGAGCATGTACTCCTTAAATTGGCCTTTAATATCTTTTTGATTTAAACCAAATTCATCAAGAGTGTATCGATGTTCTGGTTTAAGTATATTTTTATCTTGCTCTAAGTATTTTTGAATTTTATTTTCAGTTTGAATATTCATATCAAAATTTAATTGCTGATAAGTATTCTTAATATGATCTAATGGATTTTTTACAAATTCAGAATATTGGATATCAACTATCTGATCAGAAGTAAGAGATTTTCTATCTTCCATGCCTTTGCTTAAATTATGATTCCAAAAATCAATAACAGTTTTACCTATACCGTCTGTATCAATTTTTTTTGAAAAAGCCAATCTAACATTCTTAGTTAGACTGCAAAAAGATGCCACTGATTCAGTAGGGTCTCTATGAATATGAATAAATTTTGCATTTGGGTATTCTTTTAAAATTTGAGGTATGTGACCTATATGACTTGGATCCTTTAATAACCAACGTGTTGGCTTACCATTAAGCTCTAGTGCTTGATAAAACTTTTTATGCCATTTAAAAACCGAATCAAAAGAAGTATTTTTTAGATATTCAATATATTCAGGTACATCAGCCATGCACATATATACGAAGCTTCTTATGTTCATAGTTGCTATTTGCTGACACTCTTCAGGAGTTGTTGCTCTTATAGTATGGATTGCTCTTAGTTTTGGAATAATAGTTTTTGCAAGCTTGAGCTCGGTATTGGTTTTAAGTTCTCGTCTTTTTCTGGCAGTTTGAGTTTTTACAAGCGGCATCAGATGCATAATTTCCCAATACATTGGTGACCTATGGGCTATATCTAAAGATAAGAGGTTGAAAAGTAATGAAGTACCGGAGCGAGGGAGACCAATTACAAAAACTGGATCAGCTGGTTGATCAAAATTATTGTTTTCATGAAGCTCGTTGAGCATCTTTCTCATCTTTAATCTATTTTTTAATTGATGATTAAAGGCAACTTTTCCAAAAATATTAAATTTGTTATGTTTGTTAATAGAGTTAACTAAGATCTCTAATGGTTCAATATAATCATCTTCACCCAGCTTGCCATCAAGGCCTCTGAGCATTGATTTAACAGTAAATTGTTGACCCACTATATTGATTACTCCTATTAACTATAAGATACTCTTTATTTAATTATTCCTCAAACTAGATATATGAATATATTATTTTTATGTGTTGCTAATTCAGCAAGAAGTCAGATGGCAGAGGGATTAGCCAAGTCCATGCTTGGGCAAGGACACAACATCCAAAGTGCTGGCTCAATCCCATCAGGAGAAGTACATCCTAATGCAGTCATTGCTATGGATGAAATTGGTATAGATATTAGAGATCAATTTTCAAAATCTACTGATGATTTGGACAAAGATTTTATTGATAATTTAGATTATGCAATCACTTTATGTGCTGAGGAGGTATGTCCGGTATTACCTAGCAAAGCTCAAAACTTACATTGGATGAATGAAGACCCTGCAAATAGCAGCTACTCAGAAAAACAATTGAAAACATCATTTTCTATGACTAGGGATAATCTATTTAAATTGATCAAAAAATTTATGATCATGAATGTACAATAGAGGATGAAGCTTAAATGGCTCCCGAAGTTGGGATCGAACCAACGACCAATTGATTAACAGTCAACTGCTCTACCGCTGAGCTATTCGGGAACACGGATGTGCATTATAAGTAATTTTTATTAAAGAAGTAAATGACAAAAGCATTAAAGGTAGTATCTAATTTTGAGCCGGCTGGATCACAGCCAGATGCTATAAAAAGTTTAGTTGGCGGGCTTAATGATGGATTGCTTCATCAAACGCTTTTAGGTGTTACTGGTTCAGGTAAAACCTACACTATGGCAAAGGTTATTGAGGAAACTCAAAGACCAGCAATTGTCATGGCGCACAACAAAACGCTTGCAGCACAACTCTATGGCGAGTTCAGAGATTTCTTTCCTAATAACTCTGTCGAATACTTTGTTTCTTACTACGACTATTATCAGCCAGAGGCTTATGTACCAACCTCAGATACATATATTGCTAAAGATGCATCTATTAATGAGCATATTGAACAGATGCGACTTTCTGCAACAAAAGCTCTTTTAGAAAGAAAAGATACCATCGTAATTGCAACGGTATCTTCGATTTATGGTTTGGGCGCTCCTGAATCTTATTTAAAAATGGTAGTCCATTTGGATCGAGGAGATATTATTAATCAAAGAGATCTATTAAGAAGGTTTTCATCGCTGCAATATACAAGAAACGATCTAGATTTTAGAAGAGCCACTTTTAGGGTGAGGGGAGACACTATTGATGTATATCCAGCTGATTCTGACAATGAAGCACTAAGAATTGAATTATTTGGTGATGAAATTGAAAAGCTATCTTGGTTTGATCCTCTTACAGGTGCAATTATTAACGAAGTTCCAAGAGCAACTATATTTCCAAAAACACATTATGTAACTCCAAAAGAAACAGTATTAAATTGCATCGATAGCATTAAAGAGGAATTAAAAGAGCGATTAGAGTATCTTCGATCAATAAATAAATTAGTTGAAGCTCAAAGACTAGAGGAGCGAACAAACTATGATATTGAGATGATGCGTGAGCTAGGTTACTGTCAGGGAGTAGAGAATTATTCAAGATACTTATCTGGAAGGAATCCAGGAGAGTCGCCGCCTTGTTTATTTGATTATATTCCTAAGAATGCAATTGTTTTTATCGATGAATCTCACGTTTCTGTGCCTCAAATAGGTGCTATGTACAAAGGTGACCGTTCTAGGAAGGAAACCCTTGTAGAATATGGGTTTAGGCTGCCTTCAGCTATGGATAATAGACCTCTAAAATTTGATGAATGGGAGCTTTTAGCGCCCCAAAGGGTCTATGTTTCAGCTACTCCAAGCAGATACGAAGAAGAGCATCAAGATAATCTTGTTGAATTGCTTGTTCGACCGACCGGTTTAACTGATCCTGATGTCGAAGTAAGACCTGCATCCACTCAAATCGATGATGTCATTGGTGAATGTAATGAAAGAGTTGCGTTAAAAGAAAGAGTCTTAATTACAACTCTTACAAAAAGAATGGCAGAAGACTTAACTGATTACCTAGATGAAAATGGAATTTCAGCAAGATACATGCATTCGGACACCGATACAGTTGAGCGAGTAGAAATTATTCGTGATTTAAGACTTGGAAAATTTGATGTCTTAGTTGGTATTAATTTATTAAGAGAAGGATTAGATATTCCAGAGGTAAGTTTGGTTGCAATTTTGGATGCGGACAAGGAAGGATTTTTAAGATCTGAAACCACTATGATTCAAACCATAGGAAGAGCAGCAAGAAATTTAAGAGGTAAAGCAATTTTGTATGCTGACAAAATGACAGGTTCAATGGAAAGAGCAATTGCAGAGACCAACAGAAGAAGATCGATTCAAGAAAAATATAATCACGAAAATAAAATTACACCTCAGTCTATAAATACAAAAGTTAAAGACATCATGGAAGGTGCAAGGGTTGTAAAAGGCAAGGCAAAAATTAAGAAAGAAGACATAGAAAAATCTTTGCCATTTAAGATAAAAGAAGACTCAGTAGAAGGGCTAAGTGAATCAATAGAAAAGATTGAAAATCAAATGTATGCCTATGCAAAAGAGATGGAATTTGAGAAAGCTGCTCAGTGCAGAGATAAGATGAAATCTCTTAAAAGAAAGTTAATTGATCTTTAGGTTTGGTACAAGAATGTGCCGCCAAAAGATTGTAGTAGCTCTTAACTCGGTAGACATAATCAATAGCTTGTTGGCCTCTTGAATAACCATTTACGTCAATTAAATTTACATCTTCGCCACTAATATTTTTAAGCTTATCTTCAAGATCTGGCCATGTAATTTCATCAGGCTCTTTACCAATTTCTTTAGCAATGTTGATGATATTTGTAGGACCTAGATTATATTTTGCTAAAGATATAGACAATTGATCTGCGGTAGTTTTTCCATAGATATTTCTTTCTTGAAGCATCGCCAAATATTTAGCTCCGCCCATAATATTTTGTTCAGGATTGAGGCGTTTTTCTACTCCAACTATTGCAGCAGTTTCTAGAGTTACCATCATCATTCCTCTTACGCCCATGTTAGATTTTGCTTTGGGATCCCACTGAGATTCTTGAAAAGAAATGGCTGCTAAAAGATCAGTATCGATCAAAGTTTCTTCAGATGCTTTTTCAAACATTTCTTTAAACTTTGGAAATCTATTTTCTAAAAGATCTTTAAATTTTGTTTGTTCAAAATTATTTAGAGGTGTTTTCGCATAGACTTCTTCAAGGTGAGATTCACATTCGAAAGCATCTTTTTCTTGAGCCAGAAAAACGTCACACGAGCTTAGGATTAACAAACTTGAAATGCTAAAAAAAACTTTAAAGATATTCCCCATTTTCAATTATTTTTTATAAAAGACTTTATAATTGTTACATACAATATTTCAGACTGAGAGAAGTGTCAAAGACTAATACTTTTATATTGCAAGGCAAGAAAAGTTTTTCAGACTCTAAACTAGAGCAATTGAACTTCGAATTTAATAATTCAAATAATAGAAAATCTAATATTAGTTCAAATGAAATTTATATTGTTGCTTCCCAAAATAAAAATTTAGATTTAGATAGTTTAAAAAATATTTTAAATGCTGGTGATAATTTGGATTCATTTTCTTTTTTAGTTGGTCCAAGATCAGGAACTATTTCTCCATGGTCATCCAAGACCGAAGACATTATTCGAAATGTTGGTATCAAGGATGTCGATAGAGTTGAAAGATTTAACGGATTCAATATTTCAGATGAAATAAATATTGATGAAACAGATTTATCAATGTTTTTTGATCGAATGACTCAATCGATATATCTTAATTCTAATGAATGTATAAATTTTCTAAATGTTGACCCTCAAAGATCGGTAAGTGTTATTGATATTCTAAAAGGCGGCATAAAAACTCTAGAAGATGCCAATAAAACCTTTGGTTTTGCTATGAGTGGCGAAGAAATTGAATATTTATATGATTTTTATTCAAAAGCAGCTCGAAATCCAACAGATGCAGAGTTAATGATGTTTGCCCAAGCTAATTCAGAACACTGTAGACATAAGATTTTTAATGCTAAATGGACTGTTAACGGCGCTGCAAAGAATAACAGCCTGTTTGATTTAATAAAGGAGACAAGTAAGCAGTCTCCAAATGGGATTATTTCAGCATACAAAGATAATGCAGCTATTACAGAGGGCGAAAGCGTTCAAAGACTAAATTTAGATGCTAAAAATAATTATGCTTTTGTTGAAGATAAGCTTAATTCAACAATTAAGGTAGAAACACACAATCACCCAACTGCTATTTCGCCGTATCCTGGAGCAGCGACTGGTTCAGGTGGTGAGATAAGAGACGAGGGTGCGACTGGTAGAGGAGCAAAACCTAAAATAGGGTTAGTTGGGTTTAATGTATCTAACTTAAGAATCCCAAATCTTAAAAGAAGCTGGGAAGGTGATGAGCACAAGCCAGAAAGAATTGCTTCTCCTTTGGATATTATGATTGAGGCACCCATAGGAGCGGCTGCCTTCAATAATGAATTTGGAAGGCCTTCAACCCTTGGTTACTTTAGATCTTATGAAACTCATTTTGATCAAAGCAATAAAGCTTATGGATATCACAAGCCAATAATGCTAGCAGGTGGAATTGGTGAAATAAGAGATAAAAATAATTTTAAATTACAAATAACTGAGGACTATCATGTTGTAGTTTTAGGTGGTCCAGCAATGCTGATTGGTCTTGGTGGTGGTGCAGCATCATCTGTTTCCTCTGGAGACAGTGATGAGGATTTAGATTTTGCATCAGTTCAAAGAGATAACGCCGAGATGGAAAGAAGGTGCCAAGAAGTAATAAATGTATGCTCATCTCAAGATAATAGTTATATAGAATTTATTCATGATGTTGGGGCTGGAGGGCTTTCTAATGCTATTCCAGAATTGGCTAAGGATTCAAATTTAGGCGTTTACATTGAGCTAGATAAAATCCCAAATTCAGATAAGTCTATGTCACCAATGGAAATTTGGTCGAATGAATCTCAAGAGCGATATGTCTTGGCCGTTCATCCAGATAACAAAGATGACTTTGAAGCAATCTGTCAAAGAGAGAGATGTGTTTATGCTTTTGTTGGTGTTACAACCGAAGAAAAGTCTGTAAAACTATATGATTCAAAAACTGAATCTTATCCAGTAAATGTACCTTTATCTATGTTATTTGGTGATTTACCGATTACGGACATGTCAGTAACTACCAATGAGACAGTTGAGACAAAAGAGGATGCTTCATCAAGTTATGAATTTGCTGATGCTCTTGTCAAAACTCTTCAGCATCCAACTGTTGCATCAAAATCATTCCTAATAACTATTGGAGATAGAACTGTTGGAGGAATGGTAGCAAGAGACCAATTTGTCGGCCCTTATCAGGTTCCGGTTTCAGATTATTCAATGAGTTTACGATCCTTTACATCAAATAGTGGTGAAGTTCTAACCGTTGGCGAAAAACCAACCCTTGCTGTTAAAAACCCTGGTGCATCGATGCGGATGGCTGTTGCAGAGGCCTTAACCAATATGGTTGGAGTAAACATTAAAGGTCTTGATCAAGTTCAAGTCTCTGCTAACTGGATGGCAGCTTCCGGAGAAGAAGTTGAAGACTTAGCACTAAGAAGAGGTGTTGAATCACTTTCAAAGTGCTGCGTTGATTTAAATATTTCAGTTCCAGTTGGAAAAGATTCATTATCTATGAGAACTAAATGGGACGATGGTTCTGATGAAAGGGTAGTAAAGAGCCCTCTATCAGGAGTTATAACAGCTATGGCTCCTGTAGCTGATGTAAGAAACTCTATAACACCTGAATTGGATACTAGCGCATCATCAAAATTGGTGCATGTGACATTAAATGATAAAAAGCGATTAGCCCAATCCGTTTTCTCAGAAGTTACCCAATCTAATTTTAATATGACGCCTGATTTAGATGACGTTATTTTATTCAAATCAATGTTTTCATCCATTCAAGAGATGATTTTAAATAAAAGAATACTAGCACTTCATGATGTATCTGATGGAGGTCTCATAGTATCTCTTTTAGAAATGGCATTCACTAAAAAGATCGGTTTAAATATTCAAATTGAAAATCTAAATCAAGAAGATTTGAATGATTTTTTCTTTGCAGAAGAAATAGGTTTGGTTATACAAGTAGATGATTCTAATCTTAGTTCAGTTGTTGCAGAGCTTCATTCTCAAGGATTATCAGTAAACATAGTTGCTTCAATTAATGATGCTGCAAGAATTACTATAAGTAATGAATCTGAAACTTTCTATGATGAGTCTGTTATTTCACTTGAAAAGCATTGGAGAGAAACAAGTCATGCAATTCAAGCACTAAGAGATAATCAATCAATTGCAGATTCAGAATTAGCTGTTTTAAGTGATACAAATCATAAGGGATTATTTGCTAACGAATCTTTTGATGAAAAAGCATTAGATAGCCTTAATATTTCCTCTACCAAACCAAAGGTTGCCATTCTTAGAGAGCAAGGGGTAAACGGTCAGATGGAAATGGCAGCTGCTTTCACTTTAGCTGGATTTGATGCAGTTGATGTTCATATGCAAGACTTGCTTGATAATCGAGTCAATTTAAAAGATTTTAATGGTTTGGCAGCATGTGGCGGTTTTTCATACGGTGATGTTTTGGGTGCTGGCGGCGGTTGGTCAAAAACAATACTTTATAACAATGAAGTAAAAGATCAGTTTGAAACATTTTTTAATAATTCCTCAACTTTTACACTTGGAGTTTGCAATGGTTGCCAAATGGTCTCTAATTTAAAAGAGATAATTCCTGGAGCTGAGTATTGGCCAACATTTGAAAAAAACTTATCAGATCAGTTTGAAGCCAGGCTTGCTCAGGTAAAAATTAAAAAGTCTGATTCAATTCTTCTATCTGGCATGGAAGATTGGAGTATGCCAATTGCCTCTGCTCATGGAGAAGGGCACGCAAAATTTGATGAAGAGAGTTACAAGAGCTTTTTGAATTCAAATCAAATTGCAATGAATTTTGTTGATTCAAATGGATCTAATACTGAGACTTATCCGCTTAATCCAAACGGTTCTATAGATGGTATTACAGGTATCACCGCTGCAAATGGAAGGGTGACAATAATGATGCCTCATCCGGAAAGAGTGTTCAGAAAATTACAGATGAGCTGGAGACCAAATCATTGGAAAGAGTTCTCTCCATGGATGCAAATCTTCATTAATGCTAAAAAATTTGTAGAGTAATTCTATTTCCAAAGAGTTATATCTTCTTCTCTAAAAATAAAATCATTATTTTCACTATCTTCAATATAGTATTTTAGAGTTCTCTCAACTGTTGGAAATGCCAATTCATTCCAAAGAATTTCGTCTTTTGAAAAAAGTCTCACTTCCATGCTTTCAGAAGTTGGGCCGAAGTTTTCATCAAGTAAATCTGCAAGATAAAAAAGGTGTACTTGGTTTATATGTGGCAAGCTAAACATAGTGTATGGCATTATTACTTTTGCCTCAGAGCCTGTTTCTTCCATTGTTTCTCTTAAGGCACCAGCTTGCAGTGTCTCAGCATTTTCCATGAACCCCGCAGGCAATGTCCATAATCCTTTTCTTGGATGAATATTTCTTTTAGCCATTAAGATTTTTTCATCTCTAATACACAAAGCTCCAACAACCATATTAGGGTTGGTATAAAAAATTGTTTCACAGTCTTTGCAGCAATATCTTTTGTAGTGATCACCTTCTGGAATTTTAAATTCTAGGTTTGAACTTCCGCAATTAGAACAATATTTCAATTTTTATATTCCTAAATAGTATAAGGTCGTTTAAGAAGTTAAACTGTACCTGATGTTAGACAGCATAAAGCAAAAGCTTGAAAAACTAAATCCTATTGAATCAACTTCTCTTAAAAAGGCTGGAGTCTTTATAGGTATTTTGTATCACGATGAGTACATAAATAACCCAGAAATAATCTTTACCCAAAGATCTACAAAACTTTCTACTCACTCAGGAGAGGTCAGTTTTCCAGGAGGTAAATGGGATGAGCAAGACAAAAATTTGTATGAAACAGCATTAAGAGAATCAAATGAAGAAATAAATTTAAATACAGAGGATGTAGTTTTAGCTGGCTCATTAAACTATTTAGTTTCAAAACATAAAATTGAAGTAAATCCTTATGTAGGTCTGATAACAAAAAAACAGAACTTAGTAGATAACGATGAAATAGAAAAAATTTTTACGGTGCCGCTAGAATTCCTTACTGATAAAAAAAATGCCAAGCTTCACAAGATAGAAAGAAAGAATAGAAATGTAATAGTTCCAAGTTGGGTTTATAATGACCAAATAATTTGGGGCTTAACTGCAATGATTACTGCAGATTTCGTCAATACATGCTTTGACGCAGGTATAGAGGAGGATTTAGTTATTATTAGAGAACAATATGATTATTGAACTTGGTGAAAAAAAACTTAAAACAGATGGTGAAGATTTTTTCATTGCACCAAGTGCAACAGTTATTGGTGATGTTCAACTTGCCAAAGATGCAAGTGTTTGGTTTAACGCAACAATAAGAGGCGACAATGAGCCAATAATTGTTGGAGAGGGATCAAATGTTCAAGACGGTTCAATTATTCATACCGATCCAGGTTATAAATGCATTATTGGAAAACATGTTACCGTAGGGCACATGGTAATGCTTCACGGTTGTGAAATTGGAGATGGAAGTTTGATTGGTATTGGGTCTGTTGTTCTTAACGGAGCAAAAATAGGTAAAAACTGTATTATTGGAGCTAAAGCATTAGTTACTGAAGGTATGGAAATTCCAGACGGGTCAATGGTTCTAGGTATGCCTGGTAAAATCAAGAAAACCCTTAATGATGAGGAACAAAAAATGGTGTCACTTGGAGCACATCATTACATAGAAAATTATAAGAAATATAAGGACTTAGCTTCTTACTAAAATGAAAACGAGTGATATAAGACAAGCTTTTCTAGACTTTTTTAATTCAAAAGATCATCAGGTTGTAGATTCTAGTCCGTTAATACCTGCTAATGATGAGACCCTCTTATTTACCAATGCTGGAATGGTTCAATTTAAAGATGTTTTTTTAGGAACTGATAAAAGAAAGTACTCAAGAGCAACAACATCACAAAGGTGTATTAGGGCTGGTGGAAAACATAACGACCTTGAAAATGTTGGCTATACATTAAGACACCACACATTTTTTGAGATGTTGGGTAATTTTAGTTTTGGTGATTATTTTAAAGAAGATGCAATTAAATATGCTTGGGAATTCCTTACCGATGTTCTAAAGCTTGAAAAAGAAAAACTATGGATTTCTGTATACAAAGATGACGATGAGGCAGAAAAAATTTGGATAGATGTCATTGGTGTAGACCCTTCAAAAATAGTTAGGCTTGGAGAGGAAGATAATTTTTGGTCTATGGGTGATACAGGCCCATGTGGCCCGTGCTCTGAAATTTATTATGATCATGGCGACCATATTGAGGGAACTCCCCCAGGTTCAGAAGGTGATGAGGGAGATAGATTCGTAGAAATATGGAATCTTGTATTCATGCAATTCAATAGAGATGATTCAGGCAATATGACGCCACTTCCCAAACCGTCTGTTGATACAGGTATGGGTCTTGAAAGAATTGCTGCCGTAATGCAGGGAGTGAATTCAAATTATGAAACTGATTTATTTAAAGATCTAATTAGTGCATCAAACAGAGTTTTAGGTAATCAAGAAAGCGAATCTCACAAGGTTATATCTGATCATATTAGATCGGTGAGTTTTCTTATTGCTGACGGAATACTTCCTGAAAATGAAGGAAGAGGATATGTACTCAGAAGAATATTAAGAAGAGCCATTAGACACGGCTATAAGATGGGGGCTACTAAACCATTTTTATACGAATTAGTTGATGATTTAGAAAAATTAATGAGCGAAGCATACCCATTGGTTAAAGAGAAAAAAGAACATATTGCGCAAACAATTAAAGATGAAGAGGTTAAGTTTTTTGAGACTCTTGAAAAGGGTATTGATATTCTTGAGACAGCTATTTCCAAACTTGATAATGAAGTTATCCCTGGTGATGTTGTTTTTAAACTTCATGATACTTTTGGATTTCCATTTGATCTGACTGCTGATATAGCAAGAGAAAAAGGCTTAAAAATAGATGAAGATGGTTTTAACAAATCCATGGACCAACAAAAACAAACTTCAAAAGCAGGAAGCAGTTTTGTTTCTTCATTGCCTGCAGCTGCTGGTGTTGAGGAAACAGAATTTCTTGGTTATGAAACACTTGAATCTGAATCTAAAGTATTAGTTCTTTGGAGAGATCAAGATAGAGTTGATGAGGTCAGTGAATCTGATGAGGTATTTATTGCTTGTGAAAAGACTCCTTTTTATGCAGAGTCTGGTGGCCAAGTTGGTGATACAGGGAGGTTTATATCTGGAAACACAACTGGTACTATTTTAGATTGTAAAAAACAAGGAAAAGTTTTTTTACATAAGGCAATTATTGAGAAAGGATCTCTTAAAAATGGTGATGTTATTAGTATGAGTGTTGAAAAAGATAAAAGAACGGCAACTGCTATCCATCATTCATCTACTCATTTGTTGCATGCAGCTCTTCGAGAAGTTCTTGGTGATCATGTTCAGCAAAAAGGCTCATTAGTTGATGAATCAAAACTTAGATTTGATTTTTCACACTCAAAACCATTAACTAAAAATGAAATTTCATCTATAGAAGAGATAGTTAATAGAGAATTATTAAACAATGTTGAAGTTCAAACAGAAGTGATGAACCTTGACGATGCTATTAATTCAGGCGCCCAAGCATTATTCGGTGAGAAGTATGAAGATGAGGTGAGAGTTTTAACAATGGGAGAAAAATCCTTTTCTGTTGAGCTTTGCGGCGGAACACATGTTGAAAGAACTGGAGATATTGGCATTTTTGTTATTGTAAATCAGTCAAGTGTTGCTTCTGGAATTAGAAGAATTGAGGCTATTGGTGGAAAACAAGCTCTTGAATATATTAATCAAGTCCGTGAAGTTACTGATTCCTTGCAAAACAAATTAAACGTTACTGCTGATGCTTTGTTAGAAAAAGTGGAAGCTTTAATTCAAGAAAATAAAAAGCTAAAAAAATCAGAAGGCTCTCAGCCAAACTCCGTAAAAGTAGTTTTCTCAGAAACTTATGATATTAATGATTGGCAATTACAGGTTGAGCAAGTTTCTACTGATGATAATAAGATTCTAAGAGGCCTAGTGGATAATAAAAAAGCTAGCCTTTCAAAAGGATGTGTTGTTTTACTGAATGCAATTGGTTCAAAAGTTGCTGTAGTCTCAGGCGTTACTGACAATTTAGTTGATCAACTTTCTGCTAAAGATGTTGTTTCATTACTTTGCGAACAGTTGGGAGGTAAAGGTGGTGGAAGACCAGATTTTGCTCAAGGAGCTGGTGAAAGCAAAAATACTAATGAATTCGTGACTTCTATTTTAAATTCAGTAAAATCCCTCGCAAACTAAGAAAATATGTCTAATATCATTGTTCAAAAGTTTGGAGGAACCTCTGTTGGCTCAGAAGAGAGAATTGCTGCTGTTGCAAAAATTGTAAAAGAGGCCTCTAAAAATAATCCGATAGTAGTTGTTGTATCTGCTATGAGCGGGGAAACTAACAGATTAATTAAATTAGCAAAAAGTTTTGGAGATAGCCCTAGCAAAAGAGAATTTGATGCTCTTGTTTCTACGGGTGAAAAAGTTAGTGCTGCACTATTAGCTATGGCATTACAACAAATTGATGTTTCAGCAAAATCTTATTCCGCTTCACAAATTTCAATGAAAACAACCGATAGCTACTCTAAAGCAAGAATTCTTGACGTAGATGGAAAAAAGATCCAAGAAACTTTGGATGCAGGCATTATCCCTATTATTACTGGTTTTCAGGGTATTACAGAGTCCGGTGATGTTACAACCCTTGGAAGAGGTGGTTCTGATACCACAGCTGTAGCTATTGCTGCTCAATTAGGTGCCGAAAGATGTGATATTTATACCGATGTTGATGGCATTTATACAACTGATCCAAGAGTAGTTCCTAAAGCTAAGAAGATAGATGTAATTACCATGGAAGAAATGCTTGAAATGGCAGGACAGGGTGCTAAAGTAATTCAGATTAGAGCAGTTGAGTTTGCAAATAAATATAATGTACCTGTCAGAGTTTTATCAAGTTTTGAGCCCGGTGATGGCACCCTAATATCTCTTGAGGAAAATAATATGGAAAATGGTTTAGTTTCTGGAATAGCTTTTCAAAAGGATCAAGTGAAGTTTACCCTTCATGGAGTAAGTGATACTCCTGGGATGGCTTATGGTATTTTAGGTCCATTAAGTGATGCAAACATTGAAGTTGATGTCATAGTTCAGAACGTCAGTGTTAATGGAAAAACAGACTTTACATTTACTGTCTCAAAAGAAGATGAATCAATGGCTGCTGAGGTTATTAATAGCTTGAAATCATCTCTAGAATTTGATGATTTGTTAATTGACTCAAGTATTGCTAAAGTTTCTCTTGTTGGTGTTGGTATGAGATCACACGCTGGAATTGCTAGTACTGCATTTAAAGCATTGTCTGAAACAGGAATAAACATTCAGATGATAAGTACTTCAGAAATTAAAATAACAATTGTTATTGATGAAAATGAAACAGACACGGCTGTAACATCACTCCATAAAGCATTTAATCTGGATAGTTAATATGTATGACTTAGTATTACAAAATTGCAAAATTGTTAATGAAAACAAAATAATCGAATCAGATATTGCAATTAAAAATAATAGAATTGAATTAATTAGTAACTCTATAGACTCTGAGACAAAGAAAACTATTGATCTTGATGGAAAGTATGTATTACCTGGACTAATTGATGATCAAGTTCACTTCAGAGAACCTGGATTAACTCATAAAGGTGATATTGCAACAGAATCAAGAGCAGGTCTTGCTGGTGGTGTGACAAGTTATTTTGAAATGCCTAATGTCAATCCAACAACAACAACTAATGAAAATTTAAGTAAAAAATTTGATATAGCAAGCACAAAATCTTTATCTAATTATTCTTTCCATCTTGGAGCAAGTAATACAAATATTGAAGAAATTAAAAAAGTTGATATTAATCAAGCAGCAGCATTAAAAGTTTTTATGGGTGCTTCTACAGGAGAGATGCTTGTTGATAGTCTTGATGCGCTTGATGATATTTTTAACTATTCACCATTGATTGTTGTTACACATTGTGAAGATCAAACGACTGTTAAGAATAATGAAAAAATATTCCTTGAAAAATATGGAGATGATCTATCAGCTCAACACCATCACTTAATAAGAGATGTTGAGAGCTGCTATTTATCAAGTTCTCTTGCAGTTAGTCTTGCTAAGAAATATGACTCTGATTTACATGTCTTCCATCTAACAACAGAAAAAGAAATGGAGTTATTTACCAAGGGAGAAGTTAACGGGAAAAAAATAACTTCTGAGGTTTGCGTTCATCATATGCACTTCAATGAAAAAGATTATGCTGAGTTAGGTAATCAAATTAAGTGCAATCCATCTATTAAGGAAGAATCAGATAGACAGGCGCTTATAAAAGCACTTTTAGAAAATAAAATTGACATTATTGCCACAGATCATGCGCCACATACATGGGATGAAAAAATGAGGAAATACCCAGATGCACCAGCAGGACTGCCACTAGTTCAACATGGGCTTCAGATACTAATGGATTTTTATCACCAAGGCATATTAACTCTAGAAACAATAGTTGAAAAAACTACTCACAATGTTGCAAAAAGGTTTCAAGTAAAAGATAGGGGATATATCAGAGAGGGTTGCTATGCTGATCTTGTAGTGATTGATCTAGATAAAAAATATCAAGTAACTAAAGAAAATATTCTTTATAAATGCGGATGGTCTCCCTTTGAAGGCAAGACATTCAACTCATCAATTCATATGACAATCTGTAACGGACATATAGTATTTGAAGACGGCCGTGTAAAAGATGATATTCCTCTAGGAATGCAAATAGAATTTGATAGATAAGTAGGTATTTTTTTTTATCAAAGAGTTATAATCTTGCATCAATTTCGGAGAGTTGGCTGAGTGGTCGAAAGCGCCTCCCTGCTAAGGAGGTAACTGGGTAACTGGTTCGAGGGTTCGAATCCCTCACTCTCCGCCAGTTTTTTATGCTTTAATATACACCATGAATTCTGAAGTAGTTAAAAATTTTTTAAACGGTTACTCAATTGAAGTAACACCAAATGCAGCAGCTAAAATAGAAAATTTTGCTGAAGTACTTCCTGTCAATACCAGAATATACATTGCTCATATTGAAGGAACTCCGTTTGATGAAATGCTTACGACTGCAAAAAAAATTACCAATGAAGGATTTATTCCAATGCCTCATTTTCCAGCAAGAATAATAGAGGATAAAGATATGCTTGAGAGTTGGTTATCTCAGTATTCAGGAGAAGCTAATGTTCAAGAAGCTCTTTTAATTGCTGGAGGTTCGAAAGAGCCCGCTGGTGTATATGATTCATCAATTCAAATAATTGAAACAGAATTGTTTGATAAATATAATTTTAAACGTTTGCATGTAGCAGGCCATCCTGAGGGCAATAAAGATATTGATAAAGACAGCACACACACCAATGTTAATAAAGCTTTATCCTGGAAGAATGAGTATGCTAAAAGGACTGATGCGCAGATTGCAATTGCAACTCAATTTTGTTTTGATTCTGAAGCCATAATCCAATGGGCAAATAGTCTTATTGATATGAACATTGATCTTCCAGTTCATATTGGTATAGCAGGGCCAGCAAAACTCCAAACTCTAATTAGGTATTCTATTGAGTGTGGAGTAGGTGCATCTATGAAAGTGTTGCAAAAAAGAGCTAAGGACATAACAAAACTTCTTCTTCCTTATGAACCGACTTCTGTAATTAGTGAATTGGCTGAATATAAATCACAAAATCCAGATTTTAATATTGAACAAGTTCATTTTTTTCCACTGGGTGGTACTAAAACAACTGCTAATTGGGTAAAAGAATTCTAAAAGAGCTCATTTAGCATACATCGAGCCGATCCACCACCATACTTTTCTATCGTAGTTAAATCTGAATGTATAATTTTTTTATAATATTTTGAGAGTTTTTCTTTTTGACTATCATTTAGAGCATTAAAAGCTCTGGATGACATTATTAAAAAGTATTCATTAGAATCATTTCTTGCTTCAAGACTATTTCCACAAAAATCCATAATTTGGTTTTCTTCTATTTCATATATGTCATGAAATCTACTTACTTTTTCTTTAACCATTTGTCTGTATTTTGGAAGAATGACATCAAAACAGATGCCAATGATTTTTTGTCCAACATACATAAATACGTCAGTATGGTAAATAGCATCACCTTTGTGGCTTTCAGTTTCAAATAACACTAATTCATAATTATTATCGTCGCACCATTTTTTGGTCAATTCAGAGCTTGTTCTTGAAGAAATAGCAGCATAAACAATCATATTTACTCTATCAATAACCATACTGCTTGTAGCCTCAAGAAAAAGATTTTTATTTTCATATTCAGTTAAATCGCCATTTAAAGAATAATTCATAGATAGAAATTCAATCATTTCTTTGGTTTTTTCAAGTCGTCTATTTTCAGCTTTCATGCTAAACAGTTGAAAAGTTTTATCTTCAAAGGTTATAAACCAGTTTGGAAAAATATGATCAGGACATTCAGGAATACCTTTCATTGATGTAACTTTAATACCGTTTTCTTCAAGTTTATTTTTTAGCTTGTGAAACTCTTCTAGAGCTTTTTTCTGTACATCATCTTTTGTAAATTTTGCATCATGATCTTTTTGGTAGTGATTTGAATCAGCAGTTTGTTCATTTGAATAAAAAACTTCTGGTTCAATCATAAATAAATGATTTGATGATTGATTTATCATAATGCTCCCCTCATTAATCCTAAGCGAGTAGAATACTATCATGGTAAATAATTTACAAAATAATTTAATAAATAAGGAAGCCTTATATGGAGCAAAGAATTATTCACCGCTCCCAATTGTTTTGCAAAAAGGTAAGGGCGTTTATTTATGGGATGTTGATGGAAATAAATACCTAGATATGATGTCAGCTTATTCTGCTGTTAGTCACGGTCACTCTCATCCAGAGCTTGTTAAAGTATTAGTTAATCAAGCAGAAAAGTTAGCAATTAGCTCTAGAGCCTTTTATACAGAACCTTTCGGGGAGTATATTGAAAAACTCTCAAAGTTAAGTGGATTTGAATCTATTTTGCCCATGAATACTGGAGCTGAAGCAGTTGAAACTGCTATCAAAGCTGCGAGAAGATGGGGTTATTTTACAAAAGGTATAGAAGAAAATTCTGCTGAAATAATTGTTGCAGATGGTAATTTTCATGGTAGAACTACAACTATAGTAGGCTTCTCATCAGAACCAGACTATAAAAAAGGGTTTGGCCCTTTCGCTAATGGTTTTATTCAAGCTGACTATTGCAATACAAATTGTGACTGCTCAAAAATATGCGAAAAGTCTATTCAGTCGATAAAGAAGGCAATTAATCAAAATACTTGTGCTGTTCTTGTAGAGCCTATTCAAGGTGAAGGTGGAATCATTACTCCTCAAGATGGCTGGCTCAGGCAGTTGAGAGATTTATGTGATGAAAATAATGTATTACTCATTTTGGATGAAATTCAATCAGGTTTAGGAAGAACGGGCAAGATGTTTGCATATGAACATGAAGAAATTAAACCTGATGGTCTAATTTTAGGAAAAGCTCTAGGTGGAGGGTTAATACCAGTTTCTGCGTTTTTAAGCTCTAAAGAGGTTATGAATCACTTTAATCCAGGATCGCATGGCTCAACTTTTGGAGGTAATCCGCTTGCAGCAAAAGTAGCATCGAAAGCACTTGATTTATTGATTGATGATAATTTAGTTGAAAATAGTCTGGTTATGGGCAATTACCTTAAAACTAAACTTCAGGAAATAAATTTAGATTTTATGAAAGAGGTTAGAGGTAAGGGGTTGTGGATAGGAGTTGAATTTGATAAAAAAATATCTGCAAAAAAAATATGCTTATCATTAATGGATGAAGGAATTCTTGCAAAGGAAACTCATGAAACAGTTATTAGATTTGCTCCTCCTTTAACAATCACAAGAGAAGAAATAGATTGGGCTATGGAAAAAATTATTAAAGTATTTAGGGAATATCAATAATGGAATATACATTTATAACTAAAGATGAAGATCTTAAAAAATACTTATTCAATCTAAAAGAAGAATGTATTATTAAACATGAAGATAACTGGTTTAAAGAAAAATCACACACCAAACTTTATCCTAATATTGATGAGGCAAAAGCAAAAGTAGCTAAACCATATTATTGGATACTCAATGCAATAGACAAATTTGAAGATATTGAATGTGAAGATAAAGAATTAGCTTTAGCTGAGTTAGGTATTTTGGTATTCAAAACAAATTATTATTCGCAAAAACTTACCTCAGATACTGAAAATATTGAGGCTAAAAAAGATCTTGTATATAGTCTTATTAACTTTGGCTTAAGCCCAGAATTTGTTGCAGAACAAATGCTTTCTATGGTGACACCAAAGTATGCAAGATTAGATATGGATCATGATGAGGCTATTATACTTATTAAATCTTGGATATAACCTGATATGGCTACAGATTTTCAAAAACTAGTTTGGGCTGAAATTGATAAAATTCCTTACGGCTCAACCATTACTTACAAAGAAATCGCGATAAAAATTGGTAAGCCGCGGGCAGCAAGAGCAGTTGCAAATGCCTGTGCTAAGAACCCTAAACCAATAATTAGACCATGCCACAGAGTTATATGCTCAAATGGTGACATGGGTGGCTATAGCGGTCCAGGTGGGGTTGAGGCAAAGAAAAAACTCTTATTAGAAGAGAGTTCTTAACTGTCGTTTAAAAGTTTTTCTAATTTAAAAAATATTAACTCATAATGACTTGATTTCATTTTATTTTTTCTTGCAAATGAATGTATATCATTTATTGCTTGAAAAATTTCAGCTTTTGAAACATTGTCATAATCACCTTTGTTAAAACCATCGATCAATAGATCAACATAAGTAGCCTGAAGGTTTATCTTAAAAGTATCTGGTATTTCTTTTGATACAAATATTGCTTCATTTAAATCAGACAAAACTTCCTCTGGCATATAACTATTTCCATACAAAGAGCTATTAACAAGCCTATTCATAACTTCAGGATGTAAGATATTTCTAAGAATATTCCTTTGACTAGAAAGAACAAGCGCATGGAAGTCCGGATCATTATTACCAGTACTCGATCTAGTTCCTCTTTCGTATACAAGATTAGCTAAAATTTTTGAATCATAATTCATTGAACCATTAGCAAAGACTTTTTCAGATAAAAGGGCCATCGCTTGTTTTTGTTTATCATATGGAACTGCTTCAAGAATAGTTTTATTGTCTTGAACGCTTGATATTTTATTAACGTATACTCCTCCAATTTGCTGAGCAACTGTTTCAAGGAATCTGCCCTTAGTTCTAAAGAATCTAAAAAATGCATTGGTATAGTTGTTAAAGCTTTCTTCATCAGAAAATATTTCTGGAAGCTCATTAATTTTATCGTCAACAATATTAATAATGTCTGTAGCATATGTAATAGGGTCATTACTCATGTCATATCTTTTTGTTCTTGGATCAATGTTATTGCCAGGATAGGACATAGCCTCATCATCCGTACCAAAACTCAACTCAGGCTTTACTGAATCTAAAAGCATTAATCTTCGCTCCTCATCAGTTAATCCTGGCGTATAACCAAATTTAATTGCCCATTTGTCATACTCTCCTGGAACAGTAGAAAAGAAAATGCCTTGTTTGGTTCCTTTAGGCGCAACATTTATTGGATCATAATCCATTACAGAGTTCATGATAGTGTTTCCAGTAAGCTCTTTATTATGAATTTCAGAGGGGCTATATTTATAGCTGCCTCTAAAGTTATGTCTTAGTCCTAAGGTATGACCAACTTCATGCAAAGTTAAGTTAGTTATGTATTGCATTAATGGGTCATTGTCTTCAGTATAGCCATATAGTTTTCTATAGTTATATCCAATCTTTACTGCTAAAAGTTTATTAACAACATCAGCAGAAATAATTTCACCAGTTAATGGGTTTGTAACACTTGGCCCAACACCTAAAAGACGTCCATCAGGTTCTGAAGACCATCTAACAACATTGTAATCATAGTCTGCTGCATCCCATGCAGCATCCTTGGGTTGAATTTTTGCAACTATTGCATTTTTAAAACCAGCTTCCTCAAATGCGATATTCCAATTTTCAATACCAGCAACAACAGCTGGGATTATTTCTTCTGGAGTTGTGTTTTCTACCCAATATACTATTGGTTCAACTGGTTCCGAGAGCTCTGAATCTGGATTTTTTTTTATTAATCTCCATTTATTAATTAATGCAAAGTTAGGAAAATTTTCATAAGAAGTTAAGTCAGTAGATTTGTTCACAAAATAACCAACTCTATGATCATTTATTCTGGGTTCAAACTCAGCATCAGGCATTTTTATGAAAATATGTCTTCCTGTCACTGATAAATATCTAGGATCAGTTACTGCTGAAACAGAAAAGGCATCGGAATTTGGAGATTTGTTTTCATATGCCAAAGTAACTTCAACAGCAGTATTGGTATTATTGTTAAATACTTCTTTAATAAAAGTTTTCTTTGGGTCTGGTCTTCCATAGTTGACTGAAATGTATTCTCTGTATTCTTGAGGCACATAACTAATGGCTTCGATTCTTTCGGACATTAAAAATTTATTTACGCTTATCATTATCGAGTCGTCAGATTTTGCAACTTCTTTAAAAGTTTCTATAAATGCCTCTGTAATGTTTGTAATTGTTGAATTACCAATATTGTTGTCATCTCCTTTTATGTAAGCGGTATTTAATTGATATAAACCAATATTGTTTTGTTTAAATTTTCTAAATTCTAAAACCTTTCCATCAGATGGCAATCCCCCTGAAAGGGTGCTGCCTTGTGGCGCATTCATAATGTACGCGAAATACAAAAACGGATTATTTAAGTCATCATTATTTAATTTTAGAAAATAATTTTCTTCATCTTCATCCGTATAAATTTTTAAAAATCCCTCTATAAGTCTAAGGCCTTCGTCTTCAATAAATTCTTCGACTGTTTGTTGATTTTGCTTGGCACAATTTTTTTTATCTTTATTTGATTTAGCTTCTTCCATGCATTTTTTAATTTTTGCATCTTTATCATTCTCTGAATCTTCAGCGACCTCCTCAGATGCTTGTTCTGTTTCTTCTGCATTCAAGTTTGTTGGATTTACCAATAATAAAGATCCAATTATTAAAAATAGTAAATAGATGAAGTGTCTTTTTTCTAATGTCATAGTTTTCCTTTTAATTGAGCAAATAATTCTATCTTAGAAATATGTATACTGATAGTATATATTTTATGAAAAATACATATGCATTAATTACTGGAGCATCTTCTGGAATTGGTCTTGAAATAGCAAATAACCTTGCAAATAGAGGCTATAATTTGGTTTTGACTGCTCGAAGAGAAGATAGGCTGATATCAATATCAAAAGAAATTTCTGAAAAATTTAAAGTAAAAGTTGATTTTATATCATGTGATTTAAGTGATATTAATACCCCAAGACAGATATTTAATTTCTGCAATGACAAAGATTACAAAGTAGAAGTTTTAATTAACAATGCCGGTTATGGTATTAAAACTCCTTTTCATGAAACTCCAATGGAGGATGAAGAGGACTTTATAAGAGTCTTAGGAACTTCAGTTATAGCACTCACAAAAATTTTTCTCCCATCAATGATGGAAAGCCAAAACGGAAAAATTATGATAGTTTCATCGGTAGCTTCATTTTCACCTCCATCTGCAATACAAGCACTTTATGGACCAATTAAGACTTTTATGAATAGGTTTAGTGATTCTATTAATATTAACTACAATCATTTGGGCATATCATCTACAGCTTTATGTCCTGGATTTACAGTTACTGAGTTTCATACTGCAAGTGGTGTTCAGGATGAAATGGATAGGGTCCCGAGTTTTCTCAAATTTTCTGCTGAGAGAATAGCAAAAGAAGGAGTAGAAGCAATGTTTGCTGGAAAACCTATTTGTGTCCCAACAATGACATATAAAATTTTGGTTTTTATGCTTAAAAACTTCCCTGCATCTATACTCTCATTATTTGGTAGGAAATTAGCCCCAGGTAGGTACGATAAATAGTATTTAGTTATTCATCAAAATGCTGTCTGCAACAAAAGCATTTGTTGCTCTTTCCTGAGCAAAAGTTGAATTAGGCCCATGACCAGGTATAAATTCAATATCATTTCCAAGCGGCCATAATTTATTTTTAATAGATTCTAATAATTCTTGATGATTACCACCGGGAAGATCTGTTCTTCCGATAGAGCCCTGAAATAAAACATCTCCAACAAGAGCAAGTTTGTTTTCTTTGTTATAAAAAATTACATGACCTGGAGTATGACCAGGGCAAAAATAAGTATCTAATTTAACATCTCCAATTTTAATTACATCGCCTTCATCTAGCCATCTATCAGGTGAACAGTTTTCTGACATCATGCCAAACATTTGACCTTGTTTTTTAAGCTCGTCTAGTAAAAATTTATCTGCGATATGAGGACCTTCTATCTGAATTTTTAGGATATTTGATAATTCTTGAGCACCGCCAGCATGATCTATATGCCCATGAGTTAATAATATTTTTTCTGGTATGAGATCATTACTTTTTGCAACATCTAAGAGCGTATCTATATCTCCACCTGGGTCTACAAATGCACATTTATTTGTTTGAGTGCAGATCACTATTGAAGCATTTTGGACAAAAGGTGTAACCTGAACGACTATTGTTTTTAATGATGACATGTTACTTTTTTTTAATTTTTATTTTTGAGATTGAATTATCTTCAATCTTTAAGACTTCAAATCTATATTTATTTATTTCGACACACAGATTTGCATTTGGTATTTGATCAAGATGCTCAGTAATCAAACCATTAATAGTTTTTGAACTATCTTCAGGTATTGACCAATTAAGAAAATTGTTAAGATCACGAATTCGAGAGTTACCATCAGTAATAATCGAGCCATCTTTTAATTTAGTAAATTCTTTTTCTAACTCAACCTTATCACTTCCAAATTTACCTGCAATTTCTTTAAAAATATCTTCAATAGTTATTAATCCCTCTATTTCTCCATATTCATCAACAACTAAAGCCATATTTTTATCATTATCTTGAAACTCCTTAAGCTGCTTCATTAGAGCTGTGGATTGTGAAACAAAATATGTTTTTGTAAGAATATTTTGAAAATTTTCTTTTGCCTCTAATTTTTCTAAAAAAGAATGAGAATTCTTTAGATGCAGCGTTCCAAGTTCATTATCTATAGAATTTTTATATACAGGAAGCCTCGTATATTCAGAGGACTCAATAATTTTTTTGTTAGTTTCATAACCAAGATCTATATCAATACCAATAACTTCTGATGCGGGAGTCATAATATCTTCAACAACAAGCTCTTCCATACCAAGAATGGATGAAAGCATCCCTCTGTATTGCTTTGGAATTAAATCCCCTGACTCATCTAATAAAGTTTTGAGTTCTTGTGTATTAAGATTGTCATTATCTTTGGCGTCTTTTACATTGATATTAAAGATGCCTAAGACTATTGAGCTAATATAGTTTGTAACAGCTATTAACGGTCTCAATATATAAAGTAATGTTTTTAATAATAAGGATGATCTTTTAGCAAAACTTTCTGGTTTGACTGCCGCCATAGTTTTTGGAGTTATTTCTGAAAATATTAAAATGAAGGTAGTTAGCAAAACTGCACCAAGAAGAACATTCCCTCCAAAATAATTCAACATAATTATTGTTACTATTGAAGAAGCTAAAATGTTAGCAAAATTATTTCCAACAAGAATTGTTGCTAAAAGCAGATCAGGTTTCTTGAGAAGCTTGAGTGCTCTTTTTGCGCCTCGGTCTCGTTTTTTTGAAAGATTCTTTAGTTTAATTTTATTAGCAGCCATCATGCCAGTTTCAGATCCTGAAAAGAATGCACTAAGTATTAATAAGCTAAACAAGCTCAAAAATAAAAATAACAAAGAGGGTTCTGAATCTATCAATTAACTATTTATTAAATAAGAATTTGCAAGATACGCAAAGAGGACTGCCCACATTGAAATAAATAACCCTCTTGTTGCATATTTGATTGGAAAATTAAAAAACTTTGTACCTATTAACGTGATTAAGTATATAAACCATGCAATTATGGTGAATGAAGACTTAATAATCAAATTATTCGTAAAAATTGATTGAATTGCAAAACCTGATATTAAAGCTAAGGATAAAAATAATAATCCTACTCCTAATATTTTAAAGACAAGCTTATAACTTCTTTCTATTGGAAAAGACTCAGCATTTTCAAAAAGTCCAAGCTTTATTTTTCTAACATTCCTTTCTAATAAGACTATTTCATAATATGAAATGAACAAAATTATTAAACTTAGACCTGTTACTAAAAAATGTAATGTTGGTAATAGTGTTATAGATTGATATAAAACAAGATACATAACTATATATGAAATAGTAGATACAAAACTTGCTATATACAATGAGTTAGGTTTTTTTACTAAAACCCTAACAATAAAATATAAAACTATAGATATAGTTACTTGTGTAATAAAATTCATCTTAAAATTAGATTTTTAAAAACTTTATATATTAATACTATCAATATTATCAAGGTTACCCTAAAATACACATCTTTTTTAATATTAAGAATATAAATAGATAAATATGGTAATAATTAGATTAGCAAGAAGCGGGGCAAAGAAGAACCCTTACTACTTTATAACAGTCGCAGATGAAAGACGTCCAAGAGATGGAAAGTTTATTGAAAGACTTGGATTTTTTAATCCAACTGCAAGTGGTCAAGAAGAAAGACTTAGGCTTGATCTTGATAAACTTAATGAGTGGGTTGCTAAAGGAGCTCAGTTAAGTGAAAGAGTTCAATCTCTTGTTAAAGAGGCAAATTTATCTCCAGAAGAATTACAAGCAAAACTTGATGCAAAAAAAGCTAAAGCTGATGCAAAAAAAGCAGCAATAGAGGCAAAGTTAGCCAAAGAAGCAGAAGAAAAAGCTGCCGAAGAAGCTGCAGCTGCTGCTGAAGAAGAAGCAACTGCTGAAGAAGAAGCACCTGCTGAGGAAGAGGCTCCTGCTGAGGAAGAGGCTCCTGCTGAAGAAGAAGCACCTGCTGAGGAAGAGGCTCCTGCTGAGGAAGAGGCTCCTGCTGAAGAAGAGGCACCTGCTGAGGAAGAGGCTCCTGCTGAAGAAGAAGCACCTGCTGAAGAAGAATCTGAAGAAAAAGATTCTTCAGATGATGAAAGCAAATAATAAAAATACAGAAAATTTAATTTGCATTGCCTCTATAGGCAAACCTCGAGGACTAAAGGGAGAATTCTTTCTAAACTCTTATTGCAACCCAAAAGAAAATATTCTCGAATATTCAAATTTTTATATTAAAAACAATAGTATTCCAAATTTTCAAATCGAATATATAAAAAAATTAAATAGTAAATTTTGTGCAAAAGTGACAGATATTAATGATATTGATGCTATAAAAAAATTTACCAACTTAAAAATATATATAAATAAACAAGATCTTCCTAAGCTAGATGATAACGAAGCATATTGGTTTGAATTAATTGATATGGAGGTTATAGATAAAGACTCTGGTGATCTTTTGGGCAAAGTTTCTTCTTTGAAAAACTTCGGGGCTCAAGACTGTTTAGAAATTAATCCTACAAAATTGTCAGTAGATGATGAGAAAAGATTAATCCCGTTTATTAGGGATGAATTTATTCAATCAATAGAAAGAGAAAAAAACATAATATATGTTAACTGGGATAAAACTTTTTGATATGCGATTTAATGTGCTTACAATTTTTCCTGAGATTTTCAATGTACTTGAATATGGGGTTATATCAAAAACATTTGATAATAATAATTCAATAAAGTGTTACGACATCAGAAAAAATGCAATAAATAAACATGGTCAAATTGATGGAAAGCTTTATGGAGGTGGTGAAGGTATGTTGATGATGCCTCAGCCATTAAAGGATACATTATTTGAAATTCCTGAAAGTGAACGTGGTCATGTGGTATATCTAAGTCCACAAGGAACAAGGCTTACTCAAGATAAAATAATTGATTTATCATCAATGCAAGCATTAACAATACTTTGCGGAAGATATGAAGGAGTTGATCAAAGATTTATTGATAAATATGTTGATGAAGAAATTTCTGTAGGGGACTTTGTTATGAGTGGTGGTGAGTATCCAGCTATATGTTTGATAGATGCTATCGCTAGGAATTTACCTGGAACAGTTGGAAATGAAGATTCTGTTAAAAATGATTCATTCTCTAATGGTTTATTAAAAGGTCCTGCTTATACAAGACCAGAAATTTTTGAAGATGATCAAGTTCCTGATGTGCTTCTTTCAGGTAACCATTCAAGAATTAGTGAATGGAAAGCCAATAAATCTCTTATTCAAACCTATTTAAGAAGACCGGACTTGATAAATAAGGTAAAATTAACAAAAAAACAAAAAAAACTCTTGGAAGAATTGGAATCTAAGGATATCCTATAGCACTTT
>CACJBO010000010.1 GCA_902591665.1 uncultured SAR86 cluster bacterium
GTTGTGGGTTGTGCCTCCAACTAAAATGGATGAGAAACAATTAATGGAAGAAGGTATCTACAATATCTTCGGTGTATCTGGAGCTAGAACAGAAGTGCCTGGATGCTCTCTTTGTATGGGTAACCAAGCCAGAGTCCTTGCAAATTCTACTGTAGTATCAACATCTACTAGAAACTTCCCAAATAGATTAGGTGATGGTGCTGATGTGTTTTTAGCTTCTGCAGAGCTTTCAGCTATAGCATCAGTTATAGGAAGATTACCTACTGTGGAGGAATACCATAAATATATGGATGATATTAATCCATTGGCAGATGAAATTTACAGATATTTGAACTTTAATGAGATTGATACATACGTAGAGAGTGCAGACTCAGCAAGCATACCTGCTGTGAATATTGTTAATCCTGGTTAGGCTTTAGCTTTTTCTCTTTGTGCTTTGACTTCGTCTTGTCTAGATATCTCTAGATCTTTGAGATAATTTTCACCAAGCGGAGTTATATATTCACCGGTGAATATTGAGGTTTCAAATTCTATGATTTCAGGATTACCAAACTTACAAGTTTCAATTAAATCTTCTAATGTTTGGTAGACAAGCCAGTCCGCACCTATTTCTGTAGCAACCTCTTCATCTGTTCTATTTGAAGCTATCAGTTCGCTAGTAGCTGGCATGTCTATACCATAAAGATTTTGGTATTTGATAGCAGGTGCTGCAGAAGCAAAATAAACTTTTTTTGCTCCAGCCTCTTTAGCCATTTCAATAATTTTCTTACTAGTAGTCCCTCTTACAATCGAATCATCAACTAGCATTACATTCTTACCTTCAAATTCTAAATCAAGAATATTCAACTTCCTTCTTACAGATTTTCTTCTTTCTTCTTGATACGGCATTATGAATGTTCGTCCAATATATCGATTCTTAACAAAGCCCTCTCTGTAGGGAACATTTAAATCAACTGCAAGCTGCAATGCTGCAGTAGTGGAACTATCAGGTATTGGGATTACAACATCAATATCATGATCAGGATTTTTCTTCTTTATTAATTCAGCAAGCTTCGACCCCATTCTCATTCGAGCTTTATAGACTGAAATTTGATCAATGTTTGAATCGGGTCTTGAGAAATATACATACTCAAATATACAAGGTCTTTTTTGAGGAGCTTCTGCACATTGTTGTGAAAAAAAGTTACCTTTCTTATCAATGTATATAGCCTCTCCTGGCTCTACATCTCTAAGCTTTTTAAAGCCTTGTGATTCAAAAAGTGCATCCTCAGAAGCAATAATGTATTCATCTCTAGTTTTTCCTTCTCTTATACCAATAGATAAAGGTCTAATGCCGTTGTTATCTCTAAAAGCAAGAATTCCATGTCCTGTAATGAGTGCTAAAACAGCGTAGGCTCCATCACATCTTCTGTGGGTTTTGGCAACAGCTTTAAAAATATGTTCCGCTGAGGGATAAATTTCTCTCTGCTTACCTAATTCGTGAGCAAAAATATTAAGTAAAACTTCTGAATCAGAGTCTGTATTGAGATGTCTCATTTCTGCATGAAACAATTGAACTGCAAGTTCTTTAGAATTAGTTAGGTTACCGTTATGAGCTATGCTGATTCCATAAGGTGAGTTTACATACATTGGTTGAGCAAACTCTTTACCTGCACCTCCAGCAGTTGGGTATCTGACATGACCTATGCCGTAATTACCAATAAGTTTACTCATATGTCTTTGTTGAAAGACATCTCTTACATAACCCATTGATTTTCTACTGTGAAGTCTATCTTGTGAGTCACATACCACCATACCAGCAGCATCTTGACCTCTATGCTGAAGCATTAAAAGGGAGTCATATATTTCTGCTGCTATGTTAGTCTCAGCAGAAATTCCAACTATTCCACACATTAGGAGTCCTCTTGAGTAGGATTAATATCTTCTTCATCTGGAGCCACTTCTTCTCTTATTGGTTCAATGACCTCCAGTGCTTCTTCGACTATGTTTCTATTATCTATTAATTCTCTGAAATAAGCTTCAATTTGTGGAGCATATTTTTCAATTATCGGTGTTATTTTTGATTTATTGATTAAGTCTGTTGATTTGACGCTTGAAGGCAAGAGTAAAAAGATTACAAATAAAACAATTAGGCCTCTTGTCAGACCAAATAATACTCCTAAAAATCTATCAAATCCTGAAGCACCGGACCATTTGATAAGAGTGCCAATGAATTTGATTACCATTCCGCCAAGAATAATACAGACCATAAAAACAACTATATAGGATAAGATCTTTGAAATCTCTTCATTACCAATGAATTCATTAATCTTTGGAGTTGCCAAATATTCCAGACTAACTGCAGCGATAAAAGCTACAACCCATAAAAATAAAGACAAAAATTCTTTTGTAAAACCCCTAGCGAGAGAAATAAGGCCTGAAGCAGTTAATACAACTAATATAAACCAGTCAGTTACATTTAGTCCTAGAGCTTCCATCTAGATATCTCTCCGTTTTGTGACTCTGAAACCTTTTGAATTAATTCTATATTTTCGTTTATGTCACTCTCCTCAATAAAAGGCCCCACATAAACCGCATGAAGGTTTTTCTTAGAACCAAAAACCTCTGTAAATGCTGGAAACCCTCCTTCGTTAATTTTTGTGACCATTTTTTTTGCATTGTCCTTAGACGAGAGAACATGAACTCTTAAAACAAATAAATCAAAATCTGATCTATCAATATTTGTAACATCTGCAACTATTTCTTTGTTGGGTTTTAAAAGTTTTTCTTTAGCTATTTCTTTGGGCTCTTCTTCAAATTCTTTTTTAGCCATTTCTTCCATTTCTGGAGCTGCATTTGCGATTTTAAAATCTTGTTGATAATCAACTTGAGGAGTTAAAACGACGAAAAGAAGAATTAGTAATGCGCTGATGCTAAAAACAAGACCTATAATTCTCTCAATATTCATTAAGCTTTATATATTTTTTTTAGTAGTCCGTGAACTTTAGTTCTAATATTTCTTCTGTGAACAATCATATCAATTGCTCCATGTTTTAACAAAAACTCTGATTTTTGGAAATCGTCAGGCAAATCTACTCTAACAGTTTGCTCAATAACCCTTCTACCGGCAAAACCAACTAAGGCATCAGGCTCAGCAATGTTTATATCACCAAGCATCGCCAAACTAGCAGAAACACCTCCATAAATAGGGTCAACCATTACAGAAATATAAGGTAATTTTTCTGCTTTAAGCTTTTGTAAGGCTGCCGAAGTTTTTGCCATCTGCATCAAAGAAATCATTGATTCTTGCATTCTTGCTCCGCCGCTTGTGGAAAAGCAAACAAATGGACAACGAGATTTTATAGCCTCATTTACTCCCTGAACGAACTTTTCTCCTACGACTCCTCCCATAGAGCCACCCATAAATCTAAACTCAAATGCAGCTACAACCACATCCATTGAATCCAGTGCACCTTTACCAATAATAATGGCTTCATTCTCTCCTGTATTTGAGACAGCATCTTTAATTCTTGAGGAATAATTTTTTGTATCTTTGAATTTTAGGGAATCTTTAGTTTTTATATCAGCTGCTATTTCTTCAAAATAACCATTGTCTAAAAATATTTCTAATCTTTTTCTGGCGCCTATTCGAAGATGATGGTCGCATTTAGGACAAACAAAAAGTGATTTTTCTAAATCAGGAGCATACAAAACAGATTCACAAGAAGGGCAAGAGCTCCAAAGTCCATCAGGCACCTTACTCTTAGACTTAGAAGTCATTATTGAAGGTATAAGCCTTGTTAGCCAGTTCATGATATAGCTGTTTTCATCTCCCTAAGATATTTACCTATTCTATCAAATTCTTTTGATTGAGAGCTATCAGCAATCATTTGAACAATAGATGAGCCTACCACAACCCCGTCAGAACATGCCGCTAAAGTGGCAGCATCCTCAACAGACTTAATTCCAAAGCCTGCCATTGTAGGAGCATCGGAGTATTGTTGAATTTTTTGAATATTAGTTTTAATTTCTTCTATATTAAGATTAGAGGAGCCTGTTACACCTCTAAGAGTCACATAATATATAAAACCAGTGCTATTTTTTGCTATAGATTCAACTCTATCGTCTTTAGTAGTGGGCGATATTAGTGAAATAGTATTTATATTTGGGTTTGTGATTCCATAAGTCTGCAGATTAAGCTCGCCTGGAACATCTACAACTAAAATTGAATCCGCACTATTCTCTCCAATTGATTGAACTAGATCAATATGCGATATAAAGGTATTTAAATAGCCCATTAAAACTATAGGTGTTTCAGTATTGGTTTCTCTAAACTTATCAACCAATTCAAGTATCATCTTCAGTGATATATTATTTTTTAGAGCTCGGTCATGAGCTTTTTGTATGGTTGGTCCCTCAGCGATTGGGTCAGTAAAGGGAACGCCAATCTCAATAACATCAACTCCTGAATCAACAAATAAATGCATCAAATCTAGTGTGGTATCCAAATCAGGATCACCGGCTACAAGATATGCTACTAGAGCTTTTTTATTGCTTTCTTTAAGGTTTTGTAATTTTGATGTCAGTCTATTCAAAACTCTATCCCGTCGATTTCAGCAACAGTATTAATGTCTTTATCTCCTCTACCAGAAACATTCACAACTACATTTGCTGATGAATCTAATTCCTTCATAAGAGGTTCTAGGTATGCAAAAGCATGTGCTGTCTCAAGAGCAGGCATAATACCTTCAAGTTCAGTTACTTCATGAAAAGCTTTTAAAGCTTCATCATCGCTAACTGCCACATACTCAGCTCTTCCAATATCTTTTAGCCATGAATGCTCAGGACCAACCCCAGGATAATCTAAGCCAGCTGAAACGGACTTAGTGTCTTTTACCTGACCTGATTCATCTTGCATTAAGTAACTACGAGCACCGTGAAGAACTCCAGGCGTGCCATCATTTAATGGAGCTGCATGCTCACCTGTTGAAACTCCCTCTCCACCAGCTTCGACGCCAATAAGTCTTGTTTCTTTAATATCGATAAATGGGTGAAATATGCCCATTGCATTTGAGCCACCGCCGACACAGGCAACAACAGCATCAGGCATTTTGCCAAATAAATCTTTAGATTGGTCAATCACTTCTTTACCAACAACAGAGTTAAAATCTCTGACTATCATCGGATATGGATGAGGACCAGTAACACTTCCAATAATGTAATAGGTATCATCAACATTAGTTACCCAATCTCTTAAAGCTTCATTTAAAGCATCTTTTAATGTTGCTGAACCAGAATCAACAGGATGCACATGAGCTCCAAGTAATTTTATTCTATAAACATTTAAAGATTGTCTTCTAACATCTTCAGCGCCCATATAAATATGACACTCTAGCCCCAACCTTGCTGCAACAGTTGCTGTAGCAACACCATGCTGACCAGCACCAGTTTCTGCAATGATTCTTTTTTTGCCCATATATTTAGCAAGAAGTATCTGACCAACAGTATTATTTATTTTATGTGCGCCAGTATGATTAAGATCTTCACGTTTAAGCCAAATAGAGCCAGATTTGTAATGGTCCGTTAATCTTTGTGCAAAATATAGTGGCGAAGGTCTGCCAACAAAATGGGAAAGATCTTTATAGAACTCATCTATAAAATCTTTATTATCTTTTAATTTGTTATAAGTATTTTCTAGCTCTTCAAGAGCATACATCAGAGTTTCTGGTACAAATTTACCGCCATACTCGCCATAAAATCCTTCTTTATCAGGAAAGTTAGAATTACTAAATGTCATAGTTTCTGATTGTTTTTAAAATATCTTTTATTAAATGGATGTCTTTGATTCCAGCCTGAGATTCAACCCCAGAGTTTAAATCTAAACACCACGAATTAGTCTTTAATGCATTATCGACATTTTGAGAATTAATTCCACCTGAAAGAACAAAATTATGAGTATCATTGTCAATATTTTTTAATAACTCCCAATTAAAAGACTCGCCTGTTCCGCCATATACTCCGTCCTTGTGATTTTCAAGAAGAATAGCTGAAGCAGAGCTGTATTGAGAAATCATTTCTATATCGCTAGCATTTTTTATTCTAATTGCCTTCCAGTAATCTAATCCAAAAGTTTCACAAAAATTTTGATCTTCATCTCCATGGAATTGTAGAATCGGATTATTAAAAAATGATGAAGTTTTATAAATAAAATCTTCATCAGCATTAACGTAAACGCACACAGGTCTTGTGTCTTTAAAATCTATATCTTGTATTTTTTCAAGAAAAGCTTCATCTACAAATCGTGTGCTTTTGGAATAAAAAATAAAACCAACGTAATCCAGATTAAGATTTATAAGTTGTTTTAGTATCTCAATATCTGAGATACCACAGATTTTTATCTTTGGATTAATCATCTCTTAAACCTATCTAATAAATGCTCAGTTGGACTTTGGATATTAAATTTTAAATCATATTTAGGTCCAAGAAAAAATAATCCTTTTGCTGAAACAGTTTTGCCAGCATAACTTCTATCATGCTTTGACAAAATTTCTTCTACAGAAAGATTTATTTCTCCCTTAGTAATATCTAATAAGGTACCAACCATAATTCTTACCATATTATGCAAAAAGGCATTTGCATGGATGGATATAAAAATAAATTTATCGTGGTGTTCAATTTCAATATCTCTTATTGATTTAATAGGGTTTTTTGAGCTGCAGCTTGAGCTTCTAAAGGATGTAAAGTCATGTTTTCCAATAAACATTTTTGCCTGTTGGCATAGAACATCTATATCTAAATTATTATTATCCCAATGAGAGCAATTATCAAAAAATAATGGTTTGCTTCTGGAGTTATAAATAACATAGGTATAACTTCTCTCAACAGCAGAAAACCTAGAATGAAAATCATCGGGTACTTCAAACATTTTGGTAACAGCGATTGTATCTGGAAGGTTTGAATTTATTCCATCAATCCAATTTTTTTCTTCTCTTTTGATGTCGGTAGTAAAATCAAAGACTTGGGAAAGTGCATGTACGCCAGCATCCGTTCTTCCAGCATAATTTATGACTTTTTTTTTCTTGAGTAATCTTTTCAATAACTTCCTCAAGTTTTTGTTGAATTGAGATGGCATTCTTTTGCCTCTGGAAACCTGAAAACCCAGAACCATCATACTCAGTTGTAAAAGCTAGTCTCACTTTTCAGAAAATTTATCAAGCAAAGCTTTGGCGTTATTTTTTATTTTATCGCTCTCAGTTGATTTAATTAGATCATCTAAAATAGATTTTGAGTTTTCTAAATCACCCATCTCAAAATATGTCACCGCAAGATCAAGTTGCTGCTCTTCTTCATTATTGGTAATGCTAAGGCCTTTTGGCAAACCTGCTACAGATGAAGAAGTATCAGGAGCTTCGTCAAAATCATAATCTATTTTCTTTGTCTGTCTTGATTTGAGCTGAATATAAATCAGCGCTATTAAAATTCCAGAAAGAATTGATACAAAGGCAACAAAAAGGAGGTCCATTAATCCAAATTCTTGAACATCAGCAGGTTTTATATCCTCCGTCTCTTTAATTAATTCTTCAGCAACTTTGCTTTCAAAGGCCATTTCAAGTGTTTTAGTATTATTTTTAATAATGTCTGCTGGATCATTTAATTCTTCGTTATTAATATCCAACTGTTTAGCCTCATCTTCGTCAACAAGCTCTTTAACTTTCTGTTCAGGTGCTTCTATTATTTTTGGAGCAGTTAAGACTAATAAGGATTTTACTGCTGGTGCTATAGATAAAGAATATGATTCATTCATAGCAAGAATTGAAGCTTTTGCCTCGGTATGCGAAGTCTTAGATATGCTTGTATATGAAGGAATTATTAAATCTTTATCATTTCGAACTAAATTAATATTTCCATCTATAAATGCATTTTTGTTTCCAAGATAAATTGACCACATTATTTGATATATTGATGTATCAGACATATCTTTCTTAATGTTTGAAGCCAAACTCCACATTGTAGTAATTTCATTAGCTTTAATAACTCTTAGCTCTTTTTTAATCTCTTTAACAGCAGAAAGAATCTCCATTGGAGGTACATCATTTGATTTTTCAATAATAGCTGGCTTGTATACTTGAGTGGGTTTAGGTTTTTTTGAAGAGGAATTTAGTTTTGAGGGTAAAAAAATAAATATATCTTTTGATATTTGATCCTCTATAACCAACTTAAAATTAAAGTAATTTCCATCGTAAGAGTTATTTAAAACTATTGAATAGGTCTTATAAGAAGAAAAGTCCTCTAATAAGGTATAAGAAATATTTTCTTGATTTAATAATTCGTTAGACTTGTACTCTTTTAAGATAATATCTTCATCAGAAATCCTAGCGCTTTGGATCTTAAATTCAATTACTCTTTCCCCTTGAGAATTAAGCGATAACTTGGGAGAAGATAAAAAAGCGTCGGCAACTATATTTAGAGGAAGAAGGATTAAAGATAATACAAAAACTCTTAACACAATTTATTATTTGTAATTAACTTTTGAAGTATCTGCACAGCATTAAGAGCAGCGCCTTTTCCGTATACGTTATCTGCAACAACCCAAAGTGAAACCCATGAATCTCCTTGAATTTGTTGTGAACGTATTCTTCCAACATAAACATCCTCAGAGTCATTAGCTTGTTCATAAGGTGTTGGATACTCTAAAGTATCAGGATTATCCATAACACATACCCCCTCATTACCTTCAACAGAATTAATAACCTCTTCTCTTGAAGCTGAGTTTGAAAGCTTTAAAAAAACTGCTTCTGAATGTCCATTAAAAACAGGAACTCTGGCACAAGTTGCCTGTACCTCAATATTTGGGTCTAATATTTTTTTAGTTTCCCAGACTAATTTCATCTCTTCTTTTGTAAAAGCATTATCTAGAAAGATATCACATTGAGGTATTACGTTAAATGCGATTGGTTTTGGATAAACTTTTGATTCTGCAGTATCACTCTCATAAGTTTGGGATCTCAACTCTTCTACAGCCTCTTTACCAGTTCCAGAAACTGCTTGATATGTTGCAATGTTTAAAAATTCAATTCCAAACTGCTCATGAATTGGTTTTAAAACCATTAAAAGCTGTGAGGTTGAACAATTTGGATTAGCAATTAATGTTGGTTCATCAAGATTCTCAACAATATTGCCATTAATCTCAGGGATAATTAGCGGCACGTCATCTTCATACCTGAACTCAGAAGATAAATCTATTACATAATTACCAGCCTCTACAAATTTTCTAGCATACTGTTTTGCAACAGAGCCGCCTGCTGAAAATATAGTTATATTTGCATCAGTTGGATCAAAATCATCAAGACTTCCAATAACGTAATCTTGATTTTGAAAATGCACAGTTTGGCCAACTGTTGAACTACCCAATGGAAACAACTTGTCGACTTGAATACCTTTTTTTTCAAGTAATTGAAGAATTTTTTTACCCACTACACCTGAAGCGCCAACAAGCGCCATATTTAATGTTTTATCCATTTTTTAATATTCCTATTAATATTGATGCTACTTCAGAGGTTTTTACATACTCATCATTAGTGCTTATATCTTTTGTTCTATAACCTTTGGCAATAAATTCTTTGATAGCACGGTCAATGCTATCTGATAACTCTTTTTTGATCTAATGAATATTTTAGTGCCATACCAAGCGAAGCGATCATTGCAATTGGATTAGCTATATCCATTCCAGCAATATCTGGAGCGCTACCATGACAAGGTTCATACATGCCCTGAGATGAGCTATTTAATGAAGCAGATGGAAGCATGCCAATTGATCCAGATAGTGTTGCAGCTATATCAGACAAGATATCTCCAAATAAATTGCTTGATACAATTACATCGTATTGATTTGGGTTAAGAACTAACTGCATTGCAGTATTGTCAGCAAGTTGATGAGAAAGCTCTACGTCTGGATAATCTTTTGCCATATCTGAAACTATAGATCTCCAAAACTTAGAAACCTCAAGAACATTTGCCTTTTCAACTGAACAAAGCTTTCCTCCTCTTTTTTGTGCTGATTCAAAAGCCACCTTCGCAATACGTTTAATCTCATTTTCGTTATAAACCATCGTATTAAATGCATAAGGAGGATCTTCATTCTCAACGATTGCTCTAGGCTCACCAAAATATATTCCTCCTGTTAGCTCACGAACAATCAGAATATCTAAATTTTCAATAATATGATTTTTAATTGGCGACGCTGCTGCAAGCTCATTAAATAAAAATGCAGGTCTTAAGTTAGCAAATAACTCTAATTCTTTTCTTAATGATAGAAGCGCTTGTTCTGGTCTGTTATCCCAATCTAGCTCATCCCATTTTGGTCCTCCAACGGCACCAAATAATATTGCATCACTTTCTTTTGCCTTTGCTAAAACTTTTTCTGGCAAGGGCGATCCAAACTTATCATAAGCTGTTCCACCTGCATCCATTTCTTCAATACTAAAATCAAGACTATGTTCTGCAATTAAAAAGTCTAAAACTTCTTTTGCAGAAGCAGTAACTTCTTGACCAATACCGTCTCCAGGCAAAATTAAAATCTTTTTAGTCATTTGAAAATATCCATGGTGTATTTTTCATTCGTGTCTGCTCAAAAGCTAGTATTTTATCTTTATGTTTTAAAGTCATGTCAACATCATCTAAGCCATAAATTATTCTTTCAAGAAGGTTTTCTTCAACATCAAAGCTGTAGAGTTCATTTTCATTTTGGAATATTTTTTTTGAATCAAGGCTTACAGATAGGTCAACTGAGCTGTCACTCATTTTTTGAAACAAGTCTTCAATTTTATTTTTATCAAGTTTTATTGGTAAAACTCCATTTTTAAAACAATTGTTATAAAAAATATCTCCAAAAGATGAAGCAATGACTATCTTTATTCCAAAATCTCTTAAAGCCCATACAGCATGCTCTCTTGAAGAACCACAACCAAAATTGTCTCTAGTTAATAAAATGGTGGCTTTATCATAAGGGGCTTGATTTAAAATAAAATCTGGATTCTGTTCCCTATCATTTTTAGATATTCCTAATTTACCTTCATCAAGATATCTCCACCCATCAAATAGATAATCCTCAAAACCAAACTTTTTTATTGATTTTAAGTATTCGGTAGGGATTATTTGATCAGTATCAATATTATCTCTATCGATCGTAGCTACAACACCGCTTATTATTAATTCGTTTCCTTCAATCTTCATGATGGGTCAACAACTCTCCCATTCACAGCTGTGAGGGCTGCCATTAAAGGACTCATTAGATGAGTTCTACCAAGGTTGCCCTGTCTGCCTTCAAAATTTCTATTAGATGTTGAAGCACATCTTTCATAGGGTTTTAATTGATCTGGATTCATTCCTAAACACATTGAACAGCCAGGATCTCTCCACAGAAATCCTGCTTTTTCAAAAATTATATTCAACCCCTCAGATTCAGCCTGTTCTTTAACTAAGCCTGATCCTGGTACAACAATAGCTTCAATAATATCTTCTGAAACTTTTTTTCCATCGACAACTTTTGCTGCATCTCTAAGATCTTCGATTCTTGAATTTGTGCATGAGCCTATAAAAACTCTGTCAAATTTTAAATCTGTAACTTTCTGATTTTCTTCTATGCCCATATATTTTTTTGCTAATTCAAAATTTCTCTTATTTTCACCATCAACAAAATCTAAATTTGGAATTTCCTGATCAAAATCAACAACCATTTCTGGTGATGTCCCCCATGTAACCTGAGGTTTAATTAAAGAAACATCTATTTCTATCTCTTTATCAAAAGAAGCATCATTATCAGAAACAAGTGATGTCCAATGAGACATGGCATCTTCAAACTCCTCTTCTGATAATTGGCTATGATCTTTAACGTAATTAAAGGTTGTTGCATCTGGAGCAATTAACCCAACCTTTGCCCCAGCTTCGATAGACATATTACATATTGTCATTCTAGCTTCCATAGATATGCTCTCAATATATGATCCGGCAAACTCTATTGCATGACCGTTACCTCCAGCAGTTCCTATTGTTCTTATTAAAAATAGAACAATATCTTTTGAAGTCACTCCTTCTTGCGGCTCGCCATTAAATTTAACTCTCATATTCTTAAGTTTTGAAACTTTTAATGTTTGTGTTGCAAGAACATGTTCCACCTCAGAAGTTCCTATGCCCATAGCCAAACATCCAAATGCACCATGGGTTGATGTATGAGAATCTCCACAAACTATTGTCATGCCAGGTAGTGTATAACCAAGCTCAGGACCAATAACATGAACGATTCCTTGATTGATTGATGTTATATCAAATTGCTTAATACCAAACTTATTACAATTTTTATCAAGCTCTGTTACCTGTATTTTTGATATCTCATCTTTTATGTTTTCTGTTTTAAAAGAGTCTCCTCTCTCAGTAGGAACATTATGATCAGGTGTAGCAATATTCGCATTCAATCTCCACGGCGATAACCCTTTTTTAGATAGCCCCTCAAAAGCCTGAGGAGATGTTACCTCATGAAGATACTGTCTATCTATGTACAATAAAGATTCCGATGAATCTAAAGTGGTTATATGATGCTCTTCCCAAAGCTTGTCGTATAAAGTCTTTGGCATCTTACTTGGTAAAAGGTAATTGTTGATCAACCTCACCGCATTGAGCGCGGTTTCTCAAAAGATGGTCCATAATTACAAGATTCACCATTGCCTCTGCAATTGGAACTGCTCTTATGCCAACGCATGGGTCATGTCTTCCAGTAACCTCAATGTCTACTTCGTTGCCATCTTTATCGACAGTTTTTCCTTTTTTCTTAATACTTGAAGTAGGCTTGATTAAAAAGTCTAAATCTATATTGTCGCCGTTTGAAATACCTCCAAGTATTCCACCAGCATTATTAGACGCAAATCCGTCAGATCTAATTTCATCACGTATCTCAGAACCTTTTAGATTGAGAATGTTTTCTGCATTTCCAATTGAAACAGATTTAACAGCATTAATACTCATAATTGCTTTAGCAAGATCTGCATTCAGTTTATCGAAAACAGGCTCCCCTAAGCCAACCGGGCAATTCTCAACGCAAACTCCAAGTTTTGCTCCAACAGAATTACCTTCAGCAATAAGTTCTTCAAACATCTTATTTAAATCATCAAGTTTAGATAAATCTGCAAAGAAATATTTATTTTCATTTGCTGAGTTTGGATTAATTGAGTCAGCTGAAACATGACCAATTTGTGATACATATCCTGTTGTTTTAACTCCATATCTAGCTAGGTATTTTTTTGCTATAGCACCAGCAGCAACTCTCATAGCAGTCTCTCTAGCGCTTGATCTACCTCCACCACGATAATCTCTGTGTCCATACTTTGCTTGATAAGTTATATCTGCGTGATTAGGTCTGAAAGAATCTTTAATATTTGAGTAATCTTTAGACTGTTGATCCTTATTAAAAATCAATAAGCTTATTGGTGTTCCGAGTGTTTTTCCTTCAAAAACTCCAGATAATATTTGCACTGCATCATCTTCTTTTCGTTGAGTTGTAACATCTGATTGACCAGGCTTTCTTCTATCTAATTCAAACTGTATATCAGCTTCACTTAACTCAAGATTTGGCGGGCATCCATCAATAATGCAGCCCAAAGCATGCCCATGACTCTCACCAAAGGTCGTAATTTTAAATATATTTCCAAACGTATTGCCTGACATGGCAGTGATTATAGTCCAAAATTGATAAAACGCCTTATTTTAGGGGTTATTTAGGCCATTATCAAATAATTAAAAATTATTCTGTTTTTTATATAATAATTCTTGAAATTCAATAACCGAGGTATTTTCTAGCTTTTTTTGATCCGTACAAAGAGCATAAATTTTTTCACACTTTTCTGAATCATATGAAATTTCTAAGTTTTTTAAGAATTTTTGCTCTAGTACAGGTATTCCCTCTTCTCTTCTTCTTTTGTGACCAATTGGGTACTCTACCTCAACTTCATCTGTTGAACTTCCATCAACAAAATGTATTTTAATTCTATTAGCTATGGATCTCTTATCTGCCTCATGATATTCCTCGGAATATCTTTTATCTTCATTAATCACCATTTTTTCTCTAAGTGCATCAACTCTTGGATCAGAAGCAACGTCATCTTCATAATCCTCTGCAACTAAATCACCTTTAAGCAATCCTATTGCTACCATATATTGAAGACAGTGATCTCTGTCAGCTGGGTTATTAAGCTTACCAACTTTAGAGATAATTCTGATAGCAGATTCATGAGTTGTAATCTCAATAGTCTTTATGTCATCAAGCTTATCTTTTATCTTAGAATGAAGTGCAACAGCCGCCTCAACCGCAGTTTGTGCATGAAATTCAGCTGGAAAACTTATTTTAAAAAGAACATTTTCCATTACATAAGAACCAAAAGCTTGAGGAAGAGAAAGTTGTTCTCCTTTAAATAACACGTCTTCAAAACCCCAAACGGGAGCAGATAGCACTCCTGGATAACCCATCTCACCTGAGAGAGTAATCATAGCCAATCTTACAGCCCTGCTAGTAGCATCACCCGCTGCCCAGCTTTTTCTTGAGCCAGCATTTGGCGCATGCCTATATGTTCTTAAGCTTTGTCCATCTACCCAAGCCTGACTAATTGCATCCTTTATTTGCTCATTAGTGCCGCCCATTAATTTTGTTACTACAGCTGTTGATGCAACTTTTACAAGAACAACATGATCTAGACCAACTTTATTAAAGCTGTTCTTAAGCGCTAAAACTCCTTGAATTTCATGAGCCATAATCATGGCTTCTAAAACATCTTTCATGGTAAGAGAGTCTTTACCCTCTTCAATATTTTTTTGTGAAATAAAATCTGCTACAGCTAAAATGCCACCAAGATTATCTGAAGGATGCCCCCATTCAGCAGCCAACCAGGTATCGTTATAATCAAGCCACCTTATAGTACAACCAATGTCAAAAGCCCCTTTAATAGGATCAAGTTTAAAATTTGTTCCTGGTACTCGAACTCCATAAGGTACTGATATTCCATCAACAACAGGTCCAAGCATTTTTGTGCAAGCTGGAAATTTTAAGGCAAGAAGACCACATCCTATTGTGTCTATGAGGCAATTTCTTGCAGTGTCTAGTGCTAGCTCAGAATCAATTTGATAATTTGATACATAATCGGCAATTGCAGAAATTACTGTGTCATATCCAGGCCTAACATTTAAATCAACATTAGAAGACATGAATTAGTCCCTATCTTCTATATCAACCCACTCAGAACTTTCAACACCAATGTATTCAGCACTTGGTCTAATGATTCTATTATTTGCCCTTTGTTCCATACAATGGGCTGTCCATCCTGAAACTCTGGACATTACAAAGATTGGTGTGAATAATTTTGTAGGTATACCCATATAAAAATATGCTGGAGCGTGAAAAAAGTCAGCATTAGCAAACATTTTTTTCTCATCAGCCATTACCTTTTCAACCTCTTCTGCAACTTGATATAAGGTATCGTTATCATGCAGTAAAGAAAGTTCCTTTGCATACTCTTTAATAACAGCATTTCTAGGATCACGAATAGAATAGACTGCATGCCCAAAACCCATAATTTTTTCTTTGTTAGCAAGCATAGCTAAGATATTCTCTTTTGCTTCTTCTCTTGAGGTCCAGTTTTCGATTAGCTCCATTGCTTTTTCATTAGCTCCCCCATGAAGAGGACCTCTTAATGAACCTATGGCAGCCACAACACACGAATGAATATCAGACATGGTTGATGCACAAACTCTGCCGGTAAAAGTTGAAGCATTAAATTCATGCTCAGCATAAAGCACTAAAGATACATCCATTACTTTTCTATGAAGATCACTGGGAGTTTTTCCGTGAAGTATATGCAAGAAGTGACCTGCCATTGAATCTTCGTCATTAACCAAACTAATATCTTCGCCCTCATGAGAATACTTGTACCAATAGGTAACTATTGAAGCCATAGTAGCTATCATTCTATTTATTGAATTTAATTGATTGCTGAAATCACCTTCAGGCTCAAGATTTCCCAACATTGATGTTCCGGTTCTCATAACATCCATTGGATGAGCCGACGCTGGTATTTTTTGAAGTACTTCTTTTAGTGCTTGAGGAAGGTCTCTTTGACTTTTAAGAAGTGCTTTATATTCTGAAAGTTCGCTCTTATTAGGAAGTTTATTATAAAGAAGTAGGTATGCTACCTCTTCGAATGATGCTTTGTCAGCCAAGGTTTCAACCTTATGACCCCTATATGCAAGGCCTTCAATCTGACCAACTGTTGATAATGACGTTTCTCCTGCCACCTGGCCTCTTAGACCAGCACCTTCTAACTTCTTAACCATAATATTTTGCAATCCTCTTTATTCTTCTTTATATAATTCATCCAATTTTTGTTCAAAACTGTGATAATTTAATCGATCGTATAATTCTTCCCGGGTCTGCATTATATCTAACAGATCTTTCTGTGTCCCCTCTTTAGCAATCGAAATGTAAACTTTTTCCGCAATTTTGCTCATAGCCCTAAAGGCGCTTAAAGGGAAGAGAATCATATCAACCCCAACCTTATGAAGTTCGTCTTTAGTAAATAATGGAGTTTTTCCAAACTCGGTAATATTTGCAAGAATTGGAACATTAAATGCTTTTTTTACAGCAGCATATTCATCAAGAGTTGTTGCTGCCTCAAGAAATATGCCATCAGCTCCTTCGGTAATATAAGAACCAATTCGATCAATTGCACCCTCAATGCCCTCTGATGCAATTGCATCAGTTCTGGCCATAATAAAAAATTCTTCATCATGCCTTCCATCCACAGCTGCTTTTATTCTGTCTTGCATTTCATTTTTCGAAACTAACGATTTGTTAGGTCTGTGACCGCATCTTTTTTGTGATACTTGATCTTCCATATGAACTGCAGCACAGCCAGCATCAATCATATTTTTTATTGTTTTAGCTATGTTAAAAGCTCCTCCCCAACCAGTATCAATATCAACAAGAAGTGGTAAAGATGAAGCGCTTGTAATTCTTTTAACATCTATAAGAACATCTTCCATAGATGTAATCCCTAAATCCGGAATTCCATATGAAGCAGCAGCAACTCCGCCGCCTGATAAGTACACTGCTTTATGACCTGATTTTTCAGCTAATATTGCTGAGTAGGCATTAATAGCGCCTGGAATAATAAGTGGAGCATTATCTTTAAGTGCTTTTCTGAATTTTGTGCCTGCTGACATGGTTGGAGATTATAGAACACAAATATACCAATTCCCAAATCTGACTAACTGTAGAATTTTACTCCTCTGATAATTCTTTCTTTGTTGTTCTTTCTTCTCCATCGATTGGTATCTCTTAAGCTATATACACAACCACAATATTCTTGCTGATAAAATTCTTCTCTTTTAGAAATCTCAATCATCCTTGAAGATCCACCCTGTTTTCTCCAATTGAAGTCCCAATAAACAACATCTTCGTATCTATCAGCAGCTCTATGTCCGGCTGAATTAATCTGATTCATGTCTTTCCATCTGGATATACCAAGTGTGGTTGCATAAACAGAAAAATTATTTTCTTTTGCATAAAGAGCGGACCTCTCAAATCTCATATCAAAGCACTTTGTACACCTTTCACCTCTTTCAGGCTCATCTTCAAGACCTTTAATTCTCTCAAACCAATTATCTTTGTCGTAATCACCGTCAATGCATTCAAACCCAAGCTTTTCACAAAATCTTCTATTTTCTTTTTTTCTAATTTCATATTCTTCCTTCGGATGGATATTCGGATTATAAAAATAGACTGTTGTTTTTATATCAGATGCTGCCAAGGCCTCCATTATTTCTCCAGCACATGGAGCGCAACAACTATGGAGTAATAAATCAGAACCTTCTTGAGGCATCTGAAGTTTTGGCCTTTCATAATTGTCTAATTTTAGATGGTCACTCATTTTACAAAAATAGAACTTTTTAGTATGGCATCTTCTAAATCATCATAATTGTGGAATGATGGAATTTCGGGATGACTTGCTGCAATCTTATCTGGCGCATTCATAAAAAAACCTTTTTCAGCAACTTCAAACATCTGTATATCATTATAAGAGTCTCCTGCAGCAATACACCTATATCCAATTGATTGAAAAGCCATAATTGCTTGTTTTTTAGCTTGTTTATGCCTTAGCTTATAAGAAATGACCTCATCATTTTCAACCTCTAAGTTATGACATAGTAAAAATGGGTGACCCATCTTTTCCATTAAAGGTTTAGCTATTTCATGGAATGTATCTGAAAGAATAACAACTTGGAAATTAGATCTAATACTATTTAAGAAATCTTCTGCACCATCTAAGAGGTTTAATTCTCCTGATGCTTTTTGGATATCTGATAATTTAAGATTATGTTTTTTCATGACTTCAAGTCTAAAGTCCATAAGATCTGAATAATCAGGTATGTCTCTAGTGGTTTTATTGAATTCTTCAACTCCAGTATTTAAAGCTATTTGCTCCCATATTTCAGGCGTTAAAGTTCCTTCCATATCAAAACATACTATTTCCATTTGTAATCCTTATTGTTTATTTTTTATGCCATACGGAACATGTCCAGAGGCGGTTGTTTCAATAGCGTCCATGATATGTTTTTTTTGGTCATCAAAAAAGATGTCTGCTTGAAAAGATTTAAGAAAATGTTGTTTAGACATCCCCCCAAGGAATAATGATTCGTCAATCCTGACACCCCATTCTCTCAATGTTTTTATTACACGCTTATCAGATGGAGCCGATCTAGCTGTTACAAGCGCTGTTCTTATTGGGCATTCATTGATATCAAAATCATTTTGAATTTTATTTAATTCAACTAAAAATGATTTAAATGGCCCTTCTTTTAATAAAGAAGTTGCCTTCACCTCATTTTCAATAAATGCATCCAAACCCTTTTCATGAAAAACTTTTTCTGAGTCATCTGAAAAAATTACTGCATCTCCATCAAATGCTATTTTTAGTTGGCCATTTTCAGAATTCATGTTAGTTTCTCCATCTCTTGGAATTATTGTTGCAGCTGCAACATTGCTTTCGATGGCTAGCTTTACATCTTCAAAACTACTTGATAAAAATAGATGTACTCCAAAATCTTTTACATACCTATGAGGACTTTCACCTCCACAAAATGCTGCTCTGCTAATATTCAAGCCATGAGCCTCAATCGAGTTTCTTATTCTAAGTCCAGTGTCTGAAGTATTTCTAGACAGTAAAATTACTTCTATTCTATTTTCGTCTTTGTACAAGGAATTAATCCCTAGAATTTTTTTTACCAGGCCAAAAGCTTCACCTGGCTCAAGAGTTTTATCTTCATTTGCAACTTGATAGTCTCTGTAAGACTCTAAACCTTCTTTTTCATATATTTCATGACTTTGATCAAGATTAAATAAAGCTCTTGAAGATATACCTATTATTAATTTTGATTTACTACTCATTATTTTTATTGATTTTACTCACAAAATAGCGTTATACTGTATAAATATATAGTATAATTGAAACATTATGAAAGATATTACACCTCAGCAACAAAAAGTACTTGATTGTATTCAAGTATACATAAATAAAACAGGCTTTCCTCCTACAAGAGCAGATATTTGTAGAGAGTTAGGGTTTAAATCTCCTAATTCAGCCGAAACTCACTTAAGAGCTCTTGAGAAAAAAGGCTTCATTTCAATAGAAAGTGGTGCTTCAAGAGGTATATCTATAAATAATCCTGAAATAACTCATTTAGAAAATGAGTATCCTATAGTTGGATTAGTTGCTGCTGGATCACCTACTCTAGCAAGTGAAAATGTTGAAAAGGTACTAAATTGTCCTAAAGGTTTCTTTGGATCTGATTTTGATTATTTTTTAAGAGTTAGGGGTCTGAGTATGAAAGATGCCGGAATTATGGAAGATGATTTAATAGCTGTTAAAAAAACGCAAGAAATTAAAAATGGTGATATTGTTATTGCAAGAATAGAAGATGAGGTAACAGTTAAATATTTTCAAAGAAGTGCTCCAAATATAATTCACTTAAAGCCAGCTAATGAAGAATTTAGCGATATTGAAGTTAATCTTGAGGAGACTGAATTGTATATTGAAGGAAAAAGTGTAGGACTAATTAGAGAGAATTAGTGCAATATTACTGTTTTCTTTGAGAGTCTCTCTTTTTGACTGTCAAAAAATTCGTCAAAATCACTCACATTGCCACTTACACTTTCAATGCCGGCTCTGATCATCTCCTTGGCAACAGAAAGTTCTTGTCCTTGTAAAAATTCCTTAGACTCATTTGAAAACTCAATTTTCACTATTGGGTTATCGTGATCATCTGACCTTCTTAAAACAATAGTTCCGTCTGGTAGTTGAGCTAATTCTAAGTAATTTGACATAATTTCTCCGTATTAATGAAGCTTAACACTCCTCAAGGGTTTTGCGAAGCAACAATATAAAGCTTTTATATTTATCTAATATCGAATTTAGTTTTTTCAAGTTAATAGAATCATTTGAGGCAATTATTGATGTATCAATTGGTATTAAAAGCTTATCTTTTGCTATCAATATATCTGATAAAAATCCATCATCACCCATCTCTCTTTTGATAATGTTTGCAAGAGCAGCTTCATTGGATAGCAGCTTCCACTTAGCAAAGTAATTAAGATCGTGAAAATTTGAAATATTTAAATTTAATTCTGTATGCAAATTAATTGCAAACTGATCAATGCTTTGCTCAAGAGAAGAAAAAAATAAATATTTATTATTTTGATTTAAATTATTATCAACTAAGATTTGATCACAGATATCTATATATAGATTAACTAATTCTTTTGCACTCACTAACTTTTGAGGTTTTGAACCCACTCTCCATTATTATAAACAGCAGTCCATTTTGTTTTTTTTCCATCTTTTTCAGATGCCAAGTAGTGAACATCTTCAGATTTGTTATATCTTATGACATAAGGATTGCCATCCCTATCTTTTTCTGGAGCACTCATAAGATACAAATGCTTATCGGTACTTGGAAGAAATCTGCACGCTTCTAAAATTTCATTTGATAAATTATTAATTTCTGAAACCTTTGGAGCTCTCGTCTCTCTATTTTTAGGGTACTTGCTTGCGGCTAAGAACAAGCCCTTCATGCTGTCTCTAAGAAGATAATGATCCTCACACTTTAAACATGACAAATCAGGCAAAGAAATAGGTTCCATCATTAATGGTTTTGGCTCACCATTTCTTTGCAATGCCCTAGTTGCACCACAATTATCATTAAGGCAACCAAAGTACTTACCAAATCTTCCAGTTTTTAATTGCATTTCTGAGCCGCATTTATGACATTCAAGTGTTGGGCCGTCATAACCTTTGATTTTGAATTGCCCCTCTTCAACAAGGTAGCCGTTACAATCCGGATTTTTGCCACAAACATGAAGCTTTCTATTTTCATCAATAAGGTAGTTATCCATACTGGTGTCGCACCTGGGACATCTTTTTTTGATTAATAGATTTTCAGCCTCTTCCGTATCATCGACACTGACCGCTTCATCACCAGAAACAAGATTTAAAGTTTCCTTGCATTTATCATCGCCAGTATTTTGATATCCAGAGCAACCAAGAAAAACACCGTTTGAAGAATTTCTTATAACCATGTTAGTTTTGCCGCATGGGCATATAATATTTGTGGAGGTTGGCCTGTTACCCCTCATGCCAGTATCTTCGTCTGATGCTGAAGCTAAATCAGTTTTAAATGATGCATAAAAATCATCTAATACATTTCTCCAATCAATTTCACCTTGCGCTACTTTATCTAGGTTATTTTCTAAATTAGCAGTAAATTCATAATCCATAATGTCATCAAAACTTTCTAGCAATCTTTCAGTTACTATGTGTCCGATTTTTTTAACAAAAAATCTCCTGTTTTGAATCTCGACATACCCTCTATCTTGGATAGTAGAAATAATATTTGCATAGGTTGATGGTCTGCCTATTCCTTTCTTTTCTAATTCTTTAACCAGTGCTGCCTCAGAAAATCTTGCAGGTGGTTTAGTAAATTTTTGTTCTAAATTAACTTCGTTTAATGTTAGCGCTTCTCCTTCACTCAATGGGGGCAAAATATCTTCACCGTCTGATTTGGCAGGTTGAGATACTTTTGTATAACCATCAAAGACCACCTCTCTTCCTTTAGCAGAAAAAGTGTATTCATCAATAATTATTTTTGCTGAAGTAGATAAATACTCTGCATCAGGCATTTGACAAGCTATGTATTGCTGCCATATTAATTGATAGAGTCTTTTTTCTTCTTCTGTTTGATTCAACAAATCATTTGGTGTCATAAAAGCATTAGTTGGTCTGATGGCCTCATGAGCTTCTTGAGCATTTTCTGTACTTGCATATATTCTAGGAGCATTGGTCAGATATTTATCGCCAATTCTTTCATTGATATAATTTCTTGCGTCTTGAATTGATTCTTTGCTAAGACTTGGAGCATCTGTTCTCATATAAGTTATGTGTCCTGCTTCATATAACTTTTGTGCAACTCGCATAGTTCTTTTAACCGTAAAACTTAACTTAGTGCTGGCAGCCTGTTGAAGGGTTGATGTAATGAATGGAGGCCTTGGCTTAGCT
>CACJBO010000011.1 GCA_902591665.1 uncultured SAR86 cluster bacterium
TTAGATAAACATTATGGGGTTCTTCATATTGATGTTGGTAGATATGAAATAAACATGAATTTGATGGAATATTTCAATATCCCAATAGAAGAAGGAGTTCCAAGAGTACTTGTATTTGATAAAAATAACAATTTGTTAAATAGTAGTTCAACTAAAGAGTGGACAACTGCCAGAGACCGAAAACAACAAGATATTTTTAATTATTTTCAGAATTTAATAACTGAATAAATTTATTCAAATTGAGTCTTAGTTTCTGCAAAAACTAAATAAAACAAGCCACCAAATACTAAGACCCCTGTACATATATTAAATATTAAAAACCATGAGCCTGTATGCTCTAATATCAGCCCAGCAACAAAAGGACTTATAATCGCAGCTATCATCCCAATACCACCTGCAAAGCCAACAATAGAACCAGTATATTTTGGACCCAAGTCAGCATGATTTACACCATAACCTCCAACAGCAATTCCACTAAAAGCATTCGTAAAAGACAATAAAACAATTATAGATATATAGGAATCTTGAAATGGAATCATTGAAAGACAAGTCGCACCTCCAAGAAAACCTATTGTATTTACAGTTTTTCTAACTATTAATACTTGGAACCCTTTTTTAATTAATGAGTCTGCTAAATAACCTCCAGAAATTAAAGCTAAAACTGAAACAATACTTGGTATAAGTATCATTATGATAAATATCGCTGAATCTAATTCAATACCCAAGCCCCCAGTTGAGATAGGACTATTAACATATTTAGGTAAGTATGAAATAAAGGTAAATAATGCCCAATTATTACAAAACGTAGCTACTGTAATTGCTATAAAAGGAAGATTGGTAAGTAATTTTCTTAATGGCAGTTTGTTTGCCTTGGAGTCTGCTGGAGCTTCTGATTTAATTAATTCCAATTCATCTGAAGATATATGTTTGTGGTCCTGAGGATCCGAAGTGAAATTTTTATGCCAAAATATGAACCAGATCAACCCAAGCACTCCAAAAGAGTAAAATACCCATTCCCAAGAATATGATGCAATTATTAGTGCTGCTGCTACATAACCAAAAATTGTACCTACAGACATGCCACTATTCGTAATAGCAATTGACCTTGTCCTTTCGTTAAATGGAATCCATCGTGCATACAAAGAATGCCACGATGGAAAAGTAATACCCTCGCCTAATCCTATCAGGACTCTTATAAACAATAATGCAAGAAAACCGTTGTATGCAAAAAAAGGAGTCAGCATTGTAAATATTGACCAAAGTAAAACTCCTACTCCTAGAACAGTCTTACCACCATATTTATCAGCTAGAATTCCACCAAGAATCATTGTCAGAACATATCCAATATAAAAAATTGAAAAAATGATACCTGTTTGTGCTTCGCTCCACCCAAATTGCTCTTGCATAGGAATAATTGCAACAGAAATGTTAACCCTATCGATGTAACATATAAAAACTGCAAGGAAAGACATTAGGACAAGCCTAAATCTAATTGGAATCATCATTAATGCTTATATTAACTTTTAATTGTAAAATTATCTTTGTTTAGATAATCTTTTTTCAAGAACATTTAAGTTCAAGTTTCCCGGTGATCCCTCCGAATAATTAGATCTGGTTGTTTCTGAAAATTGTGATAAATCATTAGAATTTTTCACTTGATTGTAAGCATCTCTAAAAGGCTTTCCTTGATTTACTAAAGCATAAACCTTGTCTGTCATTTTCATCTCATCGTCAATATATTCTAATGAATTCTTTTTATTTACTTTGATAGACTTAATAAGCTTTGGGAGGATGTTTAAAGATTTTAAGCTAATATCAAAACTAGAGACTAAACTTCTCTTTGTTAGTTGAAGATCTCTATGATAACCACTTGGAAGAGATATGATATTTTCTAACTCTGATGCTTGGCCAGCTAAAATTGAGTAATTAGCTCTTAGAATCTCAATAACATCAGGATTGTGTTTATTTGGCATAATCGAAGAACCAGTTAAATATGCTTCATCAATAGTTAATAAATTAAACTCTTGCGACATAAAAAGGCTCATATCCCATGCAAACTTTCTTACATCAAGCATAGATTGTTTTAAAGTATTGATTACTTGCATCTCATACTTACCTCTACTATTTTGAGTATATAAGCTATTTAATTGCACTCTTTTGAATCCTAGTTCTTTTGTTGTCATTTTTCTATCCAAAGGAAGAGCAACTCCATAGCCAGCAGCGCTGCCAAGAGGGTTGGAGTCTATCCAGTCAATGGTGCTATTAATTAAATCAATATTATCGATAAAAGATTCTGCATAAGAACTGAACCATAAACCCCATGAAGAAGGCATTGCTCTTTGAAGATGAGTGTATCCAGGCATAGGAATATGTTCATACTTATTTGCCATTTGTAAAAATGTTTTAGCTATAGATTGATTTAGTTTTTTAAAATCATTTAGATTATTTTTTGCAAATAGTCTCATAGCTACAAGAACTTGGTCATTTCTGCTTCTACCTGTATGAACTTTCTTTCCAAGATCTCCTAATTCTTTAGTTAAATAAAATTCAATAGCAGAATGGCAGTCTTCATACTTCTTAGTCAATTTAAAAGAACCCTCTAAGAATTTCTTTCTTAGCTCCTTTAATGATTTATTGAGTCTATTAAATTCATTTTTTGTTAAAATATTGATTGATTGAAGTCCTTTAATGTGGGCGATAGTTGCATCGATATCATATATAAAAATAGAATTATCAAGATCTATATCCTCACCGGCTAAAAATGAAGATATTTCGTCTGATACTTTTACACCTGAAGTGTTCCATATTTTTTTATTCATAATTAATTCCTGTTAATTGATCAAGACTACATGCATGATTTAGGTTTTGTATTACTTGTGTAGCAGCACCTTTTAATAAATTGTCTAAAGTGCAACATACTGTTAAGCCATATCCACTTTCATCTACTTCAAAGCCTCCGATATATACATAATGACTATTAGATACCTTATTGATCATTGGTATTTCTTTTATCACATGTATAAGTTTCTTATTTTTATAAAAACTCTTATACAGATCATATATTTCAGAACTTGATAATTTTTTAGTTAATTGAATATGGGAAGTTATAAGAATGCCTCTAAAAAAATTAGCTACATGTGGGCTAAAAGATATTTTTTCGTAGCAGTGCTTCATTACCTCCTTTTCATGAATATGCCCAGATAATGAATACGGAATAATATTTCCTTCAAGGTTATTTGGGTCATTTTTTTCATTTGGAGTTGCACCTGCGCCACTATAGCCAGAAATACCCATACAACTTACTTTCCCATTTATCATATGCTTTATTGGAAATAAAGAAAATTGTATTGCAGATGCATAACAGCCTGGGTTGCTAATCCTTTTGTATTGAGTTTGAGAAGCTACCTCTGGTAATTTGTATGCCCATCCATCGTCAAATCTATAATCAGCACTAATATCAATAATAATAATATTAGGATTATGTTCTTCAATGCTTTTTATATAATTAGAAGATTCATTGTTTGATAAAGCCATAATTACAATATCAATATCTGTAAAATCTAATTTATTAGGGCTGTCTAATAGTTTATAGGTGAGACTCTTTGTCTTAGTGTAATCATCAACCAACTTACCTTGTGAAGTTTTGGAGTAAATGTCTGATATAAAAAAATTAGGATGGTCATTAATAATCTTAATTATCTCTTGGCCAACATAGCCCCTACCACCAAGAATAGAAATGTTAAAACTAGTTTTCATATGAAATTGTTGCTGGTTGATTTACAGCATAATTAATACATGCAGTAAGTTCATCTAAGTCATGAATACCAATCCAAAAAATATTCCACTCATCAGATTTTTGAAAGCCATCACAGACGTCTTTATAAAAATTATTTATTGCATTGCTTGCTCTTGATCTCCAAAAGATTTTTTTATGTTCAGAAAGCATTTTATTCCACATAGCGTTTCCAAGACCTTCTCCTCTTGCTGAATTAATAACAGCAAACTTATCCATGTATGCGATATCTTGGTAAGACGTTATAACTATGGAAGATCTGTTACATTCACTTATGTAAAATTCTTTATTATCATTTTCAAAATAATTTTTACTTAAAGTGCCTTTAAAAGCGGATTCTAGTATTGAAACTAAAACATTGATTTGGTCATTATTTAAAGATTTTAATTTATTTATTTGGTGTCCGGCTTTAACTAGAGTTCCAAAGCCAGCATCTGTAAATAGTTCTCTGTTGAGATGAAGAGGTTTTGTTATAGATACAGAACTATTACTTGGAAGAGAATCTAATAATAATTTAATTTGCTCTAACTTTAATTTCATTCCTGAGTGAAGCCAGTCTTGGGCCATGAGCTTGTTATAGTCATCTTTAATATTGATATTAGAAATTAACTTATCGTTACCATCAAAAATACCACCTATTTCACTTAAGAAAATTACTTTATCTGGAACTATTTCTTTTGACAAAGCCAGGGTTGCTTTGTCTCCATTAATATTTACTAATTGATGCTCTTCTGTATACCCAATTGGTGCGATAACAGGTATGCCTCCTGAGGAAATAATATCTTTGATTTTATTAGAGTTAGTTTCTTTTATCTGCCCAACATAACCAAGTTCTTTATTCTCAATATTACAACTAAATATATCACCTATAACTGGAATTGCATTTACATGTTGATCATTAAGGGCAGATACGATTTTTTTATTTTCACCACTAAAAATTTCATAAGCTACATCTAATACATCTTTTGTAGTTACTCTTTGGCCGTTTAAAAAAGAAAATTCAATTTTTCTTTTATTAAGTTCCTCAGATAACTTAGGCCCTCCACCATGGACAATTATTGGTCTGAGACCAACTTCATTTAAAAAAGCTAATGATGAAACTAAGTTTTCAAGATCGCTTTGAATTACTGCACCACCAACTTTTATTACAGCAAATCTATAATCATCAGAAGAAAACCTATCTAGATATTTTCTAATTTCTTTTTCACTACTCATGCTACTGAGCAGCTTTAATATAGTATCTTTTTTATAACTTTTCTTCATTTTCAATTATTTTTTATTAATTTCTGTCCATGTTGAAGTGCTTTTTCCAAGCAGCTTTATAAAGCCTGCTGACTCTTCAACACCCCATGATGCAGACTGAGCATATACAGCATCCTTACTTACCAAAATCTTTTTAGAATCAACTGCAACAGACTCAACTTTTCCAGCAGTCAAAAGTACTGTTACTTTTCCAGTTACTGGTTTTTGAATATCCTCAAGAAAATTTTCAAGATTTTTAGTTAAAGGATCAAAATAAAATCCTCCGTAAACAAGCTCTACCCACCTTTTACCAATAAGTGGCTTAAAATTATTTTGTTTATCAGTAAAAATAGCTTCTTCTAATGCTCTATGCGACCTTTGTAATATAGATATACCAGGTGATTCAAATAGAAATCTACCTTTAATACCTATAATAGTATCTCCAGCAAATAATTCTCTTCCAATACCGTATTTACCACCTATTTTATTTAACATTCTTAGTAAATCTGGTCCTTTCATAGATTTACCATTTATTTTTTTAGCTTCGCCTTTAGAGAATTCTATTTCGAGCTTTTTAGGCTTTGATGGATATTCATCTGGAGTATTACAAAGAATATAACTTTCTTTTGATGGTTCTTTCCAATCATCAATCTCTGAACCAGAAACAGTAGCGCCCATAAGATTTTCATTAATACTATACTTTGCATGAAGAGTAGAGACTTTAAACCCCTTATTTTTAAGATATTCTTGCTCATACCCTCTTACATCAGTTACTTTATTTTGTATTTCTCTGATTGGTGTAATTGTTTTGTAATTTCCAAATGCTTGAATAGATAAATCAAATCTAACCTGGTCGTTACCCATACCTGTACAGCCATGAGAAATATACTTTGTATTCAATTTCTTACAAAGCTTTATTGCTTCTGAAACAATTAGATACCTGTCAGAACAAAGTGCTGGATATTTATCCTGATATAAAGATCCAGACCAAACTAGTGGTTTAATTATCTCCTTCCAGAGACTTGTCTCAATACTCACATTTATATGTTTTTTTGCTCCTAATTCATATGCTCTCTTTGATATTTTTTTTTCTTCACTTGCAGATGTGCCTCCACTATTAACAAAGATAGTATGAACTTCAAAACCTTGATCAATAAGATATGGGACACAAAAACTAGTATCTAATCCACCAGAAAATGCTAAAACAATTTTTTTCATTTTTATTATTCCTTTAGTAAAGTTGAAAGTAGTGATTTTTGAACATGCATTCTATTGCCTGCCTCTTGAATAGCAACACAATAATCTGAATCCATTACTTCATCTGTTGCTTTGATATTTCTTCTTAACGGCAAACAATGACTAAATAGAGCATTATTTGTTTTTGACATTTTTTCTCCATCAACTATGAAATGTTTAAAGTTATCTCTAACAAGCTTTTCTTCTTCAGGATTCCCGTAGTAAGACAGAGAACCCCAGCTTTTTGCATAAACAATATCTGCATTTGCATAGCCATAATCTATATCATGTGTGATTTCAAATTTCATACTATTTGATGCACAATTTTTTTTTGCTTCATTAATATAATTCTCATGAAGAGTGTATTCTTCTGATGGGCATAATAGCTTTACGTTCATACCAAATTTACTTGCAATTAATATAGAAGAATTTGCTACTGCTGTATTCAAAGGTTTTGGGTGATATGTCCATGTTAAAAGATAATCTTTACCAGTAAGATCGCCCAAGTTTTCTTGCATTGTGAGAATATGTGCTAATTCTTGGCAGGGATGCGTAATAGTTTCCATATTAATAACTGGAACAGAAGCGTATTTTGCGAAACTATTAATCACATTGTCAGATAAATCTTCTTCTAAATTAATAAATTTGGGGAATGCTCTTATCGCAATTAAATCACAGTAATCTGAAAGTACCTTTGCAACTTCTATTATGTGCTCTTCAGAATCTTCATCCATAATTGAGTTGAGCTTAAATTCAATGGGCCATGCATCTTTTCCAGGATGAAGGACTACAGCATAACCACCAAGTTCCTGCACACCCAATTCAAAACTGGTTCTTGTTCTCATTGATGGGTTAAAAAATAAAAGGGCTACAGATTTATTCTTTAATGCGTTATTAAACCTATTAATCTTAAGATCTTTTGCATAATCCAAGATATCTTGAAGCTCCTGTTTCGTCCAGTCTGTTGTAGATATAAAATTTTTCATAATTACTTTTTTTAAAATAAAAAAAACCCAGCATAAGCTGGGTCTAATTCACAATAGGATAGATCCAGCTACAAAGCTGAAACCCGTCTTTCTTGTGTTAAATAGTTATTCATCGATGCTAAGTATATATAGAAATTTAATTTTGTAAACTTTTCATCTTAATTTGGTAGGGATGGAGGGAGTCGAACCCCCACGCCTTGCGGCACTTGGTTCTAAGCCAAGCGTGTCTACCAGTTCCACCACATCCCCGGATTGAAGCATTATATAGACTATTAATATTTTATGGAAAGGTTAATTGTAAATTTTATAAATTATAATCTAGTTGGTTTTTTCTTGCCTTTTGAACTATGTTCAACCCTAATGCAAAGATGATACCTATAAAAAATGTTGCAACTCCCATTGGAGTATATCCGTCATAAATGAAACTAAATATTTTTGAAATTGCCATTACGCAGACTATGTACATTACAACAGTGCCAATCTGAACCTTTGATGAAGAATATAAGAATCTCATGGATAAATAACCAACAGCTGTTACAAATCCTGCATATCCTCTTGCAAAATGTGCTTCCTGAACACCTTCAACCTCTATAGTTAAAAATATAGTATTAACGTCTGGTGATACCATTGTTGTTATTCCTGCAATCAAGCAAATTGCAGATATGCAAAATAATAGAATTCTAATAAAAATCATAGAACACCAAGCATATATAAAGCTAAAATGAATGACAAGGCTCCAACTCCCATCCAAATATACATTTCTTTGTAGTTTTTAAATTTATAAGAATTAATTGCAAGAAAGCAACAAAAAATAGGTGCAACCACTAAAACACCATAACCCACCAATATAGCTAGAGGAATAAAGGCTAATAAAAGAAATATTTGTAAAACAGTTCTGTTCATATAGCTATAAAACTAACATTTATTGCAGTATTGTCAATTTAGAGGTTCTTCAAGTTGATCTTGTTGCTGTAATGCTGATATTTCTGTTTGAATTTCTAAAATTGATTGATTTAATTGTTTTTTATAATTATTTAAAGCTTGGACAGAGTCATCAACTAAGATTAATTGAGTTTCTATAGTTTTCAATGTTAGCTGTATATCATTGATGTTACTAAGAGAAGGCTCAAGTTTATTAATTTTCTTAGTATTGGAAGATAAATCAGTTTTATACTTATCAAGTGATTCATTTATTTGAGTTATTGATGCTTCTATTTCAGCTGTTGAAGCTAATAATTTAGATATATTAACTTTGTTTCTTTTATTACTAAGGTCCCATAACTTACGAACTTCTTTATCAAGAAATTGAATGGATGAAGATATATCTGTTAAAGAATCGTTATTAACCTCATCAGCTATATTCATTTGTTCTTCAATAATAGCTAACCTATCTTCATTAGTTTTTATTTTGGCGTCTGTATAACTTGACTCAAAGCTTTGCCAAATACCAAGACCCAAAATACTCATAAACAAAAGAACATAAAGAAAACCTACAAACAAGCCTCCAGATTTTGTTTTTTTTAAATATGCTGGTGATGTTTTATCTGGTCTTATATCTTTATTCATTTAAATGTAAAAAATTATCGCTATATGCTATATTTTTGAACAGTAGCGTCGTTAACTTATCGTCCTATAATATATTTTACAATAACTATAAGGGTTTATATGAATTTAGATTTTTCAGATGATCAAAAATTCCTTCAAAGTGAAGCAAAAAAATTTCTTGAAAAAGAAGAAAGTGTAAAACGATCTAGAAGAGTATTAGAGGGCTCGGAATCGTTTGATAATGATTTATGGCAAAAAATAATTGAATTAGGTTGGACGGGCATAAGAATTCCTGAAGAATATGAAGGATTAGGCCTTGGCCATCTTGAACTATGTGTGATTGCTGAAGAATTAGGCAGACATCTTGCACCAGTGCCCTTCTCGTCATCAGTTTATTTATTTACTGAGGCCTTAATTAAATATGGTGGTGAGGAACTTAAAAAGGAAATACTACCCAAGCTAGTAACTGGAGAAGTAGTTGGTACGATAGCAGTTACTGAAGATTTTTTAGCTCCAACAAATAACAATATTAAAACTGAAGTATCAGATGAATTGATTTCAGGTACAAAAATTGCAGTTCCTGATTGTGAGGCTGCCACTCATTCAATTATTGTCTGCAAGTCTTCAAAGGGAATAGATTTGAGGCTGGTTGATTTATCTTGTAAAGAAGTCTCAATCAATCAAGTTGAAAATATTGATGGTAGTAGAGGTCACTATTCGATAGAAATGAAACAAACGCCAAGTACACTTATTGGAGATGAAGGTAATGGTTGGATTTTATATGAATCAATTATTAATCAAGCAGCTGTATTGTTTAGCTTTGAGCAAATTGGGGGTTCGCAAGCTTCATTAGACATGGCAGTAAATTATGCTAATGAAAGATATGCCTTTGGAAAACCAATTGGTTCTTATCAAGGTATTAAACACAAGCTAGCAGATATGTATGTTGCTCTAACCTTGGCTAAATCTAATTCTTACTATGCTGCTTGGGCATTATCATCAGAATCTTCAGATTTACCCGTGGCTGCAGCAACTGCCAGAGTAAGTGCAACAAAAGCTTATGAGTTATGTTCAAAAGAAAATATACAAACTCATGGCGGTAATGGGTTCACATGGGAATACGACTGTCATCTTTTTTACAAAAGATCAAAACTACTTTCATTAAATATTGGCTCCCTCGCTAATTGGAAAGAAAAACTTGTTTCTAACTTAGAACAATCAAATATAAACTAGGAAAAATTATGGATTTTAAAGATACGCCTGAACAAGCAAAATTTAGAAAGACCTGCAGAGAATGGCTGGAAAAAAATGCCAAACTTAAAACAGGTGTCGAAAAAAACGAGTTTGCAAATATTGATTTTTTACAAGTTGCTAAGGACTGGCAGAAAAAGAAATATGATGCTGGTTGGGCCATGTTACATTGGCCAAAGGAATTTGGTGGTATTGGTGCCTCTGCTATTGAAAGAATTATTTGGGCTGAAGAAGAATCAAAGTTTAATGTCCCGAAAGGTATTTTTGAAATTGGTTTAGGTATGGCTGGTCCAGTAATGATGGAATACGCAACTGATGAGCAAAAAGCTCGATATCTTCCAGCAATGGCGGAAGGTAAAGAAATATGGTGCCAGCTTTTTTCAGAGCCATCAGCAGGCTCAGATGTTGCAGGTTTGAGAAGTAAAGCTGTAAAAGATGGGGATAATTGGATTATTAATGGTCAAAAAGTATGGACCTCTGGAGCACATTTTTCAGATTATGGAATTTTAGTTGTAAGACATGATCCAAATCTTGAAAAACATAAAGGGATGACATTTTTCTTTTTAGATATGAAATCTCCTGGCATTGAAGTAAAGCCAATTAAACAAATTACAGGCGGTTCAAGCTTTAATGAAGTTTATTTTACTGATGTAGTTATACCTGACTCTCAAAGGCTTGGAGATGTTGGTGATGGCTGGAAAGTTGCCATAACAACCCTTATGAACGAAAGGCTTGCTGTTGGTGATGCTAATGGAGCTGATGTTGAAGATGCTTTTAGATGGGCAAAAAAACAAGATGATTCTGGTGAGCCTCTTATAAATAACAAATCAGTAAGATCATCTATTGCAGACTGGTATTGTGAAGCTAATGGATTAAAAAATACTAAACTCAGAACTATGTCTGCTTTATCAAGGGGTGAAACGCCCGGACCAGAAGCTTCAATAACTAAAATAGTTAGTGCAAATAAATTACAAAATATTGGTGCCTTTGGGATGGACTCGCTTGATATGGCCGGTATGTTAAAAACAGATGATCCTGAAATACAAAGCTTTCAGAATGCTTGGCTTGGTGCTCCTGGATTAAGAATTGCCGGTGGTACTGATGAGATTCTCAAGAATATCATTGCAGAAAGAGTTCTTGGACTTCCTCAAGATGCAAGAGCCGATAAGGGAATGCCATACAAAGACATACCTTCAGGTAATTCTTAAGATTTTAATTGAGGGAATAAAATAACATCTCTTATTGATGTTTGGTTAGTAATCATCATTACCAATCTGTCAATTCCAATACCCACTCCAACTGCAGGAGGCATTCCATGCTCTAGTGCAGTTACGTAATCTTCATCAAATGACATAGCCTCTTTATCGCCAGTGTCTTTGGCTTTGACTTGTTCTCTAAATCTGTCAGCTTGATCATCTGGGTCATTTAATTCACAAAAGCCATTAGCTATTTCTTTACCGCCAATAAATAGTTCAAATCTATCAGCTATTTCTGGATTTTCATTATTTCTTCTTGAAAGAGGTGAAACTTCAACAGGATAACCAATGACAAAAGTTGGTTCAATTAAATTTTCTTCTACACTTGATTCAAATAATTCAAGCAATTCTTTGCCACCCATTTTTTCTATCTGATCTTCACTAATTGAATCATTATGTTCTAAAACTAGATCGGCAAGTTTTGCTTTTCTAAATTTTGATAGATTAATTTGATCGTCTCCCCAAGCTATATTTAATGAATTATTAATAAGCTCACATGCTTTTTTGATCATGTTTTCAGTAAATTCAATGGTATTTTCTAGAGTTGTAAAAGCCTCATAATATTCAAGCATAGTAAATTCTGGGTTATGTTTTGTTGATAAGCCCTCGTTTCTAAAACTTCTATTAATTTCAAAAACTCTCTCGAAACCACCTACCAAAAGTCTTTTTAAATACAGCTCAGGAGCTATCCTTAAAAATAACTCTCTATCTAAAGCATTATGCTTAGTAACAAATGGTCTTGCCACAGCACCGCCTGGTATTGGATGCATCATAGGTGTTTCTACTTCAACAAAATTTCTATCTTTAAGAGACTCTCTTAATGATTCAATAATAGCTGATCTATTTAAAAATATTTGCTTCTGGTTTTCGTTACTCATTAAATCAAGATATCTTTGTCTATATCTTGTCTCAATATCGGCAAGACCTTTAAATTTGTTAGGCATAGGTCTTATTGATTTTGTAATCAAACTAACCGCACTAGCCTCAATTGTTAGCTCATTTGTTTTTGTTTTAAATAATTTTCCTTTAATGCCAACAATGTCTCCTAAATCCCAAGTTTTAAAATCTTCATATATATCAATATCTACAGTATTTTTACTCACATAAACCTGAATATCGCCACTAGAATCCCTTATGGTCGCAAAACTCGCGTTACCCATTACCCTCATGAGTACAATTCTTCCAGCAACAGAAATATTATCAATATTTTTTGATTCTAGATCTTCTTTTGAAAGCTCATCATATTGACCATGAAGATCATTAGCATAATGCTCTTTTAAAAAGTCGTTTATATATGCTGTATTTTTATCTCTAAGGAGTTGAAGTTTTTTTCTTCTTTCTTCAATAATACCCTCTTCTCCACCAATATTTTCTTCAGCCATTTATACTCCCGCTTTAAGACTTGCTTTCATAAACTCATCGAGATCACCATTTAAAACCGCCGATGTATTTCCTGTTTCATAACCAGTTCTTAGATCCTTTATTCTAGACTGATCTAAAACATATGATCTTATTTGACTTCCCCAACCTATGTCTGATTTACTTTCTTCCAATTCTTGTCTTTCTTGGTTTTGTTTTTGTAATTCTAACTCGTATAACTTAGATTTTAATTGTTTCAGAGCATTTTCTTTATTTTTATGCTGAGATCTATCACTTTGGCATTGAGCAACAACTCCAGTTGGCATATGAGTAAGTCTCACCGCTGAATCAGTTTTATTAACATGTTGACCTCCAGCACCTGATGCTCTATATGTATCAACTCTTATATCAGCATTGTTTATATTTATTTCAATAGAGTCATCAACTTCAGGAGAAATAAAAACAGATGCAAAAGATGTGTGTCTTCTGCTGCCAGAGTCAAAGGGTGATTTTCTAACCAATCTATGTATTCCGGTTTCAGTTCTCAACCAACCATAAGAATATTCACCGCTTACATGCAATGTTGCAGATTTAATGCCGGCAACATCACCATGAGAAATTTCAATTAAGTCAGAATTAAAACCTCGACCTTCAGACCACTTTGTATACATTCTGAGCAACATTTCAGCCCAATCTTGAGCTTCAGTGCCTCCTGATCCAGATTGAATTTCTACATAAGCCGATGCAGAATCCATTTTATTTGTAAACATCTTGCTAAACTCAAGCTCAACAACAGACTCTTCTAAACTTTGGAAGCTTTCCAATATTTCAGATATAGATTTATCATCTCCCTCCTCCTCAGCAATATCAATAAACATAAGACCATCAGTAACTTTTTCCTCAACGGATTTGAATGAATTTAATGTTTTTTCAAGAGCTGTTTTTTCTTTACTAATTTTTTGGGATAAATCTAAATCTGACCAAATTTCTTCTTTAGAAAGCTCGCTCTCTATTTCTTTAAGTCGTTTTTCTTTGGAGTTAATGTCAAAAACACCATCCTTAATATCATCTAGGCGTATTTTAAGATCATTTAGGCTATTCTTAAGTTCTGAGGAATCCATTTTATAAATTATTCTTAATTATAAAATCAAAAATTAATTCTTTGGATGCAGGCATATGTGAAGCTCTTTCTTTTAAATTATATACATCTAAAAGAGTCTTGGGTATTTCTGATAATTCTAAATCTGCATCCTTAATAATTTCAGGAAATTTAGCTGGATGAGCTGTAGATAGAATTAATGTGTTTCCATTAAGTTTTTCATTAATTTGATCAACTGCTTCAATTGCTACAGCTGTATGGGGATCAATTAAATAGCTATAAGAAGCATAAGTATCTTTCATTGCTTTAACTGTAGAAACATCATCGACTGAGTAACTCATAAATAGATCCTTAGATTTCTCCCACATGTGTTTTTCTAGATTAATTGGAGTTTTAGGAAAGTTTCTATAAAACTGATCGCAAATTGACGAGTTTCTTTCTGCATAAAAGTCATAAAGCAATCTTTCAAAATTACTTGCAATACTTATATCCATACTAGGTGAAAGAGTTTCTGATACTTTAGATTTTGAATAATCATTATCTGAAAAAAATCTATGCAGAATATTATTATCATTTACAGCTACCAATATTTTATTTAAAGGCATGCCCATTTTGTATGCAGAATAACAAGCAAATACATTTCCAAAATTTCCAGTTGGAACGGAAAAATTGAGGGGCTCTCTCAATTGATTGGTTCTTAATGAGGCGTAAAAATAGTAACAAATTTGGCCAATAATTCTTACCCAATTAATAGAATTAACAGCTAGTAAAAATTGATCGTCTTTGAGAAAAGACCTTTCACTAAAAGCTTGTTTGACAATATCCTGGCAATCATCAAATGTTCCGTTAACTCTTAATGTAAAAACATTAGGACTATCAACTGTGGTCATCTGTCTTCTTTGAACTTCTGACATATTTCCATCCGGAAGAAGAATAAAACTTTTAATAGAATCAAATCTTTTACATGCATCAATAGCAGCAGATCCAGTATCTCCTGAAGTTGCACCTAGTACTATTGCCGTTTTATTTTGTTTTAACAATGATTTATTAAAAAATGCTGCAGCTAATTGGAGTCCAAAATCTTTAAAGGCTGCTGTAGGTCCATGAAATAACTCTAAAATAGATTTTGTATCATCAAGCTGATGAATGGTGGCAAAATTTTCTTTAGAAAAGTCATGCCAAGTATCATCTAGTAGTTCCAAGACCTCATCATCTGAGAAAGAGGACTTTGTAAATAAAGGAACTATACATTTGGCAACATCAATAAAACTATCAAGAGTTTTTATTTTCTCAATATCAACTTGTGGCCAAGCATCAGGCATAAATAAACCCCCATCTGCAGCTAAACCCTGCATAAGAACATCCTCAAATGTTCTGTTATGGTCCTTACCCCTTGTGCTGTGGAATAACATTATTAGTTAGATTCTATTCTAATAGATCTGATATTTTTAACGGATTCTATAGTTAATAACTCTTTGTGAAGTTCTGAGTGATCGCTTTCTTTAAATGGGTCAGTTATTAATATTATAGGAACACAATTTTCATCTAATTCTTCTTTTTGAACAATTGATTCAATTCCTACTTGTTTTGATGCCATTAAAGATGTTATTGATGCCATAACACCTGGTTTATCTTCTGCTTCTATATAAAAATAATATTGAAAGACAAGTTCAGAAAATTCTGAGACCTTATATGAAGTAATATTATTGTTTTCTGGTTGATCATTTATAGCTTTTGAATTTGCTAAATTAATAAGGTCTGAAATTAATCCAGAAGCAGTTGACTCCTGTCCAGCTCCTGAGCCTGCTATATGTATTTTTCCAATTAAGTCCGTATCTATTTCCATACCATTTCTCACACCCTTTAAGTTGGCAAGGTGTGAATCAAGCTTTATTAATACAGGATGTGCTCTAAGCTCTAGAAGATTTTCATCAACTTTAGCTACTGCAAGATGCTTTACGGTATAACCCATATCCATTGCATATGTAAAATCACTTTTTTCTATTTTTGTGATGCCTTCAACATAAAAATCTTTCGGAGGCAAAGGTGTTCCAAAGGCTAGAGCTGATAAAATACCAATCTTATGTGCGGCGTCCATACCTTCAATATCAAAGGTTGGATCAGGCTCTGCATATCCTTCTTTCTGAGCCAACTCAAGAGTTGAATCAAATTCAGCACCTTCTTCCATATTTGATAAGATAAAATTAGATGTGCCATTTAGCATCCCTGAAATCTTTGAAACTCTATTTGCAGCCAACTCTTCTTTTAATAATTTTATAATTGGGGTTCCAGCACAAACTGCAGATTCAAAAAGAACTCTTACTCCGTTTTCTTTTGCTAATTTAAAGATTTCATCTCCATGGTGGTATATAACAGCTTTATTTGCAGTTACAACATGTTTTTTATTCTTGATTGCTTTAATAATTAGTTCTCTTGCTACCTCAACTCCTCCAATTAGTTCTACCACTACATCAATATCATGACCAATGACATCAAATATATCCCTCTCGATAGGTGTATTACCTGGATCACATTTAGGATTGTCTCTTCTTGCTCCTATGACGCTAACTGTAAATTGAGCACCTGAGTTTGAAGCAATAATATCTGCATTATTTTCTAGCGCACTAAATAATCCAGTTGCAACATTACCCCACCCACAAATTCCTACTTTTAATTCTTCCATTATATTTCCATTGATAAAAAGTTTTTAATGCCTCTTATTGCTTGCCTAATTCTTTGTTCATTCTCAATAAGTGAAAATCTAACATACTCATCACCATCTTCACCAAAACCTCCTCCAGGAGAAACAGCAACTTGAGCATGTTCAATAAGCAATTTACTAAATTCTAAAGAACCTAATTTAATATATTTTTCAGGTATCTTTGCCCATACAAACATTGTAGCAACTGGCTTTTCAACATCCCAGCCAATACGATTAAGTCCATCACATAATTCATCTCTTCTGCTTTCATACATTTCACGAATTGCACTTACTTCTTTATCACATTCATTTATTGCTTTAATTGCAGCAACTTGAATTGGGGTGAAAGTTCCATAATCCATATATGATTTAATTTTTGTTAGTGCATGAACTAAATTTTTATTTCCACAACAAAATCCAACTCTCCATCCAGGCATATTATATGACTTTGATAATGTAAAAAATTCTACTGCTATATCTTTTGCGCCATCAACCTGTAAAATTGAAGGTGCTTTATATTCATCAAATACAATATCAGCATATGCAAGATCATGGATTATCCAAATATCATATTTTTTTCCAATTTTTATAATCTTTTCAAAAAATTCAACAGTTACAGATTGCGTGGTTGGATTAGATGGAAAATTAATTATTATCATTTTTGGCTTGGTTTTAGAAATATTGATTGCCTCCTCAACATCATCAAGAAACTTGTCCGTATCATCTTTTAAAGTTACCGAATGCAAATTGGCGCCTGCAATTACAACGCCATAAGAATGTATAGGATATGTTGGTGATTGAACTATCACAGTATCATCTTGAGATAAGGTAGCTAAGGAAAGGTGGGCTATACCCTCTTTAGAGCCCATACATGTAACAATCTCAGAATCTTGATCTAATTGAATATTATATTTTCTTAGATACCAATCTTTTATGGCTAAACGAAGTTTTGGTAGCCCTGCTGATTGAGAATATCTATGGGTAACAGGATTTTTAACCGTTTCAATTAATTTATCAACGACAACATTTGGTGTAGGTTGATCGGGATTGCCCATCCCAAAATCTATAATATCTTCACCACGAAGTCTTGCTTCATGTTTCAAAGTATTTATTTGACCAAAAATATATGGAGGTAATTTTTGTGCATTAGAAAAATCTTGATCAGGCATAGCTCTATGATTTTAATTTTGTTAATAAATCCTCAGGAGATAAATATCCTGGTATTAAAATTCCATCAGTTGAAAAAATTGCGGGGGTTCCAGTAACTCCTAATTTTTTTCCAATAGCATAATGTTTTGAAACTGGTTGATTGTCACAAAAATTAGCATCTACTTCTTTATTATTTTTAAGTCTTGTTAAGCTTAATTTAGTATTATCTGAACACCAAGCGTTGACCATCTTTGTAAAGGAATCAGTACCTAGACCGGATCTTGGAAAAGCAGCATAGTTTATTGTAATTCCTAGCTTATTATATTCTTCAATCTGATTATGAAGTTTCCTGCAATATCCACAATCCACATCAGTAAAAACAGTCACGCTATATTTCTCATTTTTAGATTTAAATGAAATTAATTCACTAGGTTTTAAATTCGATAGGATTATAGATCTTCTTTTTGAAATCTCTAAATCTGTAATATTAGAAATAGAGTCTATGTTTATTTTATAGATATCACCATAAATAAAAAAATTGCCATCTTTTGTAACATATATTGGTTCCAGATCACCATAATAAACTGAGTATAGTCCAGGAATAGATGATTCTTGAATGCTCTCAATTTCTGAGCCTGCAGGCAATATTTTTTCTAGACTATTTCGGATTATCTCTTCATCGGATGCAATGAATAAGGAAAATAAAATAAAAACAAATGAAATATTAAATTTTTTCATTTTAGCCTCTTGGGTGATGTTTTTTTAGAATTTCGCCTAATCGTTTCTTTGCTATGTGAGTATATATTTGGGTGGTAGATAAGTCACTATGTCCAAGTAAAATTTGTACAGATCTTAAATCAGCACCTCTATTTAAAAGATGTGTAGCAAAGGCATGTCGAAGTGTATGTGGTGAAATAGATGATTTAAGGTTTTCACGCTTAATATAAATCTTTATCCTTTGCCAAAAAGCTCCCCTAGTTATTCTAGTTCCTCTGTTACTTAAAAAAACATCTTTAGAATCTAACTTTTTTCTATCTTCAAGATATATTCTCAAAGCCTCTGCTGCTTTTTCACCATATGGCACTAGACGCTCTTTAGAACCCTTACCAAAAACTTTAAGTACAGATCTATTAAAATCTATATCTGTAAGCTTAAGATTCACTAACTCAGAAATTCTCATACCAGTTGCATAAAGGATTTCTATCATTGCTTTATCTCTTCTTTCTATTTTTACATTAGATTTTGGACTTCCTAAAAGGCTTTCAACTTCATCTTCAGACATTGATGTTGGTAAATATTTTTCTTGTTTTGGAGTAGTAATTTCATCTGCTGGAGAGTTTTTAATAACTTTTTTCTTTAATAAAAAAAGATAGAAATGTTTGATAGAAGAAATCTTCCTATTTATTGAGGAACTTTTTAAACCAATACTAAATAAATTTGAAATGTAATTATTTAAATTGAGATCGGTTATTTTCAATCGATCTAAATGTTCTTTATCACACCATGAAGAAAAAGATGAAATATCATTCTTGTATGATGAAACGGTATTCTTTGAAAGTCCTTTTTCGATATATAGAGAATCTAAAAAGGACCTAAGTAAATGATCCTTTTTATTATCTTTGATCATCTAATTAGTCTAATCTTTCTTTAATTCTGGCTGATTTACCTGACCTGTCTCTTAAGTAGAAAAGTTTGGATTGTCTTACATCACCTTTTCTTTTAACTTTTATAGAGTCAATAAGTGGGCTGTGCGTTTGAAATGTTCTCTCAACGCCAATACCGCTTGAAATTTTTCTAACAATAAATGAAGAATTTAGGCCTCTTTTCTTAATACCCATCACAACACCTTCGAAAGCTTGCAATCTTGTTCTATCACCCTCTTTAACCTTAACAGAAACTACAATAGTATCGCCTGGTCTGAATGATGGAATATCTTCTTTTAATTGATTTGATTCAAAATCACTGACAATTTGTGAGGGTGTTTTTTCATTT
>CACJBO010000012.1 GCA_902591665.1 uncultured SAR86 cluster bacterium
ATAATTTTTACTTCAGTATCGTATTTATCAGCAAGTTTCCATAAGCTATCACCGGGCTCAACAATATGTGAAATCCAATTAATTTGATTCACATTATCAAATGGACTATCTGGACTATCTAATAGATATGTTTTCTCAATTGGAACATAAAAAATACTTTTATCCTTGGGAGCAGATGCCCATTTTGTATACCCAGCATTAAGCTTATAAATAAGCTCTGGCTGTATTTCTAAATATTCACTTAATGTTAGTATTTCTACTTGACCAGGTATCTCAATCTTCTTAACAACTGATTCAATAGGTATATCAGGTAAGACAACGCCATATTTTTCTGAGTTAAATATAATTTCTCTTATGGCAATATATTTAGGTATGTATTCAGTGACTTGCTTATTTAAATCTAGTGACCAAAAGTCATAATCTAAGTTTCGTCTTTTGTTCTTATTTATTTGCCTATCTAAGTATGTTGGCCCGGCATTATATGCAGCCAAGGCAAGATATAAATCATTATCAAATCTGTTAAATAAATATTTAAAATAACCTATAGCTGCATGCGTAGATCTATAGGGGTCGTGCCTGTCCTCACTCCACCATGATTTCTCAAGATTAAACATCCTTCCAGTTTTTGGCATAAATTGCCAAAGACCAACTGCTCCAGAGGGGGATATTGAAAAAGGATCATAATTACTTTCTACAAAAGGTATCAATGCTAACTCTGGAGGAAGATCAGCGGCTTCAAGTTCTTGAATCACATAGTAAATAAAATAATAAGATTTATTAAGAAATTCATTAAATTTATCAACATCTTTTATGTGATTGTTGATGTAGCTAATAGTTTTTTCATCAAACTTAATTTTATGTTCATAACTATTGTTAATGATCATATATTCCCATACATTTTTAGCTACTGGTTTTGACTCTTCGACTGATATAACAACCTCTTTAACACATTCCGCGTCTAAAGAACCTGGATTACATAAAGAATCATAATTGCTTAGTGTAGTTGGATTAGACTGACAACTTGAAAGCCCAAGTAGGAAAAATAGAGAGGCTTTTAAAAATTGTCTTTCCATTGTCTTATTGCACTAAATATATCTTTTTCTTTTTTGGGCGTATTAAATTTTTTTGATATTGTTTCTTGAATTTCTTCTAAATCTACTCTTAAAAAAGGATTTGTCTCTAACTCAAGTTTTATAGTTGTTGGTAGTGTGGGTATTCCTTGTTTTCTAAGCTCAATAACATCATTATATCTTGAAATTATTCTTTGATTAAGCGGCTCAACACTTTTAGCAAATTTAAGATTTGATTCAGTATATTCATGACCACAATAAACCTTAGTATTCAAGGGAAGGTTTTTTAAAATAGATAAGGAATCATGCATTTGCTCAAAGGTACCTTCGAAAACTCTTCCACAACCTCCAGCAAATAAAGTATCACCACAAAATAAAATAGGATGCCCGTTATTTTCTGAATAGTAGGCAATATGATCGAGCGTATGCCCAGGAATTTCTATAATTTCAAATTCAATACCTAATAAGTTTATTTTAGATTCACTATTGACTCTTATATTAATAGAATCAATATTATTATTTGGCCCATACACATCAATAGATTTTTCTGAAAGAATCTCATTAATACCACCAGTATGATCAAAGTGGTGGTGGGTAATTAGAATGGCTTTTAAATTAAGATCATTTTCTTTAAGAATTTTCAACAAATTCTGACTTTCACCTGGATCAATTACTATTGACCCTTCATTAGTTGTAAGTAACCAAATATAATTATCGCTAAATGCTTCAATAGGCTCTATATTAATCATATGCAAATTCTAAGTTAATTTGATGAAAACAGTAAATATTTATACAGATGGTGCTTGCAGAGGAAATCCTGGAGTTGGTGGTTGGGGTGCGCTCATTGAGTATGGAGAAACCAGAAAAGAGTATTTTGGTGGAGAGCTTAATACAACTAACAACCAAATGGAGCTTAAGGCTGCCATTGAGGGTTTAAAAGCGCTAAAAGAGCCATGTATAGTTCATTTAACTACTGACTCTAAATATGTAATGCAAGGCATAACTTCTTGGATTGATAATTGGAAAAAAAATAATTGGAAAAGCTCTTCAAAAAAAGACGTTAAGAACAAAGACCTTTGGATTGAGTTAGATAAATATGTTGAAATGCATGATGTAAAATGGTCCTGGGTTAAAGGTCATTCTGGTCATGAACAAAATGAAATAGCTGATCAACTTGCAAATAAAGGAATAGATACCTTATAAGAAAATTATGGCTAACAAATTTATAATTCTAGATACAGAAACTACAGGCTTAGAAGTTCAACAAGGTCACCGGATTATTGAAATTGGTGCTGTCTTACTTAATGATAGAAAAAAATCTGAGGAACATTTTCATACATATTTAAATCCATCAAGATTGATTGATGAAGAAGCATCAAAAGTTCATGGAATAATGAATGAAGATCTTCTAGATAAACCTTATTTTGAAGAGGTAGCAGAGGAATTCTTAGAATTTGTAGATGGATCTACTCTAGTTATTCACAATGCTGCTTTTGATGTGGGCTTTTTAAATAATGAGCTTAAATTAGCTTCATCAAAATATCCCATGCTTGAAGAGATATGTGAGATCGAAGACTCTCTAGCACTTGCTAAAGATAAGTTTCCAGGACAAAGGAATTCATTGGATGCCTTAGCTAATCGTTTTGACATTTCTGGTTATGACAGAACATTTCATGGAGCTTTGCTAGATGCAAATATCTTAGCTGATGTTTATATGTCATTAACAGGTGGACAAAGTAAATTTGAATTCGATTCAAACAGCCTATCTAATATTGAGAAAACCTCTTCAAAAAATACTGTCTCAAGAGAGAACATTGAATTAATTTCTATTGAAGCAAATGAGAGTGATCTAAAAGAACATGAGTCTAGGCTTCTAGATATCGAAAAAAGAAATTCTGTTGAAACAATTTGGAGAAAAATACATTGAAAAAAGTCATAACAAGATTTGCTCCAAGTCCCACAGGCACATTACATATTGGTGGAGTGAGGACAGCTTTGTTTAACTATGTATACGCTAAAAAACATTCTGGAAAATTTTTAGTTCGTATCGAAGATACCGATAGAGAAAGATCTACCAAAGAATTTGAGAAGAATATTCTTGATAGCTTAGATTCTATTGGACTGTCGCCAGATGAAAAACCTATTAATCAATCTGAAAGAGGAGATATATACCAAGCTGCCGCTCAAAAAATTATAGATTCTGGACAGGCATACTATTGTAATTGCTCTGTCGAAAGGCTAGAAAAAATGAGGTCTGAGCAACAAGATAACGGTCAGAAACCTCAATACGATGGAAAATGTAGGAATCTAAATCTAAAAAAATCAAGTGATACAGTCCTTAGACTCAAGACACCTCTTAATGGAGAAATAATAGTTAAAGATTATGTTCGTGGTGATATTGTTTTCAATAATGCAGAACTTGATGATTTAATTATTCTAAGAAGTGACGGAAGTCCAACCTATCATTTATGTAATGTAGTTGATGATTTTGAGCAGGGTGTTACTACAGTCATAAGAGGCGAAGATCACATAAGTAATACTCCTAGGCAAATACATATTCAAAAAGCTCTTGAATATCCAGAGCTTGAATATGCACATTTGCCATTAGTATTAGGGTCGGATAAAAAAAGACTTTCAAAAAGACATGCTGCTACAAGCCTTGAGGAATACAAAGATGAGGGGTACCTCGATTCAGCTATTCTAAATACTTTAGCAAGGCTAGGCTGGTCTAGAGGAGATAAAGAAGTTTTTTATCTTGAAGATTTAATTAAAGATTTTGATATAACAGAAGTTCAAAAAGCTGGAGCAATATTTGATGTAACTAAGTTAGATTTTCTTAATTCCCAACATATGGCCAATCTATCTCATGAAGAGTTCATTAATGCTATAAATCCATTTCTTATTGATGTGGATATAAATCTTAATGAGCATATTAAAAAAGATTTATTAATTGAATCCATGAGGTCCTCATCAAATACTTTAAAAGGGGTTTGCAATAATTTAATTTGTTATTTTAAAGATATAGAGGAATACAATCAGAAAGCTATTGATAAATTTATTGGTAACTCAGATAAAGTTGTAAGCGATTTAAGAAATAAAATTAATGATTTAAAGACTTGGGATGAATCATCGTTAGATACGCTTCTTCAAAAATATAGAGAAGAGCATGATTTGCCTATTCCAAAAGTTAACCAACCTATAAGAATAGCTTTAACTGGTTCAACAAACTCACCATCTTTAGGAACCACTTTATATTTATTTGATAAAGAAGAAGTTTTAAATAGATTAGATGCTCTTATATCTTTTCTTCACAAAGATAATTAAAGAATTCATTGCATTCATACCTAACAATATCTTTTTTGATAGCACTAATCCTATATTTGAAATCTTTGTCCAAAATCTTTGAGATTTTTACTTTTTTTCTATCAGCCTTTAAAAGGCTATTTTCGTCTAGAATAGAAATAGCAATGCCATCATGAACGATTGATAATGCAGAGCTATAAGAGTCTGTTTTTACAATTGTATTCAAATTGATTTCATGAACTTTAATATAGTTTGAAAGACTGGTTTCCTCATAAAAAGATAGCAAGTTTGTTATCTCTACGAATGGATATTGCACAATATCTTTTAAGAAGATCTTGTCAGGAAGATTAAATTTTATTGGAGAGACAAGGCTATGATTTCCTTCTTTTATGATTGTTGATCTTGAGCTTGGTTGATTTTTAGAATTAAAACATATTGTTAAATCAATATCAGGTTTATACCTATCTTCAATTAAATCAATGCTATTTAGATTTATCAAATTAAATTTCACACCAGGATTTATCTTGTTATATCTTTTTATAATTTTAGGCACAATACCTTCTGCTAAAGAAGGCGTAGTTCCAATATTGATAAAATCAGCAGATCTTGACTTGTATGTATTAGCAATAGCATTAAAGCTTTTTAGTTGGCTATGAACTATAGAGGCATGCTCAAATAAATCATCTGCTTCATGTGTAGGAATTAATTTTTTTCCTTGCCTTAAAAAGAGTTTGAAATTTAATTTTTTTTCTATAACACCTAAAGTTTTACTTATTGAAGGCTGTGATATTTGCAGGCCCTCTGCAGCAGCTGTCATTGAGCCTTGCTTATAGACCTCATAAAAAATCTCTATTTGTTTTGCTGATAACATATATAACTAAAAGTTATATATATCTTAATATAAATATATTATTTATGGTAGACAACAAAAGTCTTACAGCTATATACTAATTATAAGTTTTAATATTTATTAGGGGATTAAAAAATGTTTAAAAAACTACTATTAGTATTTCCATTGGTTATATCAATCAATATTTTTGCTCAAGATTCAGAGTCAACTTCAGATGTTGAAGAAGTTGTTACTGTTGGATCACAGATTAAAGGAGCAAAAATTACGGGAGCTCTTCCAGTAACAGTTATTTCTACAGAGGATATAGAAGGTATAGGTGTCGAATCTGGAGATGAGCTTTTTGCTGAACTAGCTGAAATGGGAAGTAATAACTTTAACCAGACAGATTTTAGTGGTGGATATAACGCATCAAGAGGTGATGTAGGATCATTAGATCTTAGAAACATTGGTACTGGTAATACATTAACATTGTTAAATGGTAGAAGACTTGTTCAATCTCCTGGTTATGCAACTGAGTGGGTTGGAGGAAGTTACGTTCCAGTTTCAAGTGTTAACTCAAATTTAATCCCGGTTTATGGTTCAGAAAGAATTGAAATCCTCAGAGATGGTGCTGCATCAATTTATGGTGCTGATGCTGTAGCAGGTGTTATCAATACTGTTCTGAAAGATGATTTTGAAGGCTTAACAGTAAGGTTAAGAACTAATTGGTATGATAGTTTTGAAGCTCAGGATAATAAAGTTAGTATCCAGTGGGGTAAAGATCTAGCTGATGGTACTAACGTGTCAGTTTATTATGATGGATATATCAGAGAAAAAATAAGGGGAGCTGAAGATCCAAAGTGGGTTAATGGAGACTTAAGAAGATATCTTCCAAGTCCTACCAGTAATGATCCGGATGGACAATTTAATGACACTACGTGGAGAAATGCTAGTGCAAGTTCAATATGGGGTCAATTCTATACAGGTTCTGGTTCAAATGTTCATTCAATGTACAGACCTGATGACAGTTATTGTCAGAGCAACTCAACAACAAATCTGTACTCTATTCCAGGTTTAACCAATATGTGTATATATGACGCTAGTTCAATTAGAACTTATGGCAGAACTAACTATGGTGAAACATACGATAAAAGAGGACCGCTAGACAGACATAACTTTGTTATGTTCATTAATAGAGAGCTTGATAATGGTATCGAGGCTTATACTGAATTAAGTTTTTATCAATCAAAATCTGAAAAGGTTTTATATGCTGGAACTAATTTAGGTTTAGGATCATCTTCTAAGAAGGGCGGTAATACTCAACCACTTCTAATCCCTTCTACTAACTATTGGTTAAATCAACTCCAAAGGGGTCCAATTGGTTCAACAGGCGGAGATTTGTTTGTTGATAAAGAAGCGGATCACCTATGGGCTAGATATTTTAGATTCTCAACCCCTAGATCATGGGATTCTACCCGTCAAACTTGGAGAATTGTTCAAGGTTTTAGAGGAACATATGGAGATTGGGATTGGGATTCAGCTGTAGTTGCATCAAAAGCAACTTCAAAAATGAATAACCACGGTAGAGCAAATTTAACATTATTAGATGCTGCTTTGGCTAAATCAACTCCTGATGCATACAACCCATTCTGTGCAGGAGTAAATTGTGGTGAAGAAGCATTTATGACCACAATCTTTAGAAATAACACAACTGAGTTATATATGATTGATTTTAAAATGAGTAATCCATCAGTATTCTCAATGCCCGCAGGTGATGTAGGTATGCTTGTTGGAGCAGAGATAAGAAAAGAAACAATGGATGATGCAAGAGATCCTAATATAAATGGAACTATTCCTTATTCAACAGTTCCAGAAGCTGCAAATCAAGCTACATTCCCATATATATCTAATATTTCAAACAGTAGTCCGTCACCAGATACTTATGGTGATAGAACAGTTACATCTTTATTTGTAGAAATGCAGATTCCTTTAGCAAATAATGTTGAATCTCAGTTAGCTGTTAGAGGTGAAAATGCTGACGACTATGGAAGTAATGTTGTAGGAAAATTTGCAGTAGGATATACACCTACTGATTGGTTAAAAATTAGAGGATCTTCATCAACATCTCATAGAGCACCAAATTTAATTACTGTGAATGAGGGTATGGTTGTAAGAAATAACAGTCTTCAAGATTTCTTATATACAAAAGCTAACGGAGAGGATGGAGATAGCTATTCAATTCAAAGGGTTGCAAAAGGTAACGATGATCTTGAAGCTGAAGAAGCAACAAATACTAATATTGGTATTGTAATAACACCTATTGATGATTTGATAATCACTGTTGATAAGTGGGAAATTGCTACTGAAAACACAGTTGGTTTGTTTGGTGAGGTTAACCATATCTTACTTGATACTCTAATAAGAGCTGAAGGTGGTGCAGGTGAATGTACTGGTAATCCAAGGGTTATAAGAGGTGCATACGTTGAGGATAATGACCCTGAATCAAACACATATAATGCTGACTGGGATAGCAACTTTTGTAAGTCTGGAATGGTTCAACGAGTTGAAGATGTCTATACAAATTTAGATGATAGAACTCTTACAGGAACAGACTATGCAATTGAGTACTCATTGGATACAAATATTGGATCATTCTCAGCTAAATTAATGAGTGTTCAGTTTGATGAATTCCTTCAAGAAGCATCAGGAGATAGCTTAAGATTAATTGCAGCATCAAAGCCTGGTGGAGCTTTGGATGGACTTCCATCCCCTGCAGGTTATGGAGATCTTTTAGGAACATTTGATAGAAGAGCATATCCTGAAATAAAAAATACTGTTCGTATTTCATGGAAAAATGGACCTTGGAATGCTTATTTATCTCAAACTAGAATAAGTAGCTTCCTTGAAATGGGTGTTACTGATAATGCAAAATCAGTTGACGTTTCAGGCTCATCAAATGATGTATATGCATGTTCTGGAACCAATAAATATGATACCAGCTATGCTACATGTGGTGATAGATGGAAAGTTGATGCTATGAGAACAGTTAATTTAACTGTTGGCTATATGTTTGATAATGGTCTGCGTATCAGAGGAACAATTAGAAACCTTGAGGATGAAAGAGCTCCTTTAGCTGATGAATATACTTGGGGATTTGTTGCTGATCAACACAGTGACTATGGTAAGAGTTATTCATTAGAGCTCTATAAGAAGTTCTAATTTTATTAGTAAAATTAAAAGGGAGCTTTTGCTCCCTTTTTTTTAGCTTAAAGGTTAATATATTTATATGCATGTGTATCAAAAGAAAGGTTTTTTAGTAGGACTTATCCTTTTCACATTAATGCTTTTTCTTCCAGCGCCATCTGGTCTAAATGCAGTTGGTTGGTCGGTAGCAGCAATTGTTGTTTTAATGGCAGTTTGGTGGGCTACTGAAGCTATTCCCGTTGCAGTCACAGCATTACTTCCATTGGCTTTATTTCCCTTAGTAGGAGTAACTTCTTTTAAAGAGGCCGCATTACCTTATGCTAATCCAAATATATATTTATTTCTTGGTGGCTTTATGCTTGCGTTAGCTATTGAAAGATCAGGTCTTCATAAAAGAATGGCTTTGCATATGATTATTGCAGCCGGTTCTAGTGGACCCAAATTAATTGGAGGTTTTATGACTATTGCTGCGTTAATCAGTATGTTTGTTATGAACACATCTACAACATTGATGCTTTTACCAATTGGTTTAGCTGTTTGCTCAGTGGTTACTAATACAATTCCCGGGCTCACAGAAAAAGAAATAAAATTTTTTGATACCTCATTAATGCTGGGCATTGCATATGCTGCAACTATTGGAGGAATGTCGACACTTGTTGGTACGGCTCCAAATATTGTTTTTAGTGCATTTATGCAAGAAACATATGGTATTGAAATTTCAATGATTCAATGGATGACATTGGGAGTGCCTTTAGCAATAGTTATGCTTTATTCTGCATGGATTATTTTAACTAAATATGTTTTTCCAACATCATTTATAACTTCAGATGAAACAAAAATGTATTTAAGAAATATGCTTATTGAGCAGGGCCCATTATCAAAGGATGAAAAAAAGATTTCTATTATATTTGGATTAACAGCTATTGCATGGATGTTTAGAACAGTTTTAGATAACTATGATATGTTTGCTGGTCTTACTGATGCAGGAATTGCTATTATATCTGCGATTTTATTATTTATGATTCCATCAAGCTCTTCAAAAGGTGAATTACTTGATTGGAGTCATTCTGATAAATTGCCTTGGGGTCTGTTAATTCTTTTTGGTGGTGGATTGTCAATTGCAGCTCAAATAAACTCCAGTGGACTTGGCGTCTGGATTGGAGAGGGTTTGAGTGTTCTAAGTACAGTACCACCAATCTTTTTAATTTTTGCTGTTGCTGCTTTAATTATTTTTCTAACAGAAGTAACTTCTAATGTAGCAACAACCTCAACATTTTTACCAGTTTTTGGTGCCGTCGCTGTTGGTATAGGAGTGCTTCCAGTATCACTTACTGTTCCAGTGTGTCTAGCTGCAAGTTGCGCTTTCATGTTGCCTGTTGCAACACCACCAAATGCTATAGTTTACGGATCAGGAAAATTTACAATAGCTACCATGATGAGAGCAGGTTTTGTTCTTAACATTATTGGTATATTTGTTGTAACTTTATTTGCTTATTTCTTAGCACCTCAAATTTTTTAATAATGCAATATTTTCTTATTACACTCTTAATTTTTTTTTCATCTGCTGTAACTTCTAGAAGTTATATAGATTATGAATCTCCATATCATCCGATTGTTGGTAGATCTGGTATGGTGGTTAGTCAGAATAATTTATCTTCAGACATTGGATTAGAAATCTTAAATAAAGGTGGTAATGCCATTGACGCAGCAGTCGCAGTTGGTTTTTCTCTAGCTGTTACATTACCAAGAGCTGGCAATCTTGGTGGAGGTGGCTTTATGTTAGTTTATATTAAAGAAAAAGATGAAATTTTCTATATCGACTATAGAAGTTCATCACCTCTAAATGCAAACTTAGAAAATATATTTAATATCTATAACTCAAGCGGTAAAGAATATGAAGTAGTTCCTTCGAACTTTGATGAAAACAAATTTGATGTTTTAGAAACTGGTTACAAAGCATCTGCCATTCCTGGAACGGTTGCTGGGCTGCTTGAAGCTCATGCAAATTTCGGTAGGTTAGAGTTAAATGAAGTTCTTGCACCTGTTATTGCTCAAGCTGAAGATGGGATAAAAGTTACTTATGATTTGCATAAAGCTATTGAAAGTACTCAACGTCTTTATAAAGATCCAGAATCTAGAAGAATTTATTTTAAAGATAATAAACCTATAAAAGAAAACTCTTTGATGAAACTACCAGACCTAGCTAATACTTTAAGTTTAATTGCAAAGCATGGCAAAGATGGTTTTTACAAGGGTGAGACTGCTAAAAAAATTGTAGATGCAATGAATAAAAATAATGGCTTAATGTCATTAGAGGATTTTAAAAATTACAAAGTATATGTAAGAGCTCCAATCTCAACACAATACAGAGGGAATAGAGTTTTTACCGCTGGGCCTCCATCGGGAGGTGGTATAACCCTATTAACAGCACTTAACATACTTAGTTACTTTGATATGAGTAAATATAAAAGCAACTCTATACAAACTTATCATTTATTCTCAGAGGCTTTAAGAAGAGGTCATAACAATAGATCATCAGAAGTTGGAGACCCAATTTTTTATGATGTACCAGTTGATGAATTACTATCAAAAGAAAGAAATAAAGAATTAGCTAGGTCTATTAAGTTTAATAAAGCTAGCAAAGCTTCATCAATAAAACCATTATCAGTAATAAATGAGAGTAGAGATACGACTCATTATTCTGTAATTGATTCAGAAGGCAATGCTGTTTCAAATACCTATACTCTTGGTTCTTCATTTGGTTCGGGAGTAACGATACCTGGTACTGGCATTCTAATGAATAATCAAATGAATAATTTGATGTATAGAGAAGGAGATGTTTCTGTTGAGGGAAGGGGTGTAAGTGTTGGCAACCGCTTTAAACCAGGTAAAAGACCAATGAGCACAATGGCCCCAGTGATGGTATTTAACAAGGATAGTCAACTAACACTTATTACAGGTTCTCCAGGTGGATCATATATTCCTGGTGCTATTTTAAGAGTTGTTACTGGAGTGATTGACTTTGATCTACCAATTGGAGATGCAACCATGCTTCCAAGAGTTCATAAAGATTGGCCATACATTGGAATTGACTATGAAAAAACCTTGAGTTCAGATATTGTCAAAGGTCTAAATATGTTGGGCCATAAAACATCACCCAATAAAACTATGGGAAGCACACAAAGTATTCAAATAATTGATGGCATTAGATATGGCTATGCCGATTTAAGAAGGCCAAATGCTTCTGTTGCAGTTCAAGCAGTTAATTAACTCTATAATTTAATGGCGGTTTTCTTTCACCTAATAAAGCTTTATATATAAAGTCCTCTCCAACTCTCGTTTCAAGTTCTTGTTTTGCTTCATAAATAATTTCAGGATTTTTATAAATTTCTATAGCAGTTGCTGATATTGTTTTTGCAGCCAATTCAGTTCCCTTAAGCCCAATACTAGTCCCACCAGCTGCTACAGCTTGCCAAGAATGAGCTGCAGTACCAGGAACCCAGGTTGCTGTCCTTATTCCAGCAGTAGGAACTACCCAACTAACATCACCAACATCTGTAGAACCATAACTATGAGATGTTGTAAATTCACTTACATATTCTTGCGAACCAATTTCCATTGTTGGTTCTATAAAAGTTTTATATATAGTTTTTGCATAGTCATTTTCTTCTTTTGTGTATTTAATACCTCCAAAAGAAGCTAAATTTCTATGCATTATTTTTTGAATTACATCATTTGGAAGAAGGGAATAGTTGCCATGCATAACCTCATAGGTCATTTTAGTATCTGTACCAATCGCTGCACCTTCTGCAGTTTTTACAACTCTTTTAAATAATTCTTCAACCATTCGCATTTCTGGATGCCTTACGTAGTAATATACTTCAGCAAGATCAGGAACTACATTTGGAGCTAATCCTCCTTTAGTTATTACATAATGAATTCTAGATTCTTGTGGAATATGCTCTCTAAGCATATTAACCATCATATTCATTGATTCAACGCCATCTAATGCTGATCTCCCTTGCTCAGGTGCACCTGCAGCATGAGAAGATATACCGCTAAAAGTGAACTTTGCAGATTTATTAGAGTTTGAGGTTCTTGAATTAGCTGAATTAACATCATCCGGGTGCCAATGAAGAACGATATCAACATCATTAAATAATCCTTCTCTTACCATATAGACTTTACCAGATCCTCCTTCTTCAGCAGGGGTCCCATAAAACCTAACTCTTCCATCATAATTATTTGCTTCAAGCCATTCCTTGACAACAACCGCAGCCCAGGCTGATGCCGCTCCGAATAAATGATGACCGCATGCATGACCAGCTCCAGTTCCATTGTCTATAACTTCTTTAAATGGAGAACTTGATTGTGCTAATCCTGGCAGAGCATCAAATTCACCTAAAATACCAATAACAGGACCTTTTGATCCATATTCAGCAACAAAGGCTGTGGGTATTCCTGCTACGTTCTTTGTTATTTTAAAGCCCTCTTTTTTAAGCTCGTTTGCAAGTAAATTTGAACTTTTAATCTCTTGGTAGCCCATTTCTGCATGACTCCATATTTTGAGAGCTACTTCAGAAAATTGGTCCTTATGATTGAGTATGTTCTCCTCAATTGATGATGAATTAATATTTGTAATTAGACTGCTAGCAATTAGCAAAATGAAGTAATTTAATTTTTTATACATTATTCCCCCTAAATGTATTTATTTTTTAGCAACTCCCCAGTAATTGTATGCTGCAAATTTAGGTGTGCTTGGAAGATACATTTCTTCCATATTTGAAATCTTGAAACCAGATGATTTTATTAGCTTAGGAATATCTCTATTGAGATTACAGCCACCAGCAATTTTGTTCCATATTGGATTAATTCTTTTTTGCCATTTAGCAATATTTATATCAGGGGCTAACCCATGTTCACAAAATAAAAGCTTTCCGTTAGGTTTTAATACTCTCATAATTTCTTGGTTAGATAATTTAGTATCTGGTATTGTGCACAAAGTATACGTAATCACTACACTATCAACTGAATCATTTGGCAATGGAATAGCTTCAGCACCACACTCTATAAACTCAATTTCTAATTCATTTTTTTTTGCTAATGATTTTGCAAGATTTAATAGCTCACTAGATGGATCTAGTCCATAAAGGCATTCAATTTTTGATTTATTGTAGTAAGGAATATTAAGACCAGAACCAATTCCAACATCTAAAACTGTACCCTCAGCTAAGGGAACTATCTTCTCTCTTTGATAATTAATGGGTTTAGATCCACAAGCACAGTTTAAGAATTTAGGAAGAATATATTTATCGTAAAAACTCAAAATCAACTATCTACAATTTCAGTAATAGGCATAGCTGCAGTATTAAAGCCAGCATCTACATAGGTAATTTCGCCAGTTATACCACTTGCATAATCTGAGCATAAGAATGCAGCTGTATTACCAACTTCTTCGGTTGTTACTGTTCTACCAAGCGGAGCTCTTGATGAGTGTTGAGAGAGCATTTTTCTAAAGTTTTTTACTCCAGAAGCAGCAAGAGTCTTAATAGGTCCTGCTGAGATAGCATTTACTCGAATATTATCAGCACCCATTGATGCAGCTAGAAATCTAGTATTTGCTTCTAAACTAGCTTTAGCTAGTCCCATAACATTGTAGTTAGGGATTGTTTGAATTGCCCCTAAATAAGTAAGTGTTAGTAGGGCAGAGCTCTCATTCAGCATTGGCTTCGATGCTTTTGCAAGAGCAGTAAAGCTATATGAGCTTATATCGTGAGCAATTTGAAAACCTTCTCGAGTCGTAACATCAACGAAATTGCCTTCAAGTTGGTCAGAAGGAGCAAAACCTATCGAATGAACAAAACCATCAAATTTAGGCCATTTTTTTGAAAGTTCTGAGAATGACTTATTAATTGATTCATCGCTTGCAACATCACATTCTATAAGAATATCTGAACCGTATTCTTTTGCTAATGGCTCAAGATTTTTTAAAAGCCTCTCGTTTTGATAGGTAAAGGCTAATTCAGCCCCTTCTCTATGCATGGCTGATGCAATTCCAGCTGCTATAGAGTATTTATTTGCCAGACCAGTTATAAGTATCTTTTTATCTTTTAATAACATTGTAATTCCTTATTTATTACAAATATTTAACTTACTTACCATTATAGAAGATAAATGATGTGTTAAATACTAAAGTTTATTAAATGAGTTTTTTATGTACATAAATAATATTTATAATTGGATATATTAAAAATAAATAAATTGTTCACATTTGTATACATATATAAGTGTTTATGCAATACTTCGTGCAATTGTGACGTATATATAATGTATGCGTTTAAATTACTTTTATATATAAAGGGGAAATTATGTTAAATACAGAAAGATACCTACTTGCTTTGGTAATGGGTTTTTCTTTTATGACTACAGCTGTTGTAGCTCAGGAAGAAGAATCTGATGTTGAAGAAGTAGTTGTTACAGGTTCTCGTATTGCAACATCAGAATTTACTGGAGCACAGCCAGTTGTTGTTCTTGATCAAGAGGTCATAGCAAGAACTGCAGAGCTTACAATCTCTGATGTTTTAAGAGAGATGCCTATAAACGTTGCTGGTTCTTTTTATGAAAGATCTGGTAGTTCTGCTGGTGGTACATCTACAATCTCATTAAGAGGCTTAGGTTCTTCAAGAACTTTAGTACTTATTGATGGTAGAAGAGTTCCGGCTAACCCAAAAACAGGTGGTGAATCAGCTAACCTAAACTTATTACCAACAGCTGCTATTGAGCGTGTTGAAATATTAGCAGATGGCGCGTCTGCGGTTTATGGTTCTGATGCTATCGGTGGTGTTGTAAACATTATTACAAAGAAAGACTTTAATGGTCTTACTATCAGTGGTACTGTTTCATCTCCTGATCTACCTGGTGGTGAAGAGGAGTCATTCTCAATTGTTGGTGGACTATCAACTGATGATTCTCGAGTAATGTGGTCATATGAGCACCAACAAAGAGATATTATCTATCTATCAGATAGACCATACACAATGGGTACGCCTCCAACAGATGGAGATTTAAGCACAGGCTTTAACGTATCTTCATATGCTTGGAACTATCAACTACTAGAAACTTCTACTATGTATCCACATCTTATTAAAGGTCAGTTCTTACCTGCAGCTGAGTGCTTGGGTGATGAAAGATTTTTAGAGGGTGGTAAAACTTATACATGGGGTGCAGCTCCTGCTGGTGGTTTAGACAATGATTATGTATGTTCTTTTGACTATACAAAAATCATGGCTGAAAATGCTGGTAAGAACTTTGATGCATTCACATTAAACTATGATAAAGACCTTAAAGGTGGAATGAATCTATATACATCATTTGTTATTTCAAGAAATGAGACTTTTGGTAGATATGCGCCGCCTGCTGCTTTCATTAACCCATATCCAGCTGGATTGGCTAATGTTAGAGTTCCTGCACAAGCTGATGGAACTCCAGAGCAAGTTATTTATGGTTTAGATGTCCCAGTAAAGTTAAGAAAAAGATTTATTGAGATTGGGCCTAGAGCTTCTTGGAGAACTGACTGGGGTGGAAACGCTGTTGTTGGTTTAACAGGTAACTTAGGTGAATACACATGGGATGTATCAATGCAGTTCAACAAAACTGACTATGATACTTATGAGTGTTGTTATCTACAAAAGCCAGAATATACAGAAGCTGCTACAGCTTTTTCACCAACTGGTTCAGGTACATTTAAAGGTCAAACAGATCTTTTCCATCCTGATGTAGTTGCATATTACACCGCTAGTCCATCTCAAACTGCTAATACACAGTTCAAAAATATTGAAGCTACTATTGGTGGTCCATTAAAAATGGTTCCAAACACAGACTTTGTTGCTGGTATTCAAGATGCTGAATACAGATATCAAAACCTTTTTGATAAGCAAAGTGAGGTTGGTAACGTTGGTGGTTCAGCAGGTAACTCAGATGGTAACTCAAGATCATACACAGCTTTATTTATCGAAACAAAAACTGCTGTAATGGATGGTCGTGGTGAAGTTCAGTTAGCTGTTAGAAATGACGACTATAGTGATTTTGGTACTAACACTTCATATACTATCAAGGGTTTAGTTGAAGTAATGGAAGGCTTAACACTAAGAGCTTCAATGGGAACTGGTTTCCGTGCTCCTGGTTTAGGTGATTTAGTTGCTAACACAACTTTTAGTGCTGAGTATCACACTGACTATGTTTACTGTGAAGCTGTAGGTATTGCTAGAGCAGACTGTAATGAAGAGCAGGTTAACACATACATATCAGCTAATCCTAACTTAGGACCTGAAGAGTCTGAGTCAACTAACTTTGGTATCATCTACGAGTGGGGTAACCATTCAGTAGCAGTTGATTTCTTTGAAACAGAAATTGATAGTGTTGTTACCGCAATCACTGTTCAAGATATTATTGATTCAACTATATTAGGTGCAAGTTACTCTCAAGTATTAACATCACAAGGTGCTTATTGTACTAGAGGTGATGCTGGTGCTGCTTCTAAACTAGAAGAGTGTTTCTATAACCCAATTAATGGTAACTCAGTCCTTACTTCTGGTATGGATGTGAAATACTCTGGTTTATTTGAAACTGGTGTGGGTGACTTTGATGTTAACCTTAGTTTAGTAGACATGGATAAAGATGAAGGCGAAGCTTTCTATAATGGTCCTGTTTATAACTTTGTAGGATTAACTTCAACACCTAACTATAGATATACAATGGATGTAGGTCATACTTTACAAGCTATGCCTGAACTGTACTTAACTTTACAGTATGAGTTCATTGATTCTATGGCTGATGATTACTCAGCAACTTATGAGCCAATTGGTTCAGTTGGTGATTGGACACAAGTTAACTTAAGAGCAGTTTACTCTGTTCCTCAAGTTGACGGTCTAAACGTTTCATTAACAATAAGAAACGCTGAGAAAAATGATCCACCACTTGATTCATCAGGTGAGTTCAATAGACTTCTACACAACAATCTTGGAATGGTAACAACTCTAGGATTTAGTTGGGATCTATAATTCTATAAATAGAATTAAAAAGGGTTGCTTTTGCAACCCTTTTTTTTTTGAAAGATAGAATAAAGTTTAGACTATGACTTCTTTATTTTTTGTTTTTGTGTTTCATCTCTATGCTTCTTTAAGTACTTCATAAAAGGGGTGCCACCAGTTCCAGTTATAGTTGAACCACCTCTACCAAAAGGATTTTTAATTTGAGATTGTTTATGGATGTAAGCAGCTGCAAATTCTAAATGCTGCGTTCTAAATATTCTAATTTCCTCTAGACATTTATTATATTCATTAGTTAATTTTTTTGACTGGTGAATAAAATCTTTGGCATTAGATCTTAGCTCAACCTCTTCAATCATTTTTCGATGATCTGGAGGCATATAATCCCTCATTTCATTGAGATAATGCCTTAAATGATCTTCAGTATGATAGATACCAAGCGCGCCATCTAAATACGGAATTATGCTACTTTGAGCTCCTGTCTCACCTCTAAAAAATTGTGGTTTATTGTTATATTGATTTTCATATATTAATCCTTTTTTCAAATCTGGATTATCCTTTGTACCAAATATAAACGGCCTAACTCTATGGTAATAAACATAGGGATCGCATTTTTCAGGCATTCTAGAAAAAATATCATTAACTTGCCTTAATGATTTAATAATTTGTTTAAGATATTTTGAATATGTAGCAATGGAGTCTGATTCGTTTAATTTTGATAGTTGAGATGCAGCATGAATAGCATCTGAAGCAGCATTTTCTATGCAAACATGAATTGTTACAAACCAATCTTCGTCAACACCGCCTAAAAAATTAGTAATGAGTCCAACATTTTCTAAACTAATTTCTTCTTTAGGATTTATCCTGTACCAATTATCAAGGCAATAACTCGCATAACTTAATATGGGCGGCCTTCCTAAAATACTTGATAAATTTACCCAAGGTTTTGCAACAACTTCAGGAAGAATTTTTGATGGAGTTTTAGAGCCCCATATATAAGCATGAGAAATAAAACTTAAATGAACCATAGCTAGTTTTATTTCATTCATATCATTATTTTTAATTAGGTGTTTTATCGAAAGGTCATTTACCTTTAAATTATCTATAGTTTCTTGAACTCTCCCTGTAAGCAGGAGTTTGGGCAATTGGT
>CACJBO010000013.1 GCA_902591665.1 uncultured SAR86 cluster bacterium
AAGGGCGCTGCAGATTTAGCAACACATGTAGCTGAATTGGCTGACAACAATAGCGCCTCATTTAAAGTTTTATACGATGATGATATGCCCCTTTGGGAAAAAACTGATCACATTGCTAAGAACATTTATGGAGCATCAGGAATCATTGCTGATAAGAAAGTTAGAAATAAATTTAAAAAATTAGAAGAAGACGGTTATGGAAACTATCCTATTTGCATGGCAAAAACCCAATATAGTTTTTCAACTGATCCACTATTAATTGGTGCGCCCTCAGAGCATGAAGTTCCAATTAGAGAAGTAAGGTTGTGTTCGGGTGCTGAGTTTATTGTTGTGATTTGTGGAGAGATAATGACTATGCCTGGCCTGCCAAGAAAACCGGCATCTGAAAACATTGGAGTAGATAAAAATAAGAATATAGAAGGCTTATTTTAAATATTTTGTATAATGTCTTGCTAATTTTTTGAGGTTTAAAATGAAAGATAAATTACAGTTTTATATAAATGGTTCTTGGGTGGATTCAGAATCAAATGAAAAAATAGAAGTCATAAATCCTGCTAATGAAGAAGTAATTGGTCACGTTACAGCTGGTACAAAGGGAGATATTGATAAAGCTGTATCAGCAGCATTGAAAGCCTTTTCTTCTTTTCAATATACTTCAAAGGAAGAAAGAATAGAGCTACTGAATAAAATTATTTCTGAATATGAAAATAGGTATGATGATTTTGTAAAAGCCATTACTGAAGAAATGGGTGCGCCTTTATGGTTATCAGAAAAAGCGCAAGCTTCAACAGGTATTAAAAATATTCATGAAACCCTAGATGCTCTAAAAGATTATCAGTTTGAAAAACCTGAGGGTGACTATACTTTAATTAAGGAGCCGATTGGTGTTATTGGCATGATTACCCCGTGGAATTGGCCAATGAATCAAATTACAACAAAAGTTTCTGCAGCATTGGCAGCAGGTTGTACCATGGTTCTTAAACCAAGTGAAATATCACCATATTGTGCAATGCTCCTAGCAGAAGTTTTTGATGCAGCTGGGGTTCCAGATGGAGTATTTAATGTTGTTAATGGCTATGGACCTACTGTTGGAGCCGCATTATCTGAGCATCCAGATGTTGCTATGATGTCATTTACTGGTTCAACTAGAGCTGGTATTGCAGTGGCACAAGCATCAGCGGTATCTGTAAAACGTGTACATCAAGAACTTGGTGGAAAATCTTCAAATATAATTCTTGATGATGTTGCTGATTTAGAAAAATCAGTGAAAGGAGGAGCTGGTCATTGTTTTCTTAATTCAGGACAATCCTGTAATGCACCAACAAAAATGCTAGTTTCAGCACAAAACTATGACAAAGCAGTGGAAGTTGCAGTACAAACTGCAAATAGCACTACCGTGGGAGATCCTCAAGGAGAATTTAGAATTGGACCAATAGCTAACAAAGCACAATATGAAAAGATTCTAAGAATGATTGAAATTGGAATTGAAGAGGGCGCTAGACTGGTTGCTGGAGGTATTGAAAAACCAGAAGGCTATGAAAAAGGTTATTACGTAAAGCCTACAGTTTTTGCTGACGTTACCAATGATATGACCATTGCTAAAGAAGAAATATTTGGTCCTGTTTTATCAATTATCAAATACGATAATGAGGATGAGGCTATTGAAGTAGCTAATGATACTGAATATGGCCTTGCAGGCTATGTTCAAGGTGAACCAGAACATGCTAAAGCAGTTGCTCGTAAAATAAGAGCTGGGCAAGTAATAATCAATGGAGGTGCTAGAGGAACTGGTGCGCCTTTTGGTGGTTATAAGTCTTCAGGTAACGGTCGAGAGCACGGTCTTCATGGTCTTGAAGAGTGTTTAGAAACTAAAGCTGTAATCGCACCCTAAACTAGTCTAATAAATCAGGCTGCATTTTGATGATTTTATCAAACGCAGGCTGATAACTCGCCCAAGCAGCTATATCATTCGCAATAAATTCTCTAGTTTTAATTGCTGTCTCGTGAGGAACTGAGATTGGTGAGCCTGCTGATTCGGCCATTAACTGAGCCTGACAACATCTTTCCATAGACATATAAAACCATAGCGCAATATCGACAGATGGTCCTGTAGTTAAAATACCATGATTTTGTAATATAGCTACCTTCTTATCACCTAGAGCTTTAGCTATTTCATCTCCCTCATCCACTTCTTCAACAACACCTGAGAAATCTTTGTATATCGCTTGATTTTCATAAAATGCACATGCATCTTGAGAGATTGGGTCAAGTAATTTTCCTAAAGTTGAAAAAGTTCTCCCATATATTGAATGAGAATGAGCAGCAGCATTGACATCAGGTCTTGCTTTATGCAGCCTTGAATGAATTGCAAATGCAGCAACATTTACATCTTTATCTCCTTGAACCACTTTCCCATCATGATTAACTAGTAAAAGATCTGAAACAGATATTTGAGAAAAATGAACGCCAAGAGGGTTAACCCAAAAGTGATCTTTAAATTCAGGATCTCTATAAGTTATATGTCCTGCTACACCTTCATTGAATCCAAAATAGTCAAATAACCTAAATCCAGCTGCTAACTTTTCAAGTTGATTTCGTCTCTCCTCAGCAGGATTTTCAAATTCTTGAAAAACCAAACCTTTTTCTTTAATTGGCAGTCTCCCATCTGTAATATCTATTTTCATAGGTGTAACATTTGACATAGTTTCTATTCTCCTAAGCTCTATAATGATAAAATAGCTTACCAAATAAATAATTAAATATGAAATATAGAACTGAAAAAGATAGCTTAGGCGAAGTTAAGGTTCCAGCAAAAGCATTGTGGGGAGCTCAAACACAAAGGGCCCTAGATAATTTCACTATAAGTGGGATTAAATTTGCATTTCCTTTTGGAAGATCTTTTATTGAAGCTTTGGGTATGATTAAATTCTCGGCTGCAGCTGCAAATAATAATTTAAAACTCTTACCAACTAATAAAACAGCAGCTATAAAATCGGCTTCAAAAGATGTGCTTAGTGGATTGCATGATGACTCATTTCCTCTCGATGTTTTCCAAACTGGGTCTGGAACAAGTACAAACATGAATGCTAATGAGGTTATTGCCAATTTAGCTTCAAAAAAATCAAAATTAAAAATTAATGCAAATGATGATGTAAATATGAGTCAAAGCTCTAATGATGTTATTCCAACAGCCATATGCGTTAGTGCGCTCATAGACATGAATAGATTACTATTACCAAACCTTGATAAATTAATTAAATCAATTGATTTAAAAATGAAGCAAGTCAAAGGTAATGTTAAAACGGGTAGAACACATTTAATGGATGCTATGCCAATAGATTTCTCACAAGAGTTATCTGGATGGAAAGCTCAATTAGAGGCAAGCAAGAAAACTATTATTCAAGCAACAAACAGAATGAATGAACTTCCCCAAGGTGGAACAGCGATTGGAACTGGAATAAATGCACATAAAGATTTTTCAAAACATTTCTGTTCTGAATTAAATAAGCTTTCCAAATTTAAAACCAAGCCTGCAAAGAATTTTTATCAAGGATTAAGTTCTGTTGATAACGCAGTCGAATTATCCTCAGCTCTAAAAAATTTAAGTGTAATCTTGATGAAAATATCTAATGATCTTAGATGGATGAATAGTGGGCCATTGACTGGTTTAGGCGAGATAGAACTACAGGCTTTACAGCCCGGTAGCAGTATTATGCCTGGAAAGGTCAATCCAGTGATTCCAGAAGCAGTAGCAATGGCTTGTGCTGATGTCATTGGAAATGATGTTACAGTAACCCTTGCAGGACAAAGTGGTAACTTCCAACTAAATGTGATGTTACCTGTTGTGGCATATAACCTACTAAAAAGTATTAATTTGTTAGGAAATGCGATGCCACTTCTTGCAAATAAAGCTATCAAAACATTCAAAGTAAATTCAAAAAATATTAACGAATCTTTGTCAAAGAACCCGATTCTTGTAACTGCCTTAAATAGAGTAATTGGTTATAGTAAGGTCGCTGCCATTGCGAAGAAAGCTTATAAAGAGAATAAATCAATTATCGATGTTGCACATAAAGAGACAGGCATAAATAAGTCTGAATTAAAAAAACTTCTAGATCCATCAAAGCTCACAAAAGGTGGCATTAATGAGTGATTTAGCTTCAAATACCTGCGAGGCTTGCAGAATTGATGCTCCATTAGTTTCAGATAATGAAGCCTCTTTACTTATAAAGGAAATAGATGGATGGGATGTTATTGATGAAGGAGTAAAGAAGCTAAAAAAAGAATTTAGTTTTTCAAACTATAGCGATTCAGTAGATTTTTCAAATAAAGTTGCTGATATGGCTGAACAAGAGGATCATCATCCACAAATTATTCTGGAGTGGGGCAAAGTTACAGTTATTTGGTGGTCTCATAAAATTAAAGGTCTGCACAAAAATGATTTTATTTGTGCAGCAAAGACAAACAATATAAGTAAAAATTAATATGGAACAAAACGAAAAACCTTATCAATCATTAGCTTGGCTAGCTACTGGGATTCTTATTATTGCTGCAGCATTAGCAAGCTTTGTTCCTGAGTTAGAGTATCATCATTGGGCTTTTATATCTGCAAATACTTTATGGGTCTATGTTGGATGGCTTTGGAAAGAGCAATCATTAGTGGTTCTTAATGCTGGATTAACATTAATTTATATTTTAGGACTAATATTCTAAGAATTATTTTTTTTTAAATTCAGTCTTGCTATAATCCGACATGGAAAAAGTAAAACAAAAAGCCCTAACGTTTGACGATGTTCTTCTTTTGCCACGGTATAGCGACTTTGTACCTAGCGAAGCTTCTACTCAAACCAAACTCACAAAAAACATAAATATCAAAGTCCCTTTGGTTTCAGCTGCTATGGATACTGTGACTGAATCACGTATGGCTATTGCTTTAGCTGAAGTAGGTGGAATTGGTATTATTCATAAAAATAACACTATTGATGAACAGGTTTTAGAAGTTAAGACTGTAAAAAAATATGAAAGTGGAGTTGTCAGAGATCCATTGACAATAGAATCTGATAAGTCTATAGGTGAATTGATTCAACTAACCACAGAATTAAATATTTCTGGCATGCCGGTTGTGGATAATGGAGAGCTTAAGGGAATAGTGACAAGTAGAGACTTTAGATATGCAGATAATATGGATGCACAAGTATCATCAATTATGACTCCACACGATCAATTAATAACCGTAGAAGAAGGTACGCCACAAGAAACGGTAAAAAAATTAATGCATGAAAATAGGATTGAAAAAGTTTTAGTTATCGATCAATCAGGAGCATTAGGTGGATTAGTAACCATGAAAGATATAGAAAAGTCTGCAGAACATCCAGATGCAACCAAAGATGATTCTGGAAGCTTAATGGTTGGGGCTGCGTTAGGAACTAGTCCAGATACTCTTGAAAGAGCACACACTTTGCATGATGCAGGTGTTGATTTATTTGTCATTGATAGTGCTCATGGACATTCAAAAAATGTTATTGAAACTATTAAAGTTATAAAAAAAGAATTCCCGTCTATTGAAGTAATAGGCGGAAATGTAGCTACTCCTGAGGGAGCTATAGAACTTGTTAAAGCTGGAGCTGATGGGATTAAAGTAGGAATGGGCCCAGGTTCTATCTGCACAACAAGAATTATTGCCGGTATTGGTGTTCCTCAAATATCAGCTATTTTAGACATAAAAGAAGCTATTAAAAAAATGGATGTAGGCATTATTGCTGATGGGGGGATAAGATTTTCAGGTGATATAGCTAAGGCTATTGCAGCAGGCGCTGATTCTGTAATGCTTGGTGGTTTATTTGCGGGAACTGAAGAAGCACCTGGTAAAGTCGAGCTCTTTCAAGGAAGAAGTTTTAAAACTTATCGTGGTATGGGATCTATTGGTGCTATGACTGAGAGGCAGGACGCTAACAGATACATGCAAGAAGATACGGATGTAGACAAATTAGTACCTGAGGGTATTGAAGGAAGAGTTCCATACAAAGGGCTAGTTATAAATGTTATCAATCAATTAATTGGTGGACTTAGACAGTCTATGGGCTATATAGGCTGTAAAACTATTGATGAGGTGCATCAGAATAGTGAATTTGTTGAAATTACTAATGCTGGTATGACAGAAAGTCATGTTCATGATGTGATGATTACAAAGGAAGCACCTAACTATCAAAGAAGTTAATAATCACAAATGACTGTTAATTTATCATCTTCAAACAAACAAATAGATACCATTTTGGTTCTAGATTTTGGTTCTCAATATACTCAATTAATTGCGCGCAGGGTTCGCGAGAGTAATGTCTATTCAGAAATTCTTCCGTGGGATATCGATGAAGAAAAAATTAGATTAATTAATCCGAAAGGTATTATTTTATCTGGAGGTCCTGATTCAGTTACTAATAGTTATACACCAAGAGTTCCACAAATAGTTTTTGATCTAAATATACCTATTTTAGGTATTTGTTATGGAATGCAGACTCTTGCTGAGCAACTAGGTGGACAAGTTATATCATCAGACCAAAAAGAATTTGGATATTCAGAACTTCAAGTTACAGCAGACTGTGTTTTATTTTCTGATTTAGGCAAAACTCTTAATGTATGGATGAGTCATGGCGATCAAGTCCAAGATCTGCCTGATAATTTTGATTTAGTTGCGGCTACTGCAACCGCCCCAATTGCTGTCATGCAACATTCAACTAAACCAATATATGCGCTTCAATTTCATCCAGAAGTAACCCATACCGAAGATGGAAAAACTGTTTTAGATAATTTTATTTTTAAAGTATGTGGTTCAAAAAAAGATTGGAAGATAGATGATTTGATTGGACAAAGAATAAAAGAAATCAAAGACCAGGTTCAAAATAATAAAGTTCTACTAGGTCTTTCTGGTGGAGTAGATTCTTCAGTGACAGCAGCTCTTTTAAATAAAGCAATTGGCAATAAATTAGTATGTGTTTTTGTTGATAATGGTCTTCTTAGAAAAGGTGAAGCAGAAGAAGTTATGAATACTTTTAAAGAAAATATGAACTTAAATGTTATTAAATCTGACAGTGAAGAAGTATTTTTGAGACATCTAAAAGGTGTTGAAGATCCTGAACAAAAAAGAAAAATCATAGGCAGAACTTTTATTGATGTTTTTGATGCTGAGGCAACAAAATTAAAAGACGTACATTTTTTAGCACAAGGCACAATATATCCTGATGTTATTGAATCTTCTGGGTCTGAATCAAAAGAGGCTAGAGTTATAAAATCTCATCATAATGTTGGCGGTCTCCCTGAGGAAATGAAAATGGATCTTGTTGAACCCTTGAGAGATCTTTTTAAAGATGAGGTCAGAAGAATGGGTGTTGAGCTTGGCCTTGCTCCTGAAATGCTTAATAGGCATCCATTTCCTGGTCCTGGTCTCGGAGTAAGAATCCTTGGTGATATTACTAAAGAAAAAACAACTGTTTTAAAAGAAGCTGACCATATTTTTATAGAAGAATTAATCAAAGCTGATCTTTATAAAACAGTAAGCCAGGCTTTTGCAGTTTATCTGCCAATTAAATCAGTTGGTGTTGTTGGAGATGAGAGAAGATATGCTGAAGTTATTGGCCTGCGGGCAGTAGAGACTGTTGATTTCATGACAGCAAGATGGGCACATTTACCTTATGAGTTTTTAGAGCATGTTTCCAATCGCATAGTAAATGAGATCGAAGAAGTTAGTAGAGTGGTTTATGACATATCAAGTAAACCACCAGCAACTATTGAGTGGGAGTAATAACACGCCCTCAAACGCCCATTCTTACTGCCTTTTGCTACTTGTAAACTCAGTTTTGCCCCTCGCAAACCCTTGCTACATAAGGCTTTGTAAAAGTTTAACTATTGAGTGGGAATAAATTAAAAAATGGTATTATTTAAATATTAATTGGAGAATATTATGGGAATGTATAAATGTCCAACTTGTAATAAAGCTGCTTCATATAAATTTACGTGTAAGTTTTGTAGCGTAGTCTTTTGTAGCAACTCATCATGTAAAGGAACAGCCGGGAAAGTTGTTCAAAATAATAAATCAGACAATGCTCAATGTCAGACATGCAAGAAAACCCGTGCATTGGTAAAAGAAAGAGCTTGATATCAATTAAGTTCAATTTTACCAGGTAGATTGATCAGTGCTGATAAAGAATACGACTCAGATAATCAGAAGAAATAATTAAAATATGAGTGATAAATTAGATTTAAAAAAACATATTAGAAATGTCGATGACTTTCCAATACCGGGAATAAAGTTTAGAGACATAACCAGCCTAATAGAAACACCTGAGCCTTTTAGAAAAACGTGCAAAGAACTAACCAAAATAACACAAGATTTTTCAGCAGATTTAGTTGTGAGTATTGAAAGTAGGGGCTTTATTTTTGCTGGATCTGTTGCAACTGATCTACTTCTTCCTTTTGTTTTAGCTAGAAAACCTGGCAAATTGCCAAATGAGACTTATATTAAAAACTTTGATCTTGAATACGGTAGCACATCAATCGAAATTCAGAAAAATACAAATATAAAAAAAGGTGAACGAGTTGTAATTATCGATGATCTTGTTGCAACAGGAGGAACAGCAATAGCTTGTGCAGAATTATTAACAGAAAATTTTGGTGTTAGAAAATCAGATATCTTAATTTTATGCATTATTGATCTTCCCGAATTAGGCGGAAGTAAATTAATTATTGATCAAGGCTATAACATAGAAACATTAGTTTCTTATTAGTCTAAAAGAACAAATTTTAAAACAAATATTAAAAATAAAAACCAAGCACCTATACTTACATCTGATATTTTTTTTGCAGCAAGCTTTAAAACAATATAAGAAATAAAACCTATAGCAATTCCATTTGCAATTGAGAAGGTAAGAGGAATCATGATTATCATAATAAGTGCTGGCAGCAACTCTGTTTTATCAGACCAATCAAGACGCTCCATTCCACCAAGCATCAGTATTGCTACATATACTAAAGCACCAGCAGTAGCATAACTTGGGACCATTGATGCTATTGGAGAAAAGAAAATAGCAATTAAAAAAAACACTCCTATTATTATTGCAGTTAAACCTGTTCTTCCTCCGGCCTCAACACCAGCAGAACTCTCAACATAACTTGTTACTGGAGAGCAACCAAGGAATGACCCAGCAACGCTAGCAGTACTGTCAGCTTTTAATGCCTTTTCAAGATTTATAATTTTTCCAGAATCATCGATTAAATTTGCTCTCGATGCAACGCCCAACAAAGTACCAGCTGTGTCAAAAAGATTAACAAATAGAAAAGATATGATTATGCTAATCATAGCAACATCAATTGCACCTAAAATATCTAATTTAAGCAGGATTGGTTTTAAATCAGGAGGTGAAGATACAATTCCATTAAATTGAATCAAGCCAAGTAATAAACCTGAGATAGTTATCGCCAGAACTCCAATTATTATTGCTCCAATAACCTGTCTAACAGCTAAAACTAGGATTAAAAGGAATCCGAAGGCTGCTAAAAGAGTTTCAATATTTTTAAAATTACCTAAGCTTAAAAATGTTGCTTCATTTTGAATAATAATTCCTCCAGTTTTCAAGCCAATAAATCCAACAAATAAACCAACACCAGCTCCCATAGCGATTCTAAGATTCATAGGAATGCTGTTTAGCATCCATTGCCTGAGAGGAGTCACACTTATGATTACAAATAAAATACCTGCTAAAAAAACTGCACCTAGTGCGACTTCCCAGCTATAACCCATTTCTCCAACAACTGTATATGTAAAAAAAGCATTTAGACCCATTCCAGGAGCTAGTCCAACTGGCCAATTAGAATAAAAACCCATGGCAAAGCATGCAACAGCTGCTGCTATACATGTTCCAACGAAACTTGCTCCAAGATCCATTCCACTGGCAGCCATCATCTGCGGATTCACAAAAATAATATAAGCCATTGTTATAAAAGTAGTAAAACCAGCTATAAATTCTTGCTTAATCGAAGTGTTATTTAGTTCAAGCTGAAAGGTTTTTTCTAGGAAATTTTTCATGTTTTTATTGAATAATAATTTACTTAATTATTCTACAATCTATAATGCAGAATTACTTTAATTGCTTGTATTTTTATCATGTTATTTTGGCATGTAAATTGCTTTCAATAATATATAACAAACTTAACTATGTGCTGCAGTATAAAAGCTTATACATAAGCACAAGGGGATAATAAATAATGAAATTTTTAAAATTAAATACCTTCATGTTTTTTTCAGTTCTATTTATGTTCAATTTTGATGCAAATGCACAAAGTATGACCATTGAAGAGGTAATTGTTTCAGCTGAAAAAAGAGATGAATCTCTTCAGGATATTTCTCAATCTGTTACAGCATTAACAGAAGAAGAGTTAGAGACAAAAAATATTACTGACTTTGTTGGCCTTAGTGCAATAGCACCCGGCGTTACCGTTGCCAAAAATGAAGGATATAAAACTATTATCTCAATTAGAGGTGTTGGTGATGAAACAAATCAGAATGCAATTGCAGCTCCATCTGTTGCTCTTCACATGGATGGAGTATTCATAGCTTCAAAGTTTTCATTAAGAACTGATTTTATTGATTTGGAAAGGATAGAAGTTCTTCGTGGCCCTCAAGGTACCTTATTTGGACAAAACTCTACTGGAGGAACCATTAATGTTATAAGTCAAAAGCCATCTTTTGATGGTGCTAAGGGCAAAACAGACTTAGCTATGGGTAATTATGGCCTGATTAAATTTAGAGGCGCTTTTAATAAACCATTATCAGACAAAGTGGCAACAAGATTATCGGTTGTATCGACTGACAGAGATGGTTTCAGTGAGAACATTTTAAATGGACAAGATCTTGATGATGCAGATCATACTAGTTTAAGAACAGATTGGTTCTTCGACATTTCTGACACAACATCGTTAAGAGTATTTGGACAATTTTTTGAAGCAAATAATAACGGCGCTGCAATGAAAGGTTTGGATGATTCAACTCTAAATCCAAGAAAGTTAGCTCAAGACTCTGCATCAGACTATCAATTATCCTCAGAAGTTATTGCTGCAATATTGAATGTTGAGTTTGGTTATGCAGACTTAAAAGTATTAACTAGTGTTCAAGAAGATGATATTTATGTTAGCCGTGACAATGATAGACATAATTTTGGAGATGTTCATGCTTCTGGTCCCCTTCAAGGCATTCCATATATCGCTGCTGAATATAGACCCGAAACATCAATTGTAGATACAAAAACATTTGAAGTTAATTTGATTTCAAATGAGCCTATAAATGACAAAATCGACTGGATAGTCGGAGCTCTATATTTTGACCATAAAATTGCAAACTCAATATACGAAGTGAAAGATGTAAATAATATAAAACAAGTTGATTTGATGGATGGTGCTTTTACACCATACGTTCACGATCCCATTTGTGCTACTAATCCTTTTGCTGGTGTATGTTTTGCAGCATTTAATGCAGAGCTTGGATTTGTATCTGAGGCATACCCTACTAGAGAGTCTTTATCAGTTTATGGACAAGCTACCTATAATGTTCAAGATAATATGAGATACATATTTGGCATGAGATATACCGAAGATTCATTTTCTAGTGATGTTACAAATTTCTTTGGTCTTCAAAAATATCTAATAGAAGATGAGATCGATGAAAAAACTGGTAAGTTTGCCGTTGAATATGATGTTGATGGCGACACTATGGTTTATGCTTCTTACACTAAAGGCTTTAAGCCAGGAGGAAGTAACTTAACTTTTGGTTATCCTGTAGATGATGAGCAGAACTTTGGAGCACAACCTGCACCGCAACTTATCTATCCCTTATTTAAGAGTGAGATTATCGATGCTTTTGAGCTTGGTCTTAAAACTGATTTAATGGATGGAAGAATGAGGGCTAACGTTTCTGCATTTATGTATGATTATGAGAACCTGCAGTTTCAATCTACAGATCCTGATGTTTATAGAGGCGGTGTTGCAAATATTCCAGAATCAGAAATGAGTGGTGTTGAGTTAGAGTTAATTGGTATTCTATCGGACTCTTTATCAATGGATCTTAGGATTTCTACTTTAGATACAGAAATAACTGCAGACTATGAAGCATTAGATAATATCAAATCAGAGCTTTATTTCTTTGGTGAAGAGCCACAAAGATATGCTTTAAGAGAAAACATTAAAGGTAATAGGTTGGCAAAGAGTCCCGAATTTACAGCTAATTTTGGTCTCCAATATAATGGAGAATTAAAATCAGGAGTTCCACTTAGAGCTACAGCAGAGGTTATACATAGAGGTGATTTTCAGCAAAGAGTATTTAATAGCCCGTTTGTTGATCAGGTTGATTCTTATACAGTAGTCAACTTAACAACTAGCATAGAAATCAGTGATACTGCTGGCGTTGATTTTATGATATTAAATGCATCTGATAAGGATGGAGTAAACTCTGCAATGACTGATGTCTTTGGTGTTGCTGGAACTGGTATTGAGTTAATACCACCAAGACAATTTATTCTAAGAGTCAGAAAAAGCTACTAGTTCTATATAAATTTATATGAGTACGTGTTGTTATAAAGCACGTACTCGTATAGCATTTGCAGATGAAAAAAACATTTATAGAAGCCGATCAGCTACTTGAAGACTCATTCAAGCTTGCTTGGAATGTTTATGAAAGCGGATTTCGTCCAAATTACATTGTTGGTGTATGGAGGGGCGGGGCTCCAATTGGTATAGCTGTTCAAGAATTTTTAGAAGTATTAGGCGTATCTTCAGATCACATAGCCATAAGAACGTCACATTATTCAGGCATAGATCAACATAATGCAAATGTTAAAGTTTATGGATTAAATTATGTAATTAGACAGCTTGAATCTGAGGATTCTTTATTGATTGTTGATGACGTTCATGACACTGGATTATCTATTCAGCAAATAATCAATGATTTAAAAACTGCATGTAAGAAGAATACACCGGAGATTAAGGTTGCAACTCCATATTTTAAGCCTAAAAAAAATAAAACTGATAGAAAACCAGATTTTTATCTTCATGAGACTGATGAGTGGCTTGTGTTTCCTCATGAGCTTGATGGATTAACTATTGATGAAATAAAAGAAAACAAACCCCAATTATCTGGCTTAATAGAACATATAAAAAGTTTTATTAAATAAAATTTATGGTCAAGAATAGTTTTATAACAATTATTTAGTTATTTTCTGATACAAGACAATTCTAAACTGATTTATATATAATGCTATCATTCTTGTTATTGGGTGGAAAAAAAGAAGTTATAGTATTCAAACTTTATGAAAGATGAGGATAATAAAAAAAAAATTTTGTTTTTGGGATATGACGAGCATGAAACCTGTTTGCATGACTTCTTAAAAAATAATAATTGTGAAGTAGAGCATACAAATTTAAAAGAGATAGATACTAAGACATACGATTTGGTAATTTCTTTTGGATATAGATACATTATCCCAAAATCTCAAATATTATCACATCCTCCAATAATCAACTTACACATTAGTTATTTGCCATTCAATAAGGGATCACATCCAAATTTTTGGTCTCACTATGAAGGGACACCAAGTGGAATAACAATTCATTTGATTGATGAGGGAATAGACACGGGGCCCTATTTGTTTCAAAAGAAGATTGAATTTGATACCAGCAAGACAACATTTAGGGAGTCATATAATATTTTAATTAATGAGATTGAAAACTTATTTATGAAAAATTTTGATGAGATTATAAATTTAAAGTTTAAAACTTTTTTCTCAAATGAAAGGGGTACCTATCATTCCTTTTCAGATTTACCAAAAAAAATTAATTGGGACAAAATAATAGATGATCAAATAAAAATCTTAAAACAGGAGTAATAATTGAAAGCTGTCATTGTGTTATCACATTTAATGAATATGCATGGCCAACTTGGCAATGAATCGAAATCTCGTGCAAAATTGGCTTATAAAATTTTTACTTCAATAGATAGCAAAAGCCTGATACTGACTCTTGGATGGGATTATCGTGACGATTTAAATATTCCTATAGCAATATCAATGAAAGATTATTTAATCACACAAGGCATTGATAGCAAAAAAATTATGATAGATATTAATTCTAGAGATACTGTTGGAGATGCTATTTTTTCTAAAATTAATTTTTATGATAAATATCTTTTTAAGGAATTACACATTGTAACTTCTGACTATCATACAGAAAGAACAAAGTTCATATTTGAAAAAATCATCCCCTGCAAAATCAAAGTTCATGGCAGTAAAACAAATCAAGGCAATAATAAAAAAATTTCAGAGGAAAAGTCTCTAGAAGCCTTTAAAAGTACTTTTTCAGATACAAACTTTAAATCAAATAAAAGCTTAATTAAAACTTTGACCACTAAGCATCCGTTTTATAATGGATCAGTCTATGAGCAATTAAAATTTTCTAAATAGTTATTAATTTAATTTTTAATATTTTTTTAAAAATGGAAATGAAAGCTAATGTAATTTAAAATATTTTTTAAATCATTTAAATAATAATCATTGTAATGTTTAAAATTAGAAATAGAGTCATTTCAAGTCTTGAATCTCCTTATATTATTGCTGAGTTATCTGCAAATCATAATGGTTCGATAGACTTAGCAAAAAAATCTATTCTAGCTGCTAAAAACTCTGGAGCAGATGCTATAAAAATTCAAACTTATGAAGCTCATACTATGACAATAGATTCAAATAAACCTGATTTTATTATCAATGGAGGTTTGTGGGATGGCTATAAACTTTATGATTTATACGATGAAGCAAAAACACCTTTTGAATGGCACAAAGAATTATTTTCATATTCTTCTCAAATTGGAATTGAAATCTTTTCATCACCATTTGATGAGTCTGCAGTAGATTTGCTTGAATCACTAGACACCCCTGCTTATAAGATAGCCTCATTTGAGCTAACAGATATTCCGTTAATTAAGTATGTGGCTAAAACTGGAAAACCAATACTTATGTCAACTGGTATGGCTACAAAAGATGAAATCGCAGAAGCATTAGAGGCTGCTCGATCTTATGGAGCAAGAGATATATTGTTATTTCATTGTATCAGCAGCTATCCCACGCCCATAGAACAAGCTAATCTAAATATGATACCAATTCTAAAAAAAGAATTTGGAGTAGAGGTTGGCCTGTCTGATCATACCCTAGATAATATTGCTGCAACTTTGTCAATATCAAAAGGAGCTGTTGCAATTGAAAAACATTTTATATTAGATAAATCTCTAACTGGACCTGATAGCTCATTTTCAATGGACCCTGATCAGCTTGAACGGTTAAAAAAAGATACAAAAACAGCATGGCTTTCACTTGGTAGAGAAAGTTTTGAAAGATCAAAGGTTGAAGATTCAAGTATGGTTTTTAGAAGATCTATATATTTCATTAATGATCTTAAAAGTGGCGATGTAATTTCAAAGAATGATATTAAAAGAATCAGACCAGGCTTTGGATTAAAACCTAAATTTTTTGAAGAAATTGTTGGAAAAAAAGTTTTAAAGGATGTTGAAAGGGGGGATCCAGTTAATTGGGAGGTTATAGAGAATTAATTTATTTTCCGCATTCCCATTCACACAAAGCATTAAGCACTGGTTTAAAAGATTGACCAAAATCTGACAGAGAATATTCAACTTTTGGAGGAACAACGTCATAAACTTTTCTATTTATTAATTTGTCTTTTTCCATCTCTCTTAATTGCTTGGTTAGCATTTGTTGAGTTATTGGAGTAAGCATTCTTTTTATCTCGCCAAATCTTATTGGACCTTTACTTAAAACATAGATAATTGCGATTTTCCATTTACCACCAACCAATCTTAATGGTTTTGATATATCTAAATTTGTGCATTTCATAGTATGAATTTATATACTAGTATGAATTCATTGTCTACTAGCATATTTCATACGATACTTTAATATAACCATATATTTCAATTAATAGAGGAGATAAGATGTTAGATAATATTTCAAAAGAAATTCGTTCAATGGTTACAAGTGATGGAAATATAGAGCTATCAATAAAAACTTCAGAAATACCCACTCCATCTGCTGATGAAGTAATTATTAAAGTTGAAGCGGCTCCTATAAACCCCTCTGATCTTGGACTTCTTCTAAGTTTTGCTGCTGATATTTCATCTATTAGTACAACTGGATCTGGTGATGAAACAATAACAACTATGAAAATACATCCAGCTCTAATGAACGCAATGAAACCTAGGCTGGATGAGTCTATGAAAGTAGGCAATGAGGGTGCCGGTGTTGTTGTAGATGCTGGAGAGAATGTAAAAGATTTGATTGGCAAAACTGTAGGGTTGGCTGGCGGAGCAATGTATTCTCAATATAGATGCGTTCCGGCTGCAAGCTGTTTAGTTATGGATGAAGGTACACTGCCTTCAGAGGCAGCTTCTTCATTTGTGAATCCTTTAACTGCACTATCTTTTATAGAAACTATGAAAATGGAAAATCATACAGCGCTTGTGCACACTGCAGCAGCATCAAATCTTGGCCAAATGCTAGTAAAGATTTGTAAAGATGACGGAGTACCTTTAATAAACATAGTTAGAAAATCAGAGCATGTAGAACTTTTAAAGAATCTCGGAGCTGAATACGTTTGTAATACAAGCGACGATAGTTTTATGGATGATTTGATATCTGCTTTAGTTGCTACCGGAGCTACCCTAGGCTTTGATGCAACTGGTGGCGGAAATAATGGCGAACTTCCAAGTCAAATATTAGCTGCCATGGAGATAGCTGCTAATAAAACAGCTAAGGAATATAGCAGATACGGTTCTGATACATACAAACAAGTCTATATCTATGGTGGTCTAGATCAATCTCCAACTATTCTAAAAAGATCTTATGGAATGTCATGGGGTCTTGGTGGTTGGTTATTAACTCCAATGATTGGAAGAATTGGAATGGAGAAATTTGGTCAAATGAGAATGAGAGTAGCAAAAGAGATCAAGACAACATTCGCAAGCTCATATGCAGAAGAAATTTCTTTTGAGGAGATGCTTCAGCCTGACATAATTAAGTCTTATGCCAAGCAAGCAACTGGAAAAAAATATCTAGTTAATCCTCATAAATAATCCCAATGTCATATATTGAAAATACAGGCAGCTGGGTCGCAGCCAGCTTAGTATTAAGTTCAATCCTTATTTCATGGACAATGAATTATACCAATCCAAGGATAAGGGTTTTTGGAACATGTCTCGCAGCGCTAGGGTGTTTAGCAGTTTCTTATTGGTTTTTTTCTTTTGTTCTAGGTTCTGGCATATTAGAAAATCCAAAACCAAACCAAACACCAATGGATTCAGCAAAACCTTTATTGTTATGGGTTCAAGCTCTTATCTCACTATTTTCTGGTATATTTTTGTTAGTAATAGCAAGAAAACAAAA
>CACJBO010000014.1 GCA_902591665.1 uncultured SAR86 cluster bacterium
AAAGAATTTCGATTAATCAGAGGGGAAAAAAACCAAAATCTTTTAGTGATTTTCTTAAATTTGGTGATTTTATTTATTTGAGAAAAGAAGATGAATTTCTTTTTTTAGATCAAATTCCGCAAGCTGAAACTTCATTAATTTCAATTCATCCCAGGAGCGGCGCTGTGAAAGCATATGTAGGAGGATCTAATTTTAGTAAAAGTAATTTTGACAGAGTGATTCTCTCATATCCTCAATCTGGATCCAGTTTTAAACCATTCATTTATGCGGCAGCCCTAGCAAATGAATATAACCTTTTTTCCTTAATAAATGATGCACCAATAGCTTTTGAAGATAAGAATTTAGAAAGTGTTTGGAGGCCGGAAAACTATACTGGAAAATTTTATGGCCCAACGTCAATAAGAGATGCATTAATAAGGTCTATCAATATTGTCTCAATAAAACTTTTGAGAGAAGTTGGAATTAATAACACTCAAAACTATATCCAAAAATTTGGTTATGAGAAATCAAGACTTCCATCAGATTTGTCTTTAGCCCTTGGATCTGGAAATTTTTCACCGGCAGAGATGGCACGAGCTTTTGGCGTCATAGCAAATGGAGGGTATTTAGTTGATCCATACTATATTTCAAAAATTGAGGATAGAAATGGAAATATTATTTATTCTCATAATGATTATTTAAATCTTGTTGGTACAAAAGAAGTAACAGCTTTCCCATGGCTTGACACTATGGAAATGAATATTAAAAAACCTTACTTTTTGATTGAACCTGAATTTAAAGAAGACAATGTTATAGATGAAAGAATAGCATTTCTTGTTAAAGATACTCTTCAAGAATTTATGACTAGAGGTACAGCTGGAAGAAAAGCTTCTGTTTTGAACAGAAAAGATATTGGCGGAAAAACTGGTACAACAAATGATGCAGTTAGCACTTGGTTTTCTGGCTTCCACGAAGATTTAGTTACTACTGTATGGGTTGGAACGGACGACTTTACTTCACTTGGTGAAAATGAATATGGATCTACAATTGCTTTACCTATATGGTTAGATTTCATGCAAGACGCTTTAAAAAATCTTGAAGTTAAAGAGAAAAATATTCCTGAGGGCATATCTTTTGTGAAGGTAAATAAAAAAACAGGAGTGATTGATAATTCTATAGATTCACAAACTTATTTTGAATTAATTTTGGATGAGAATTTAGAGGACTAATTATTTTTTAAATATATTCACAGAAAGGAGTTCCCAAACATTTTCAATATAGTTGCTTGGCGAGTCTTTAAACTTAGATCTAATATATCTTCCAACATTACCTTCAAGGCAGGTAACTATAAGTTGTGCTGATATGCCTGGCTGCGCAATTAAATTATTCGAGTCTTCAGCTAACATTTGTTTAATAGATAGCTCTAATCTTTCAAAGAATTGATTAACTGCATCTGAGACATTTTGCTCATCTGTTGACAAAGCTTCTCTTGAAACGAGCCTTGCAAACCCTTTGTTTTTTTCGATAAAAATCATAAAAAAAAGAAAAGTGCTTTTAACTTTATCTCTTGAACTTAAATCTGATTTTTTTAATTCAGCACATTTATTAAAGATGGCATTATCACAAAAGGAAAAAAGCTCGGCATAGATAGCTCTTTTACTCGGGAAATGCCTATAAATTGCAGCTTCAGTAATTTCAGATTTTTCAGCAAGAAGAGCAGTAGTAACTTTTGACAGGTTTCTTTCTTCAAGAAGACTCGCTAAAGATTGTAAAATAATATTTTTTCTATCATTTTTCATTAGTTAATCTAAATTTATATCAATCTCAGGACAAATGCGAGATAGTTCTGAAATAAATTCATTTTGTATTCTATTCATCGATTCATCTGTATCACCTTCAAACCTTAGAACAAGCTTTGGAGTGGTATTAGATGCCCTTAGAAGACCCCATCCATCATTAAAGTTCACTCTTAATCCATCAATTAAGATTTTATCTCCATCAATATCTGAATTAGCCATAAATCTATCAATGATTTCAAACTTATTTTCATCAGTAACCGTTATATTGAGCTCAGGTGTTGAGAAAGACTCTGGAAAATCTCCAAAAATTTCTGCAATTGATCTATTTGATTTTGCAAGAATTTCTGCAGCTCTAACAGCGGCATATGGACCATCATCAAACCCATACCATTTATCATTAAAGAAGATATGACCACTCATTTCACCACCTAGCAAGGCGTTATTTTTTTTAATTGCTTTTTTAATATGAAAATGACCAGTAGGTGCCATTATTGGAGTTCCGCCATTTTTTAAAATTAAGTTACTTAAATGATTAGAACATTTAACATCAAAAACAATTGGACCTTTCTTGTTCTTTAAAATATCTTCTGAAAATAACATCATCTGTTTATCAGGAAATATCATGTCACCTAAATTAGTTATAAGACCAACTCTGTCGCCATCTCCATCAAATGCGAAACCAATATCAGCATTTTTATTTTTAACTTCAGAGATAATATCTTCTAGATTCTCTAATTTACCTGGATCTGGATGATGATTTGGAAAATTTCCATCCACTTCACTATAGAGCTCAATTACATCACAACCCAATCTCTTAAATAGCTCGGGGGCAATAAAACCAGCTGCACCATTTCCGCTATCAATTACTATTTTAAGTTCACTTATATCTGTATCGATATTTTTAAGGATTTCAGAAATATATATTTCTTTTATATCACTATAAATAATATTCCCTACAGATGAATCATTTAAAGTTTCATCATTTTTGATTAGGCTCAAGATTTCACTGCCAGAAACGGAATTATCATTGATAACCATCTTAATTCCATTGTAGTTTTTAGGATTATGGCTACCTGTTATCATGACACCACTTTTTGAATTTTCTTTTTTTGCTGCAAAATAAAGCATCGGACTAGTCGCAAGACCAATGTTATTAACATCTATTCCATATTGTGCAATAGCATCACAAAAAGTCGTTAACAAAGATTCTCCTGACAACCTTCCATCTCTAGCAACAACAATAGAGGAAATATCTTCTTGAAAACATTTTTTTGCAATTCCTTTTGCTATTTCTTTTATAACTAATTCATTTAATTCTTCTGGGTAGGTGCCTCTAATATCATTTTCACGAAATATAGACTCTGGGATCATGATTCTTTCCTTTAGTTATGTTGTTTAGTTTGTCATAATAGCGAGTCGTTATTATATCTTGTAAATATGTTTGTAAACACAGATTTAAAATATATATGGAAAAATGGTTCCTATGAAAAATGGGACGAAAGTTCTGTGCATATTCTTTCTCACACAGTCCATTATGGCACTGGAGTTTTTGAGGGTGTAAGAGCTTATAAAACAGACGATGGACCAGCAATTTTTAGGCTAAATGAACATACTGAAAGACTTTTTTCAGCTGCAGAGAAGATTGGTATAAAAATACCTTATTCAGTTGAAGAACTTAACGAAGTGCAGAAAGATATTTTTATAAAGAATAAGCTTGATGAAGGGTACTTAAGACCAATTGTTTTTTTAGGAAGTGAGTCTTTGGGTATTAGAGCAACTGAATTATCCGTTAATGTTGCAGTGGCAGCATGGGAGTGGCCTTCATATATGAGTCCTGAGGCTAAAAAAAACGGAATATCTATTATTAAATCCTCGTATGAACAATACAGCAATCCTCTTCATTCAGGATATAAGATTATAGGAACTTATATAAACTCAACCATGGCACTTCATGAGGCACTTGCTAAAGGTGCTGATGAAGCTTTGCTCTTAGATAAAAATGGTTATATTTCTGAGGGCAGCGGAGAAAATATTTTTATCGTTAAAGATAATAAGATTAACACCCCAAAAACAGATCATTGTTTAAATGGAATTACTAGACAGTCTGTAATAAAAATTGCAGAAGATTTTGGTTTTGAAGTTACTGAAAAAGATATAACTTATGAAGAATTAGTAAGTAGTGATGAAGTGTTTTTTACTGGAACTGCTGTTGAAATTACTCCTATCTCTAAAGTTGATGAAATTTTAATTGGATCAGGATCAATTGGCCCAATAACAGAGAAGCTCCAAACTACTTATGGAGATATTGTAAGTGGAAAAAATAATCTCTATAAAAATTGGCTTAGTCTAGTATCTGATTAATTATTTTGAAAAAACTTAATATAGCAATACTAAGTTATAGAAGTGCACCTTTTGGTGGAGGTCAAGGTATATATATCCATGATATATCTAAAGCACTTTCATTGATGGGGCATCGAGTTGATGTGATATCGGGTCCGCCATATCCAAATCTATATGAAAAAGTAAATTTAATAAAATTGCCAGGTTTAGACTTATTTCAAACCTTTTCCTTCAAAGACCGATTAAAGATTTTTATCAAGAAAAAAAAATAAAAGAGCTATAGATTTCTATGAATTCTTTTCAACTTTTTTTGGAGGATTTCCTGAAATGAGAACTTTTGGTGAAAGAGCCAAAGAATTTTTAGATACGAATTATAACTACGATATTGTTATTGATAATCAATCCCTGAGTTATGGATTACTTCAAATTCAAAAAAAATTCCCTTTACTTGAAATTATTCATCATCCAATAACAAAAGATTATAAATTTGAGCTGGAGTCTAATAGTGGTTTTATGTACAGACTATCTAGACATAGATGGTATTCATTCTTAAAAATGCAAAAAAGAGTAGCTCCGCAATTAAAAACAATAGTTACGCCTTCAATGAATTCTCTTAAAGATATTGCAAGTGACTTTAATGTAAACAAAGAAATTATCAATGTTATTAATAACGGTTTAGATATTGATATTTTTATTCCTTATAAAGAAATCGAAAGAAATCCGACCAAACTTATAACAACGGCAAGTGCTGATGTAGCTCTTAAAGGCTTAGATTATTCATTAAAATCACTTGCAAGTTTAGTTAATGATTTTCCTGAAATCTCACTCTTGGTCATTGGAAAGATGAAAAAGGATGGACATACATCAAGATTAATTGATGAATTAGGTATAAAAGATAATGTGTCTTTTAAGACTGATTTAACAAAAGAAGAAATAGCTAAAGAGTATGCATCTAGCTCAATAGCAATTGTGAGCTCGCTATATGAGGGTTTTGGATATCCTGTTATAGAAGCAATGAGTTGTGAGATTCCTCTAATTGCTACCAATGTATCTTCAATTCCAGAATTGGTTGGTGATTATGCAAAGTTAATTCCAGCAAAAAATGCGAATGAATTATCAAACGCAATTAGAAATATTTTGCATGATTATTCACATTATAAAAACATTGCTGTGAGAGGAAGAGAGCATATAGTTGATAATTTTAATTGGTTAAAAATTACAGAAGAATATGAGAATATAATTATTAAAACTATCAATGATTTCAATAAATGCTAACCTTTGATTTGTCAAAAATACAATTACCTGATCATGGCTTAATGCTTGATTTAGGCTGCGGTGAGGGTAGGCATGTATTTGCGGTCATGGAGACGTTTCCAAATATTCAATGTATAGGTCTTGATCCCCATTTGGAATCTTTGGATAAATCATTAGAAGGATTAGAGTATTTTGAATCAATTTCTAATAATCAAACATCTTTTTTGAGCGGTTCAGCCTATGAGTTGCCTTTTAACGATAGTACATTTGATTTAATAATATGTTCTGAGGTATTAGAACATCTTCACGAATATAGACATGCTATAGATGAGATTTTTCGGGTTTTAAAACCTGGAGGAAAGTTTCTTGCAAGTGTTCCAGCAGAATTCCCAGAAAAAATTTGTTGGATGTTGTCTAAAGAATATCAGAATCAACCTGGAGGACACTTAAGAATCTTCAAAAAGAAATCACTAATTAAAGATATTACAGAAAAGGGTTTTATTTTCGATGCATCAGAAAGATTCCATTCTATTCACTCTGCATATTGGTGGTTGAGATGTTTGTTCTGGAAAAGCCAAGATTCAAATTTTTTAGTAAGTTGGTATAAAAAATTTCTTGAATTACATATTCTTAAAAAACCTAAATGGATAGATTTTATTGATAGATTACTAAATCCAATTTTAGGTAAAAGCATTTCTTTTTATTTTACAAAAAAATGAATTGGCTAGATTATAAAAAAAAATTCGAGCCATCTAAGAATTGGATTATTTCAAACCAATCATCGAGTGGTGCAATTTTTTGGGACGAAAAGGGTAAATGTGATCCGTGGGATCATTGTGAATGTTTAATTGCGTTAGCAATATATGAAGAGTGGGAGCATTTTTGGAGAGGAGTAAATTGGTTTTTTACTAATCTTAACGAAGATGGACTAATTTATGCTGAATTTCAAAATGAAAAACCATCAAAACTTCACTATGAAAGCCATCATGCTCCATACATTATCATGCCGCTTATACAAGCGAGCTTGATCGATAAAGAGCAAAACTACAAAAAAATTCTTACTAATGAACAACTTCTAAAGCTTGAAAATATTTTTGAAGTCCTTGATGATTTTAAAGATGAAGACGGTTATTTTTATTGGGCAAAAGATAGCAATGGGTATTCTGATAATTCATTAATTACTGCTTCAATGTCCATCTTCTTATCATTGGTTGCAAAAGATAAAAGCTTTCCTAAATTTAACACCGAGATGTGGCAAGAAAAATTTAATAGAGATGGTGTTGATAGATCTAGATTCTCGATGGATTTTTATTATCCTTTTTTAGCTGGCATCAAAAATAATAAGAAAGAATTCTTAGACTTATTAGATAATTATTACGTAAAAGGACTTGGAGTTAAGTGTGTTGCTGAAGAGCCTTGGGTAACAATAGCAGAGAGTTCTGAATGTATAATATCAGCATTAATTCATGACAATGAAAACATTGCAAAAAAGATATTTAATGATATTCAGCAATTTCAAAATAAAGATGGAATTTTTCCAACAGGATATCAATATGATATGGAAATCTTTTGGCCAGAAGAGAATTCAACTTGGACCAATGCTGCGGTAATTATTGCAGCTCATGCTTTATCTTTCTATGATTTAGGTTCTAATGAATCCTCTGTTAATGTCTTTCTAGAATTAAGAAATTTTTTCAATAGCAACTAAACTTTTAACTCTCTTTACAAGTTTAAAATTTTCTCCTAGTGCTTTTTCATATATTTCTCTTGGAGCCTGGCCACCTTCAAATTCTGAGTCATAGATATCATGAATTGTAAGAATACCTCCAACCCTAATTTTTTCTTTCCATGATTCATAATCGGCTCTTGCTGACTCAAAAGTATGGCTACCATCAATGAATAAAAAATCTATTTCATTCTTTATTTTTTCTGATGCAGATTTAGAGGTCTCAACCATCACCTTGATATATTCATCTAATTGAAACCTAGATATATTTTTTAATAAGCTAGGCAAAGTATCGACTCTTTCATTTTCATAATCATATTCCTCTGGATCAAAATATTCTTCTCCATACTGTTGCTCTTCAGATCCTCTATGATGATCAATTGTTACAAGATGGGTCTTATTTTCTTTGCATGCCTCACCGATGTAGCAGGCTGATTTTCCACAGTAAGATCCAATTTCAACTGCAAAAGTTTTAATACAATATTTTTTAGCCATTTGATATAAAAGAATGCCTTCTTCGTGATCTAGAAAACCTTTAATAGAATCGAAATCGTTTAAATTTTCATGCATAAAAGTCTTTTTTACCAAGTGTTGATTTAAATCTTCGGTGTTGCCACAAATACTCATCAGGGTTTTCTCTAATTTTTTTCTCTATAAAATCATTTAAGCTTTGAGAAAAACTTAATCCATTTAGATGGCTTAGTTTCAGCTCCTCTATATCAAGAATGTATTTACCTGAATCAATATAAGAATTCATAAAATATGTTTTACAATCTGTCGAATTAATTATTTTTGAAGGCGCTGATATTGTTGCAGCAGGTTGGCCAAAAAAATTAATAATATCTGACTGATTTAACCCATAATCTTGATCTGTTGCATAAAGAACAGTTTTACCTTTTTTAAGCCATCTTATAAATTTAATAGGATTATTTCTGTCACATGTATCTTTAACACTTTTCAATCTTCCTGTTTTTTGAACAGAATCAAATAAGTCAGAATTATGAACTCTTTCAACGCCATATACATCACAATTCATACCAAGTAATCGTGCATCAAGTTCAAGATGAAGAGAGTGTTTAAAGAATAAAAGGACGCCATTATTATTTTTTTGTTCGTTGATAAGAGATTCAATGCCTTTTATTTCGTAATTTATATGTTTATTTATCTTTCTATCAGACCAGAACCATGCAATACCTGAATCAAAAACAATTTGAGCAGATGCAACAATATTAGCTTTTAGAAGATTTTTTCTTTGTTTTAATGGCATATTGGGAAAACATAGATCAATATTCTTTTTACTAATTTTATTTCTTTTAATTGGCATTAAATAAATTAGATTGCCTAAAGTTAAGATAAAGACCTTGTGAAGTGGTCTTGGTAGAAATAATATGAGTTTCCATAAACTCACAAGAAGTGTTAATAAAGCTCTATTCATATATTATAAGGCTGTATTATTACACTAATATTCAAAATGAATGAAAAATGAGTCTATTTTTGTATAACTTTCTGATGTATTTATCTCTTCCGCTTATGGTCGGAAGAATATTATTAAAGAGCATTAAGGATTCTGATTATAAAAAGCATTTTTTAAATAGGTTTGGCATATACGATAATGCAAACAATTTAAAAGATATTGTGTGGTTTCATGCTGTTAGCCTTGGTGAAGTCATATCATCACAAAATATAGTCAAAACTATAGCAAAGGATAATGATGTTGTTTTATCCGTTACAACTCCAACTGGCTTAAGAGAAGCCAAAAAAATTTTTGGTTTAGACATTGAGATTGTGTATGCACCTTGGGATTTGAAATGGTTTATTTCAAATTACTCTAAAACATTCAAGCCGAAGGCATTAATTTTATTTGAAACAGAAATATGGCCAAATATGATCACTCAATCATTTAAAAACAAGATTCCAATCATTTTGTCTAACGGAAGAATGTCCAAATCCTCCTTTGAACGTTATAAAAAGTTTAATTTTTTATCAAATATAGTTTTTCAAAAAATCACTCATGCTTTCGTTCAAAGCGAAGCTCATAAAGAAAGGTTTAATCTTTTAGGAATAGATAATCAAAGAATTAGTAATGTAGGTTCAGTTAAATTCGATGTTGAAATAAATCAAAATCCTTCTCGAAATACTATTGAAAAAACAATCCTTTTAGCAGCAAGCACTCATAAAAATGAGGATGAATTAGTCATTAACTCTTACGCTAAGCTTCTAAAGGAATATCAAGATTTAAAATTGATTATTGTCCCCAGACACCCAGATAGAGCAGAGTCAATACAAAAGTTGCTTACTAATTCAAAATTAAAATCATTATTAAGCACAGAAATACCGCAAAATTTTAGCGCCAATAATGTACATGTCATCAAAGCTACTGGTTTATTGAAAGAACTTTATTCAATTGCAACAATATCTTTTGTTGGAGGTAGTTTATTTAAAGAATACGGAGGACATAACATTATTGAGCCAGCGTCCCAAAAATGCCCATTTATTGTTGGCCCTTTCATGAAAAATTTTTCTGACATTATTAATGAATTTAAGAATCAAGATGCATGTATACAGATTCAAAATGAAAAAGAGCTTTTTAATGCATTTCAGACCTTGCTAAATGATGATGAATTGAGAGATGATATGTCTACGCGAGCTGCAGAAGTTTGTTTAAAGAGTCAGGGCTCTTTGCAAGAGCAATGCAATACTATTTTAAAAATTATTAGAGGAGATAAAATTGAAATTAGTAACAGCAATAATTAAACCTTTTAAGGTTGAAGAAGTTAGATCATCATTAGATAAGATAGGTGTTTCAGGTATGACTATGACTGAAGTAAAGGGCTTTGGAAGGCAAAAAGGCCATACTGAATTATATAGAGGGGCTGAATACACTATAGATTTCTTACCAAAAATTAAAATTGAGATAGCTATTTCAGACGATATGGTGGATCAAGTTAAAAATGCAATCATAGAAGCAGCCGGATCAGGAAAAATTGGTGATGGGAAAATATTTATCTCACCTATTGAGGAAGTTGTCAGAATTAGAACTGGAGAGACAAACGAAGAAGCTCTTTAAATTTGGATAATATTTTAAAAAAGCCTATCGCTTTTATTCTTGGGCCAACTGCCTCAGGAAAGACAGATTTAGCAATCGAGATATGCGATTCAGTGCCTGCTGAGATTATTAGTGTTGACTCTGTTATGGTTTATGAAGACTGTAATATTGGCTCAGCAAAACCTTCAAAAAATATTTTAGAAAAATACCCACATCATTTAGTGGACATAATTAAGCCTAATTCAATTTATTCCGTATCAGATTTTTATCAAAGCTCATTGGAATTGATAGATGAAATACATTCTAGGGGTAAGCTGCCTGTATTTGTAGGTGGAACAATGATGTACTTCAAAACATTAATAAATGGTCTTGATACTTTGCCTGCTAGAAATGATGACTACAGATTAGAGCTTGAAGAAGCAAAAAAACAAAATGGTGATCAATATCTCTATGAAATGTTGGCATCTATTGATTCAGATTATGCTGAAACTTTAAATCAATCTGATGATAAAAGAATTATAAGAGCCTTAGAGGTCTATAAATCTACTGGAGAGAATATGACTTCTTTGTTGGGCAAGGTTGATAAAAATTTTCTTTTAGAAAAATATAATATAAAGCAATTAGGTGTCTTAGATGAGGATAGGTCAATACTTCATAAAAGAATTGAAAAGAGGCTTAAAACAATTATTAGTGATGGGTTGGTAGAGGAAGTAAAAAATATTTTAGATAAATATGAAATTGTTGACAGTCATCCCATTAGAAAATCGGTAAACTATAAACAAGCAATTTCATTCATTAAAAAAGAAATTGACGAAGATGAATTTTTTAACACTGCATTGTTTGCAACAAGACAATTAGCTAAAAGACAAATTACATGGATGAGGTCGTGGGACAATCTTGAAATTTTTGATAATAAATCAGCCTATAAAATTAAAGAAACTGTTAAAAGATTAGTAAGTTCTCTTTAAATATAAGCATTAGCCCTTAGATACAGTTTATAATATAAGAAAAAACGAGGTAATTATTGTGAATTGGGATAACCAAAACAAAGATCCATGGGGTGGTAAAAATGATGCTCCAGATTTTGATGACTTAGTTAAGAAATTTTCTTCAATATTAGGAGGAAAAAAGCCTTCTTCTAATGGATCAGGTGGTGATTCTGGTGGTGGGTTTAAAATTCCTACAACCAGACTACTTATGTACGGTTTATTTGCATTCTCAATAGTGTATGCATCTCAGTCTATATATCAGTTAGATGCATCTGAAAGGGCAGTAATTTTAAGGTTAGGTAAATTTTACGAAGAACAAGAAGAAGGATTAAATTTTAGACTTGCTGGCATAGATGAAAGGTATATTGAAAATGTAACTTTAACTAGAAGGTATACACAAACTAATAGCATGCTGACAAAAGATGAAAATATTGTTGATGTTACCGTTTCTGCACAATATAGAATCGCTAATCTCAAAGATTTTGTCTTAAACGTCAAAGATCCCGAGGTAAGTCTTAGGCAGGGTATTGAAAGCGCTTTAAGACATGTTGTCGGCGATAATACTCTTGAACAGACTTTGACAGTAGGAAGAGAAAATATTGCATCTGAGGTTCAAGGAAGACTTCAACAGATATTAGATAGTTATGCGACTGGCCTAATAGTTCAGCAAGTTAATATTGAAAAAACAGATCCTCCTGCTGCTGTGAAGGATGCATTTGATGATGTTGTTGCGGCAAGAGAAGATAAAGAAAGACTTCAAAACGAAGCTGAAAGATATGCTTTGAGTATTGTTCCAGAAGCAAGAGGACAAGCACAAGCCAGAATTAGAGAGGCAGAAGGATATAAATTAGAAGTTGTTGCTAATGCTGAAGGTGAGGTTGGAAGATTTATTCAGCTATTAGAGGAATATCAAAAAGCACCTGAAGTTACCAGGGATAGAATGTACATTGATGCAATACAGAATGTTTTATCTAGTACTACAAAAGTTATGATTGATGTTGATAGTGGTAATAACTTAATGCTACTTCCTTTGGATAAGATGATGGATCAAGGTAATAAATTTGATATAAATCAACTAAGGTTAAGAGGAGATTCAGATGAATAAGAATACTTTTTTATTAGTTTTTGCGGCATTGATAATAGGTATTGGCTTTAATAGTTTCTTCATTGTTAATGAGAAACAAAATGCAATAGTTTTTCAATTTGGTGAAGCTGTTAGATCTGATATACCAGTAGGATTTCATTTTAAACTTCCCATTATTCAAGAAGTTAAAAAGTACGATTCAAGAATTCAAACACTTGATGAGGAGCCAGACAGAATCTTAACAGTTGAGAGTAAATATCTTTTAGTTGACTCTTTTATAAAGTATAGAATATCAGATGTATTAACTTTCTATAAAGCTAACAATGGAAGCTTTAACAGCCTTAATAGCTTATTAGGCCAACGTTCTGAATTTGTTCTCAAGAATAATTTTGGTAAAAGAACCGTTAAAGAAGTTGTTTCTGGAGAAAGAGACGAGTTAATGAGTATTATGCTGAATTCATTGAATGAATCTGTAGCAGACCTAGGTGTGGAAATAATAGACTTTAGGGTAAAGAGAATTGATTTGCCATCAAATCTTAGTAATTCTGTTTATGAAAGAATGAGAACAGAGAGAAATAGGTTGGCTGAAGAGCTAAGATCAGAGGGTAAAGAGATAGCAAGAGAAATTAGAGCTGTAGCTGATAAAGATAAAGTTGTAATTTTAGCTGAGGCATATAAAAAAGCTGAGCTTTTAAGAGGTGAGGGAGATGCTGAGGCTACAAGAATATATGCTGAAGGCTTTTCACAGGATCCTGAGTTTTATGAATTCACAAGAAGTATTAAAGCTTATGTTGAAACCTTTGAAAGTAAATCTGACATGATGTTAATCGATTCAAATTCAGAGTTTTTAAAATATCTTAATCAAAAAGAAGTTAATAAATAAGGAATAATGTGGCCTCGAACACACTAATTCTTGGTCTTCAATGGGGTGACGAAGGCAAAGGAAAAATTGTTGATGCTCTTAGCGAAGAAGTTTATGCTGTGTGCCGTTTTCAAGGCGGTCACAATGCTGGACATACTATCAAGGTAAATGGTCAACAAACAGTTCTCCATTTAACACCCTCCGGTATTCTCCATCCAAACGTAAATTGCATTATAGGCAATGGTGTTGTTTTATCTTTGGAAGCTCTGGATAAAGAAATAAATGATCTTGTAGATGCGGGTATAAATTTTGATAACAGATTTTTTGTCAGCTCTGGTTGTGCATTAATTCTTCCAAGTCATATAAGTATCGACAAAGTTAGAGATAAAAAGGAATCAATTGGAACGACTGGAAGAGGCATAGGGCCATCTTATGAAGATAAGATTGCTAGAAGAGCAGTTAGACTTGGTGATTTGGGAAATGAACAAATTCTTAGAGAAAAAGTTGAATTACTTGTTTCATATCACAACAGATTGCTAGTTGAGCTCTATGAAGAAGAGCCTCACGACATAGATCATGTTATTGCTGAACTGTTGTCTTTCAAACATTTACATGACAAATATTGTACAGATACACAGGGCCTTATTTATGACTGGATAATAAAAGAAAATCAGTCTTTATTGTTTGAGGGTGCTCAAGGAACATTGTTAGATATAGATCATGGAACTTATCCTTATGTAACATCCTCAAGCACTACAGCCGGAGGTGTTTCAACCGGTCTTGGATTGGGACCTAAATATATAAATAAAATTATTGGTATCTCAAAAGCATATTGTACGCGTGTTGGAGAGGGCCCATTTCCAACTGAACTCTTTGATGATAATGGAAAAATGCTTGCAGAGATAGGAAATGAATTTGGTGCTACAACAGGCAGGCCAAGAAGATGTGGTTGGTTAGATTTATTAGCTCTTAAAAAAGCTGTTTTTACAAATTCTGTCACAGATATTTGTTTAACAAAACTAGACGTTATGGATGAATTCAATTCAATAGAAGTTTGTATTGATTATCAAGGCGATCAGCCAGTCTACAAAACTTTTGAAGGTTGGAAATCATCAACAGAAGGAATTACTAAATTTAAAAATCTACCTTTAAAAGCTCAAGAATATATTAATTTTATTGAAGATTTTGTTGGTTGTAATATCTCAATTGTTTCTACAGGACCATCAAGAGACCAGACAATTCACAGATAAACTAATTTAATTTTAGATATTTATCTAAATTTGCATTAATAAATTTATAAGACTCAGGACTAGAAAACTTTTTTGAAAGTCTCAACGATTCGTCAATAATCACTGGTTTATCTAACTCACCATATATCATTTCATTTAAAGCAAAGTATAAAATTGATTTATCTATTAGATCCATATTTGAATCTTTAACATTCATAGAGTCTAAAATTTCTTTGAATTCACTTTTATTCTTTTGGATTGACTCTAGCGATGAAGAAAATTTATCAAAATCAACTTTTTTATTTTTATGCTCGTCTTTAAATTGATCAACAATGTCAGATATATCTTGATTATTAAAGAAATATTGATATATAGCTTGAACTAGATACTCTCTGGTCCTAATTTGAATCTTAAAATTAGCTAGATTTTTCATTGATAAGCTCAATTAAGGCTTGAGTGTTATTTTTTGTATTGATTTTTAATCTTTTAATCAATTGGTCGGAGTTTTCAACACACAATACATTATTAATTACTGAAATGTTTGGATAGGTTAGAGCTAAGTCTCCAATTGATCTGAAAGTCTCGTTAGTAACCAAATCATAGTGAGATGTTTCTCCCCTGACAACAATCCCTAAGAATAGAACACCAGAATAGTATGATGATTTATTTTTAATTAAGTGATGTTTACCTAATGCAGCAAGCTCTATTGCACCTGGAGCACAGGTAGTTTCATATTCACGCTCACTATCTGAAATGACATTAGTTGCAATTTGAACCATCTCATTTATGTATTCGCTATACCATGAGGTATGCACTATTAAAATCTTATTCATTCACAAAACCTGTTATCTCAATATTGAAACCTGATACAGCATTATATTTAGTAGGTGTTCCAAGTACTGTAATTTTTTTTAGATTTAATGCTCTGCATATTTGAGAGCCAACACCAATAACTTTTCTATTTTTTTTAGGCTCAACTTCTTTATCTTCAAGCTTGTTAAGCCAATAACTTTTTGCATCTCTGTGATTAATTAATACAAACAGTCCTGCTTCCTCTTTAGAGATTCTCTCGATAGATTTTCTTATAGACCAGTTTTTACCCATTTCTTCAATTCCCAAAGTATCCTGAAGGATGCTTTGAGTTTGCACACGCACTAAAGGAGATTCTACTTTTGATAGGTCACCTTTAGTTAATGAGAAATGATATTCATCTTTAATATTATCCTTCCAAACAATAAGCTTGAATTCTCCAAACTCATTTTGAATAGTTTTTTCACTAATGGCCTCAATAGTTGAGTCTGATGAAAGTCTAAAATCAATTAAATCGGCTATTGTTCCAACTTTTATATCATGCTTTTCGCCGAATTTAATTAGATCATCTCTTCGTGCCATAGTGCCATCATCATTCATAATTTCACAAATGACACCAGCAGATTGAAAACCAGCAAGCTTAGCAAGATCACATGCCGCTTCAGTGTGCCCGGCTCTGCTTAGAACTCCGCCTTCCATTGCTTTTAAGGGGAAAATATGACCCGGCTGAACAATATCAGAAGGTTTGGATTTTGTATCTACAACAGTTTTTATAGTATGAGCTCTGTCAGCAGCAGAAATTCCGGTTGTGATTCCTTCGGCAGCCTCGATGGAGACAGTAAAAGCTGTTTTGTTGGCAGCTTTATTCTTATTGGTCATCATTTTTAAATCAAATTTATTTATTAAATTCTTGCTAAGGGGGAGGCAAATCAAACCTTTTCCCTTTGAGGCCATAAAATTAATAATTTCTGGTGTTACCATATCAGCAGCGCAGACCAAATCTCCTTCATTTTCTCGAGATTCATCATCAAGAATAATAACCATTTTTCCTTCTTGAATATCTTTTATGATGTCTTTTATATTATCTTTTATCACTTTATATATATTTTCTTTGTGTCTGATTTAATTTTATAGGACGATTCTAGTTTAAAACCCAGTTTTTCGACAGCATTATCTCCTTTGAACCAATCTACTCCATTTGGTCCAAGTTTCGAAGTTGATTCATAAATAATTAATTTATCTACGTAGTCTTCATTTAAAAAAGAATTAATTAATTTTGGTCCAGCCTCTACAAGAATTGATGTAATATCTGTGCTTCCAAAACTATTAACAACATTCTTAATGCTTCGCTCTGTAATAATTTCATAATTAGCATTCTTAAAAAACGGTGCATCAAAGTTAAAATTAGTTTTGCTACTTAACAAGATTTTTTTGGGTTGGTTAATTGGGAAATTAACTCTAGCATTCATTAATGGATTATCATTTACAACTGTATTGCCTCCAGTCAGAATTACGTCCACAGAAGCCCTTAGTTTTTGAACATCTTCTCGAGACTCCTTGCAAGTGATCCACGTTTTTTGATCATCAAGTAAATGAGATTTTCCATCTAAGGATGAAGCAATTTTTGCTGTTATAAATGGTCTTTTATATGTATTTTTAAAAAAGAAAAATTTATTTTGCTCTTCTACCAATTCAGCACATATCCCACTTATTACATTAATACCATTTTTTTTAAGTTTTTTAATACCTTTTCCAGAAACAAGTGGGTTAGGGTCCAAGGCACCGATAACAACATTTCTAATACCTGAACTAATTATTGCTTCTGTGCACGGCCCTGTCTTGCCAGTATGATTACAGGGTTCTAATGTGCATATTAAAGTTAGTTCTTCAAAAGAATTAAAGCTTTTACCAAGATTTAATTTCGCAGAATTTATTGCATTAATTTCTGCATGATTGCATCCAAATTTTTCATGCGCTCCCTCAGAAATTATTTCTTTACCCTTAACAATTATGCATCCAACAACTGGATTAGGTTTTGCTGTATATTTATATTGATTAGCATGAGAGATGGCTCTCAGCATCAATTTTTCATAATTCATTTTTTTGATTTATTTTTTGAATTTTTTTTTGGTTTTTCTTTACGAAGAGAATTAATTTCTTCTGAGAAATCTTTTATATCTTGAAAATCTCTATAAACAGATGCAAATCTAACGTATGCAACGCTATCAACTTCCTTCAGTGCATTCATCATTATTTCACCAATTTTTATAGATGGGATTTC
>CACJBO010000015.1 GCA_902591665.1 uncultured SAR86 cluster bacterium
TAACTTAGGTTTTATGCTTGTTGGTTTATATATGTTTTGGATTTTATCAAAAGACAAAAATAATTCTTCCAACCCATTTATTGGTATTAATAAAATCTCAATTTTATATGCATCTGTTGTAATTTATCTAGGTCCAGGTTCTATGCTAATGCATGGCACTAATACAGAGTGGGGCGCATGGGCAGATAACTTAAGTATGATTATGTATATTATTTTACCTTGGCTTTTTAATATTTATAGCATGTCCAAATGGTCTATAAGCCAATTTCTATATACATATATTTCTATTGTAGTTATTTATTCAATTTGGAGATGGTTTACTGATTTTGAATTAGGTATTAACTTTAATCTTTTCGGTGTTTCTATAGGGTTATGGGTTATATCTGAAGTGCTTTATAGATATTGGTCGCCTGTATTTAGGCTTATGTCTGGTTTTGTTGGATTCTTGGTTTTAATGTTATTTGGCACCATGCCAAATGAAGTATTTGAAAATTTTAATGAATTTTGGTGGGTAATTTTATTTTGGTTGCCAGCTATATTATCCAATCAACAACCTAAATATTCTAGGACTTATAAATGGTTCTTTTTGGGGATGATTTCTTATTTAAGTGCTTTTGCAATATGGTTAACTGGAGTTCCTGATCATGCATCATGTTCACCAGATTCACTAATACAAGCTCACGGTATTTGGCATTTACTTGCAGCATTATCTACATATTTTTTCTTTATTCACTTAAGGTCGATAAAGACCATTTAAACAGTTGTGATTTCTGCTTATCTACCTCTAAAGGTAATTCTACCTACAGTGAGATCGTAGGGTGTCATCTCAACTTTAACCTTATCGCCAGTTAAAATTCTTATGTAATGTTTACGCATCTTACCTGAGATGTGAGCTGTAATAATATGTCCGTTCTCTAATTTAACTTTAAATTTGGTATTAGGAAGAGTTTCAATAACTTCTCCTTCAAATTCTAATGCGTCTTCTTTAGCCATAGGCGCTTATTCTACACTAAAATTATTTAAATATTTGCAAAAGAATGTTATTTAAATATGTTCATAAATGTGTAATTATAAATCATTGATTTTTGAAAAGTACAAGGGGGTATAGCATTAATAATAAATTAAAAAATATTATTCTTATAATATCTTTGTTTTCTCTTACTAGTTTATCTTCTAATGAAAACGTTCAATTTAGTTATTTGTCTTTTATTTCTTCAACAGGTGCTATCGAAGAAGAATACCCAAATACAGTTAAATTTAACAAAATTCCTAATAAAGTTTTAACTAATATAATTTCATCAAATCTAAAAAATAATAATTCAAGAATCTATAATTTATTTTTTGATAATAGAGATAGTTCAAATGATGGGGTGCTTTCATTAGTTATAGCAATTGATAAAGAGAGAGTATATTCGTATAGCTATAAAGATAAGTGTGTTAATACATATTTTTTAAGTACTCAAACTATTTTGTACAATCCAAGAGATCAATTAATTGTAACTTCATATCCAAATGAATCATCGAGGCCCTATGTTGATAGTTACACAGAAAATTGTAATAGATCATCTAAACTGGATTTTATAAGATTTGTGTCTTTTTATTTGGGCCTTACTCTTAATGAAAATCAAGTTAATGAATTAATTAACATGGATGAGGATAAAATTGTTCAAGAACTTTTTGATAACTCTATAAGTAGTAATTCTATTGAAAACAGTTCTGTTTTGAAGCCTATTATTTCTTATATTAATAATCTAAATCCATACAAACTTAGATACGCTGACTTTAATGTTGGCATTAATCAAATTAATTTATCAGAAGATTCATTAAAGTTTCTAAATGGAGAAACGTTTACTAGTAAAAACTTATATTTTCTGCAAAATGATGTTTTTTCAGAGAAAAAATATAAGGATTGGGTTGGTCAACAATTTGTTAAATGGTTTTCTGATATTTATTCGTTTCCTTTAATCCCATATTCGGAAGGTGATGCACTTGGAAGACAGGTAAATATGAAATTTGCTGATAGAGAAGAGTTATTAAATCTAAAGCTACCAGATATAGATCATGGGTTTAATATTTCATTTAGAAACCCACAAAAGAAAGTTCTTCTTAAAGAGAATAATGGTATTGAGGCCTATGCTTATGCTTCTTACACGGATATAACCTTTATGACATCTGATGGAATGCCTAATAGTGATGGGATTGCTCATTTTACTCATTCAATTAAAAATGGCTTAGTTAATAAGATTGTTAAAGGGGATATGGTCAATGATTGGCAATATTTTAATAATTCAACAGAAGAACTTTTATACAAATATATAACTAATTTAAAAATACAAGATAAAAAATATATTAAAAATTATGTATCAGTTGATGCAAAAACTTTTAAAAAAAATTCAAATTATCTAAAAAAAACTATAAGGTTAAACTATGAAAATTAAAATACTATTATTACTTGTTCCATTTCTATTTGTATCTAATGTTGAATCCGGTCAATATAAGGGACGTGCAACTATAGAATTACCAAAAAGACTATGTACTAAAGATAACAGACCAAAAGAAAGAAGTTTGCATTTACATGCCATAGAAGAAGCAAAAAAAATTGCATGGAATAATTACATCAACACTTTTTCACGAGAAAAAATTGATGCATACAATTCAAATAAAAATGCTTTTTTATCAAAGTTTGATGAATATGTAGATAACAACTATAAAATATTATTTACCGAATGTGATAACGATACAAGAACATATACTGTTGTAATCAATGCCAACATTAATGAACAACAAGTTAATGCACTATTAAGAGATTTTTCAAGCACATCTCAAATAAGATCAGACCTAATAGGAAAATCTATTGTTGCTATGGTTATCCCAAGAAAAACTGATGTAGCAGATATTTTTGATGAAAAAGTAAATAAACAAACTGAAACAAGAAACAGCTCACAAACAGATGCGATCATAAACGATGACGGTTCATCATTATCATCAACTGAATCTACTACAAATCGTTCCGCCATTACAACCGGTGGAAAAACAACTAGAAAGGCAACACAAAGAACTTATTTAATTGGAGACTTACAATCAGCGGTATCACAAATTTCTGATGTAGCACAACCCTTTCAAATGAGTGTTCGATCACCGTCCTGGTTAGATAATATGATAAATAGGCGTCTTGGCTATGAAAAATTATACGGTGTAATATCATCAGAGTTTTTAGGAAATACTGATCATATTTATGGGGCTAATATAAATCCCGATACTCAAGAATCTCTTGTAATGAATATAGTTGACTTAAATTATGAGAGATTAAATAAACCATTTGTTGACTATCTTCTACTTGGAACTGTTGATACAAGTGTTCCAAAAATTGACTATGATACGGGTAGTTATTCAGCGGATGTCCTTGTAAATATTCAACTCTACAGAATCAATAATGACGATTATGCTGCAGAAATGGTGGCATCAGTTGGCCCTGAAATTAAAACAGCCTTTGGTTCATCAGATGTAATTGCAGCAAATCTTGCACTTAAAAAAGCTTTTGATGAAGCTATAAATTCATTAATATACAAATTATAAAGAGGAGAAAAAAAATGAAAAACTATATATTAAATTCAATAATTTTAAGTTGTTTTATCGTAGCTTTTAATGTTGAAGCTTTTCCAAAACTGCCTACAGTACCTGGTATACCAGGTTTAAGCGAAGAAGCTGAAGAAAAGCCATCAATGGATCCTGCTGCAGCAGCTGAAAAATTAGAAAGTGAAATGAGAGCAGTTTTATTTGATATTGCTCAAGCCGAATCTTTAATTAAAGAAGCTTATGGAGACAAGAGTGGTGCTGAAAAAGCAAAAATTAGAGCGGAAAATATTAATAAAGGTGCTGGTATTAAAGATGTTATTGAAGAAACTATGAGTAGTGCTGAAGAGACTGCAAAGCTAGCTTCTGAAAATAAAGAGCTAGGAGATGAAGCTAAAAAAAATCTTACAAAAGCTATACCGCCATACTTAAAAGCTGTATATAGAACATCTAAGTTATCAGGACCTATGAAGGATTTTGCAGATGAGGCAAAATCAGCTTTATCTGAGGTTAAAACCAATCCCATGAAATTCAGAAAGTTACAAAAATCCTTATCCACAGGTATGACTATTGTGAAAGATGGACCTGGTTTAATTAAAGGACTGGTTTCAAACGGAAAAGATTTAGTTACATCAGCAAAATCTCAAGGTGTTGAAGTAGATGATTCTGATATATCAGGAGCTATTTAAATATAAATTTATGAATAGATTTAACGGCAAAATAATATTAGGTGCGGCATTGCTTTTTATGCCTCTTTTTGCTCAAGCCAATGTAGATATTGTTAATGTTAAATCTGAAGGTATCGGGCAAACCGTAAATGAGGCTGTGGATGATGGCTTAGTTCAAGCAATTTCAATGGTAAATGGTAAGTCTATTGACTCTGAGACTTTATTAAAAACAAAGTCTACATCTACGGCCACAGATAAAGGTAATACTTTTAATAATTCAAAAGAACTTAATGATGAGATAAAAACTAGAACAAATGGAATTGTCGATAGTTATAAAATAATTTCGCAATCAAAAACTGATCGAGGAAATATTAAAGTTTTACTAGATGTAAAAATAGCAAAATTTAAACTACCAAAATCATCTAAAAGAAAAAAAATAGCTGTGATAAATTTTGTACCAAGAAATGCATGCTGTAATATCATGAATACAAAGTTAAATGAAAAAGCAGTTGCTGATGTTTTAACTGACTCAGTAAATAATTATCTTGTCCAGACAAGGAAATTCACAATACTTGATAGAAAATATCAAGAAACTGTCAAAGGTGAAAAATCGATTCTAGAAAGTGGTAATGTACCAATGAGAGAGCTTGTAAAACTAGGCCAAGAACTTGTTGCTGATTATCTAATGGTTGGATCATTAAATAATTTACGTGTAAGTGAAAAAAATATACAACTTCAAACAACTGACAAGGTTTTTAAAAGATCTGTTGGTGCATTAAGTCTTAATTATAGATTAATTGATATAACCACTGGTCAAGTTAAATTTTCACAGAATTTAAATACAAACCTCTCAGGTAAACTAAATTTAAATACTGATATTGATTCAATAATTTTAGAATCTGTAAATATTAGTGCCAAAGAAGCTGGCTATAAAATATTGGAAGCAATTTATCCGTTTGTTGTAGAAAGTTATGAAAACAACCTTCTAACAATAGGTACTGGTGGTGATATGATCGAAGTAGGGCAACGATTTAAATTAATTAAGTATGGAGACAAAATCATAGACTCTTATACCAAAGAAAGTCTTGGTCGTAAAGAAACTCAAGTTGGTATTATTGAGATAACAGAAGTTACTTCTAAAATGTCATATGCAAAGGTAATTAACCTATCTAATAAAAATGCTTTTGATAACTTTAAGCCTAAATCTATGATTATTAGATCACTTCCTAATACTAGAAAACAAACTCAAAAGAAACAAGAGGACATGAGAAAAAAATTAGAGAAGGAGTTTGATGATGGTTGGTAAAATTATTAAATATGCTTTATATATAAGCATCGCCTATTTTGTTTATTGGTTTGTAACACTATAGTTTTTATTTTTAAGAGGAAGAGGGGTCATATCTATGAAAAATTTATTAAATACTTTATGTTTTTTTGTGTTAAGTATATTTATTTATACACCAGATGCTTTAGCAGCTGCTAATCCTAATAATGTTGATCCTGAGGCAACAGATGAAGGTGGTGTCGGAACTATGAGAGTGTCAATGTCATCACAATGCGATAATCTCTTAGAATCAAAAATGTGGGATGAAGGAGTTAATTATAAAGATGATGGTACTAAATTTTTTGTCTCCATTGGTACAGATTCTGTTGGTGTAGATACTAATAATGACTTTTTTCCGAGCGCGCTTTTTGATGCTGCTATTGTTGCTAACCTTCAAGCAAAAGGTGAGCTTGTAGACTACATTGGCAAAGAGATGGTATCAGAAATTGCCAATTCTGAAATACAAGCTGCATCAACTGGTGAACAGCTAGGTTCTATTTCAACTACTAACAATACTTCTGCCAATCAATCTAAAAATTATGAAGATTTAAGTATTTATGAAAAAACTAAGGTTTTCATTAATCAACAACTTGATAAGGCTATCGATCCCGAAACTAAAAATAAGTTAAATGATAAAAATGTTTCAGATAAAGAAAAGGAAGATATAAGAAGAGATATTCTTAATCAAAAGAATTTTCAAGATTCTATCATGTCTTCCTCTCAGGGAACTGTAAGGGGAATGAAAACAGTTGCCACTTATGTTAATGGTAAACCTGGTGATAAAAAAATTAGAATGTGCATGGTAAATTTATGGAGTGAAAAACTTCAAAGACAAGCTGATGCTATTGCAACAGGTAATCTGGATTTAGTTAGAAATCAAAAACCCGGTAAACCATTAAGAGTTCAAATTGGAAACCTTAAAGATCCAAAAGTTGCAACTAAAGCATATTCAAAATTTGGTGTTTTTTCTGTAAGAAATGAAAGAGGAGAGGTTTCCTTACTTAGTTATGCACATGCAGGATGTATGTCTGGTTGTAGTGATATGTCGGAAAAAATGGCCCTTAGAGAGGCAATAATTAGAGCTGACAGGGCAATAATTCAATACAGACAAGAAAATATAGAAGTTCAATCTAATTTTGACAAAATGTCTGAACAAAATGAAATGGCTTCTACTGGTGACACAAATTACTATGCTAAACAAAATATTGAAGCTAGATATAAAGCATCTGCTAGCGGCACACTAAAAGGAGCAAAAACTATTTCAAAAGCCATGTGGCAACATCCTATAAATAAACAATATACTCAAATTGTTGTTAGAAGCTGGACACCCTCAGACCAAGATTTTGCTAATAAAATAAAAAGTTCATTAGAGTCATCTCCAGAAACTAATACCTTCCAAAATAATTATGAATCTGATGATTATGAAGATGGTGGAGCAATGGGCATTGATGATGAGGACTTTTAATTTATTACTTTTTACAACATTAATATTTAATATTATTGCAGATGAATATGTTATTGAGGTGAAAACAACAAACCTATCAACTGCAAAATTAGAAGCTAAATATAAATCAACCAAGTATCTTCGAAGCATACTTTGGAAAAAGTTCTCATTAGATAAAACAGATGAATCAAAAAAAAAATATCAATCTTGTTGGAATGATTTTATTATTAACAAAAGTATTAAATACAAAATAGAAAATTCATATTTAAGTAAAAAATCTCAAAATACAGATTCTTTTACATTTGTATTTAATTACGATCTAAAAGAAGTAAAAAATTTAAATGTTTCTAAAGAAACCTTTTTAAATTTTTGTAATAAAAATAAATCAATTAATAAGAACCAAGAAAATTTTGAAGAATTTAATTACAGTGAAGTAGTTATTGATATGGATGAAATATAACCACATGGTAAGATGTTATCCTCAATAGACAATATCAAAACAATAGAAGTAAAATTAATAAACTCATGAATAGTATTCCTATATATATAGTAGTTAATCTTAAAATTAATGATCCTGAAGAATATAGAATCTATGAAAAAGGTTTTTTCCCTTTCCTAAAAAAACATAATGGATCATTTATTACATTTGATGACTCACCAGTATGTCTTGAAGGAAATAAACCAAATCAATTTGATAGAGTGATCATATTTTCATTCCCATCAGAGGAGGATGCAGATAGCTGGTGGAATGACTCAGGTTATCAAGAATTATCTGCACATAGGCGTGCTTCAACCGAAATAACCCTGCAAAAGGTTAAAGGAATGGTTCCAAGGTCATAATATTATTAAACATAATATATATTATGCGAAGTAATATATTATATTACGAATCTAAAGTATGTCTTCCCTATCTATTGTATTTTGATCAATAGTAAAGCTTTTAGGTTCCCCATTAATAAAATCAATAATAAGATTTGCATACTCAGCACCTGCTTCTTCTTGAACAAAATGTCCTGGACCATATAAAACTATTTCTTTTGCTGATGGAATTCTTTTTAATCCTATTGTTATTTCAGGATTATTTCCTGTTACTGGATCGTTGCTGCTGTTAGCAATTAAAAATGGTTTGTTCCATTGTTCAAATACATTTCTGAATGCTATTTCATTTTTACGAATTTCACTTGGTATTAAATAAGGAAAGATTTGTGCTCCCGCTTTATATGTTGCATTTGGATAAGGTGCCTCATACCCTCTCTTGACATTATCTGATACAGAAGCCATTACTTCCATAACACCACCGACATCTATGTTATCTGTATATTTAGAATACCTTATCCATCCTGTGAAACTTTGACCACCTATAAATTCTTCCCATGTAATTGGACCTTGTAACCAAATGATAAATTTAAATAAATGTGGAGCTAAAAAAGTTTTTAAATCATTAATAAAACCTCTGCCCATTGCTGGTAACCCGGTATTTGAAGCAATTATTCTAGAAAATCTATCAGGCTCTTCAGCAATTACTCTTAAACCTATCATACCACCCCAATCATGAACATGTGCTGTAATGTTATTAAGATCGAGCTCTATAATAAGCTTTTTCATTGTATCTACATGCATCTGATGTGAATACATAGATGTAGCGATGTATTTATCTGACCTACCAAAACCAACCATATCTGGAGCTATAACTCTGTAGCCTGCTTCAGTAAGTACAGGTATCATCTTTCTAAACAGATAACTCCATGCAGGTTCGCCATGAAGTAAATATATAACCTCACCATCTACAGGGCCTTCATCTAAATAATGAATTCTTAAATTATTAATTTCTATATAATTTGGTTTGAAATTATAATCTTCTAAATTTTTAAATCTTTCGTCAGGAGTTCTTATTACGCCAGGTGAAACAATATTAAATCTTTCTAAATTTATATCTTCATTTTTAGATATTTGATTGTAAAAATAGCCACCTATAAGCAAAATAAAAACACACAGAAATAGTATTTTCTTTTTCATTGTATAAATATATATGTAAAAAGAACTTAATTGCTAATATTTGCTCAATAGATTTCTATTTTTTAGATACCAATTGCTACAGGTCTAATGGGTGATGCAGAGCTACCTTCTGTCATTAGTGGTAGTATCATTATGCATGACAGTTCAACATTGTCTTTTGCTAAACCTTTGAGATTAAAGTTCTCTAAAGTATGAATACCAGCTTTTGTTAAAAAATAATGATGGGCTGGGTTTGCTATACCTACTGGGTTTTGTGAGCGCTCTGGACCATATTCATCTTCATCGGCAAAAGTATCAACACCCCATGTATCAAGACCTACACCAACTACTTGTTTGTCAGCAAGATATTTAACTAAGTTATATGAGACACCAGGAGCTTTTGTATAATAAATTCCTAATTCATCTGGATCTTGATAGTTATCACTCCATCCAGTATTAATTAAGACCACATCACCTGGAATAATTCCCCTTTTATTTAAAGATGATTTTTTAATAGTCTCTTTTATATGCTCAACTGTAACATACTCACCTGCTTTCATTGCTCTACCATTAAAAACATGTTTTCTGACATCTAAAAATACAGCAGTAGTTATTATTGGTGGTACGGTCTCTATACCAAGTTTTTTTAGTGGTGAGTCTGGTGATGGTTTAACCTCTTTGCCTTTAAAGTTACCAAAATATTTTAATGAACTAAGATCTGCCTCACCCTCTCCTGTCCAAACTTCATCCGTATAACCAAAATGACCCAATGCATCCATTTGCGTACCTTGGTTACCATCATTAACATTTTCGTTTAATACATCCATTGTAAAAACTTGTTTAGAGCCTGCCCATGCTATTTCAGGTAAGAACTTGGGTTTATATTCTCCTGCGAATGGTGATAAGGGCATAGTAGATGTTCTTTTATATGATAATTCATATGTCTTTGATTTAGGGTTACTTAAAAAATTAGCGCATCTTAGATATGTATCAGGACCGAGTAATTTAGTCATACCTCTTTCACCAGAATAATCATCATAATCAGATGCATATAAGATTATTGACATGAACAATGCAGGAATAAGAATTTTATATATCATAAATTTTTTAATCTAAATACTTAAATCTTCCAAGTTATAATCTTTTAAATCTTTTCGAGCATTATCATCCCAAATATAAGCCTTTCCTGAATCTTTAAAAGGTTTATATGAATAGGGTTCTTCATTTTTATATTTAGCTTTTCTAGCTTCGATTGCATAACCGATAGATTTAGATCTTCTTTCAATTATTTCATCATCAAAGACTTGAGCTTCACTGTGAACGCCTCCACCCTTCACCCCTAAAACAGATGAGCGTTTATGAAAACCAAAATTAACAGTAACTCTTTTTTCATAACCACAGTTAGGAAAAGATCCATGAAGTAATTGACGATTACATATAACTGCATCACCTGGATTACAGACTATAGGAACTGCTCCTTCAAGTCTTTCGCTACCTGATTTAGCAACAAGTTTTTTAATATCTATTTTTCCAACTTTATGTGTTCCTGGCATTACCCAGACTCCGTTAACAGCAGTACTTCCATATGCTTGAACCATAAAATTAAAGCCATGAATGTCTTCATTAAAATCTTCACTATCCCAATGAGTAACACCATCCTGATGCCAAGATACTGCTGCACCAACACCAGGTTCTTTTATAAATAGTGCTTCATTAAAGGGAGCAAAATCCTCTCCATTAATAGCTTCAGCAACTTTTAAAAGCTCAGGATGTGCATAAGTTCTTAGACATGCATCAGAAAATTGAAGAGAACCCAAGAGAATAACAGGTACAGCTGGAGGGGAATCAGATTTAGCCTCTGGCTCAAATAATTTAATTTGATGTCTTCCATTAGCTAACTCAGTACCTCCAAGAGGATCACCAAGTGGTTTTGACCATACTAAAGTTAAAGCTTTAGATTCTGCATTGAAAGCAGGATTGCCATTTACATCTATATTAGATTCTGGCCCTATTGGAAAATTTGTTCTTAATTTCTCTAAATCTTCTTTAATATCTTCTAATTCATCAGGATTTATAACATTTTCAAAGATGTAAAAACCATTATCAGAGTAAGCTTTACGTATTTCAGAGCAAAGATTTCCATTTTCATCAAATTTAATTGGACCTCTATTCCCTAATTCTAAAGCTTTTTTCTCTCCCTCTTTAAGATAGGATTCCATAGCATCTGCATTATCTCCATAATATGCTGCGCATGCTTTTATTGAACGTGATGCATCTATCATTATTACTCCCTATTTTTTTTATAAAATAATAACTAAAAACAGATTATTTTTAAACATTTAACTCTATTAAAGATGGTCCAGGTTCATAAATGGATTTATTAAAAAAATCAGTAAATTCTTTAACTGTTTTAGGATTATATGCAGGCACTCCCATAGATTCAGATAATTTACACCAGTTTATTGGAGGATTATCTAATGAAAACATGGAGGCTGCTCTATCACCTGTTTCTATTGCTTGGACCCTATCAAGCTCAATTTTTAAGATTTCATATGAGCGATTAGAAAATATAATATTGGTAATATTTAAATTTTCTCTAGCTTGTGTCCAAAGTGCTTGAACTGTATACATTGCTCCACCATCCCCATGAAGTGTAATAACAGGCATATCTGGTTTTGCTAAAGATGCTCCTACAGCCAATGGAAGACCCTGCCCTATAGAACCTCCACAAAGTGCTAACCAATCATGTGGTTTTGCTTGAAGAGCAAAAGGTGAAACTAAAAGGCTTGATGTCGTTGCTTCATCGGAAACTATTGAATCCTCTGGCATCAAACCAGCAATCAATGGACCTAGCGTAGTTGCATCAAGATCCCCACTAGTTGGCACATCACCAATATGAGATTGAATAAATTTTTCATCAATTTTAGTAGAACCTGATAAATCTTTAAGCTCATTTAACGCACTGACTCCATCATCATCATTTGAACAAAGCTCAAATAATTCAGCAGAATCAGGAGATAAAAAACTTTTTTTATCAGGATAGGCGAAAAATGAAACCGGAGGTCTAGAACCAATAAATACAATAGATTGAGTATCAGCTAAGAAAAGTTCTGCCATTTCAGCAAAATAAGGTACTTGTTCAATAATAGGCAATCCAGCACCCCTTCTAATTTTAGGTATAAATGTGTCAGTCACTAACCTGCAATTAGTTGCACTTGCTATATGAGAAGCCAATTTGAGACATGTTTCATCAAGAAATCTACCACCTATAAATAACATAGATTTATCCTTCTTAAGTAAATTATATGCTTTGGTAATATCATTATAATCAACTGATTTAGGGTTATTTATTGATACATTTGGTTCAATATCTATATTTATATCACTCCAAGCGTAATCAGCAGGAATAATCATTGTTGCTACCTTTCCACTAGGGCTATTAGCTGTTTGCCATGCTGTATTTGCTAATTTAGATATATTTTTTGGATCATCTAATCTTCCTACCCAGTCAGAACTAGCATTAGATAATCCATCTAAATCTGAAGTTAGAGGAGCATTATGTTTTAAATGATAGGAAGCATGATCACCAACGATATTAATCATTGGAGAATTAGCTTTCCTTGCATTATGAATATTCGCAAAGGCATTACCTAGACCAGGACCAAGATGAAGTAAATTTGCTGCAGCCTTGCCTGACATTCTTGCATATCCATCTGCAGCACCACTCACTACACCTTCAAATAACCCAAGAACCGGTCTCACTTTGGGGTTATGATCAATTGCTGCAACTAAATGCATTTCTGAAGTTCCTGGATTAGCAAAGACAACCTCGAGACCGTTATTAATTAAAGTCTTAATTAATGCATCTGATGCATTTAATTTCATAATTCGCCCCTATTTTAATTATTGTGTAGAAGTTAAATATTTTATCAAAACGTAGTATCTATTGGTGATTTATAAAATGTATACAATATATGATTAATTTATATAAGTATTTTTATTAATTAATATGTGTTTTATGTATTACTATTAAAGAAGTCAATTTTAATTTGGGAGGAGAAAATGACTGAATATCAAATATTTAATTTAATGTACGTAGGATTTATCAGTAATTCTATGTATTTCGTAGGTATGGTCTTATTAACCTGGCTTGGTTTTAGAATGGCCAATAATATCTTTAACAGCACTGATGTAAACATGACAGCAAAAGTATTTACTTCAATATACTGTGTTCTAGTTGGAATAATGCTGTTTTATACTCAGCAAATCGGTGCAGCTATATTAGAAACTGCAGCTAATAATTTAGTTGCAATTGAAGCAGCTTCAGCAGAAAGAATGTCAACATACCCTAATTCACCACTATCGGTTGGCGGTCCCGTTCAGACTTTCTTTGTACTATTAGTTGTTGTATTTCAGTTAGCTATAGTTTGGAGTAAAAAATAATGAATATAAGTAAATATATATTTGCTTTATCACTAATTTTTGCCTTTACGGTTAATGCTGATAATGTAAAACCTGGTGAAGAAACAGGTGAATTTCATTACTTTAATGTAACTAATCCTGCTGGATTTGTTAATGCTATAGACGAACATTATGCATCTGACTGTGCTAAAAAATGGCAATCAGAATCAGGAGCAGAAGTTGTACTTATGGGTGTTCTAGGTTCTGTTCATACTCACTTTATATATGTTGGATATAAAAATAATGAGATGTTAGAAAAAGGAAGATCTATTGTTAACTCATGCCCTGAAACTGCAATGCTTATAAAAAAATTAGCAAAACATTCAGAATCAACTGACTATGTAAGTAGACTTGGTGAGCAATCTCTCGAAGTTGGTGATTGGACTAAAGACAAACATTTTATGAAATTTGATTTTAATGTAGAGCTTGGCAAAGCTCCAATGTACGCAAAAGAATGGACAAAAATGATGAACTCTTTAGAGCAAACAAATTCAGCTGGCTTGATTACTCATAGAGCTGGTAATGGTTGGATGTCTCATTTTGTTTATGTTGGTGGTGATTCAATTGATGATCTATACACTACTTTTGATGCGAATTCACAAACTGAAGCGTTTCAAACATTTGCAAAAAATGTAGCTTCTATTCGTGAGCTTAGAAATGTAAGCCTTATATCACCTGTTAAGGCTTATCCAGCAACAAGATAAAAATACAAGGTAAAAAATGAGGACCGGAAGGTTCTCATTTTTATCATAAGAAATAATGTAAATTTTTTATTTATAAACCTAAATATAAATAAAATATAAGCACTTAATTAGCTAAAACTGTAAAGAATTTATTTAATTAAAAATAAATTTGTATATAAGATTGTATTAAAAATAATTGTGATAGAATTCTTTTTTTTTAATAAATTAAACAATGATATATTCAAGCATTCTAGAAACTGTAGGTAATACTCCTGCTGTAAAAATTAATAATTTAGCTCCTGAAGGTATTAACCTTTATGTTAAACCTGAGTTTTTTAATCCAGCATCTTCTGTAAAAGATAGATTGGCATTTAGCATAATTGATGAAGCTGAAAAACAAGGAGTCTTAAAACCGGGTCAAACTGTTGTCGAAGCTACTAGTGGTAATACAGGAATTGGTCTAGCTTTTGTCTGTGCAGCAAAGAATTACCCTTGTGTAATTACAATGCCTGAAAGTGCATCTATAGAAAGAAGAAAAATGATGAGATTCTTAGGTGCAAAGGTAATTATAACCCCTGCTCCTGAAGCAGGTTCTGGAGCATACAAAAAAGCCAAAGAATTAGCAGATCAAAATGATTGGTTTTATGCTCGACAATTTGAAAATGAAGCTAATGCTAACATTCATGAGAGTACAACCGGAGAAGAAATAATATCTGATTTTAAAGAATTAGGTTTAGACTTCTGGGTTTCAGGTTATGGAACTGGTGGAACTTTCTCAGGAGTTGCTAGGGTATTAAAAAAATCTATGCCAAATACAAAACTAATAATGGCAGAACCTGATGTAGCGCCTCTTGTTGCCAAGGGGACTACTCAAGAAAGAACTGATGATGGAGCACCAGCAGTCTCACATCCTGACTGGAATCCCCACCCTATTCAAGGATGGACTACAGATTTTATTCCACTTGTATTACAAGAGGCGATTGATAATAACTTTATTGATGAAATAATACCTGTTGCTGGGGCTGATGGTATTAAATGGTCACAAAGGCTTGCAGCTCATGAAGGAATATTAACAGGTATATCTGGTGGATCTACATTTGCTGTAGCTATGGAAGTTGCAAATAAAGCTCCCAAAGGATCTACTATATTATGTATGTTGGCTGACACTGCAGAAAGATACTTATCTAGTGTTTTGTTTGAAGATATATCACCTGACATGAATGGTGAGGAAATTAAAATTCTAAATTCAACTCCTGCATACAAAACATCTGAATAAGATTATTTAAGAAACTGATATTAAGTAAGCCATTGGTATTACACAAAGCCAAACAATTAGTGCTAAAACTAATGGCTTAAAACTAAGTTCTTTATATTCTATTTTTGATGACTGTAATCCTATACAAAAAATACCTAAGATTATAAAAATCTCACTTAGTATTTTTAAATATTCAATTAATGAATACGACAGTTCAAATATATTGCCTATTGTTAAAGCAATAAAGAAATAAATAATAAAACTTGGAAAAATAAAACCTTTTTTATTTGTATTAAATTTATAGTTAAGCAAAAGAATTAATGGTATTAAACCTAAAGTTCTTAATATCTTCAAAGAAGTTGCGACTTCTACTGATGGGTTTGAAAATGCTAATGCAGCACCAACAACTGATCCGGTATCATGAATAGCTAAAGCAGAAAACACACCAAATTCATAATTAGACATTTTCAAAAAATCACCTAACAGAGGAAAAAGAATAATCGCTAGGGTGTTAAAAGAAAAAAGAATTGCCAAAGATATAAATATAAATTTTGTACTAGCTTTTATTAATGGGCCAACTAGGGCTATTGCTGTTGCTCCGCAAATCGATAAGCCAGATGCCAATAAAATATTAAGTTTTGTATCTAATCCAAATGATTTTCCTAAGATAAAAGACAATACAAAAGAAAATATTATGAAAAATAAAACCCATATAACATAAGTATCAATTATGGGTATCAAGGTAGCTGTACTTATAGTAAAACCTAAAAAAATAATACCGATCTGTAATGGAGTTGTAGTGACTTGTGTTGATATCTTTTGAGCATTATTTCCATATAACAACGAATAAACCAACCCTAAAGATATAGATAAAATAGGACTCAGTACTACTAGAGCTATAAGAGAAAATATAATTAATAAAAAATTAGATGGTGTAAAAATCCATTTCATAAAAATAAAATTTTTATGCTTTCACTTTGTCTTTGATTTCAGAAAATCTTAAAGATCCATTAACTATATCAAGTTTTATTTGGCCACCGGATTTTAGATTACCAAATAATAATTTATCTACTAAAGGCTTTTTAATATTTTTAGAGATAAATCTTTCCATTGGCCTTGCGCCCATCTCCTTGTCATAGCCGTTATCTGCTATCCAATTAATAACGCCCTTTGAAACAACAATTTCAACATTTCTTTTATCCAATTGAGCCTGAAGTTTT
>CACJBO010000016.1 GCA_902591665.1 uncultured SAR86 cluster bacterium
ACTTAGATGCATCAAAAGGTGGTCCGGATGGATACCTAAAAGCTATTACAAGAAGAGTTGAAGGTATTGTTATTGACGAAATTAGAAAATTTTACCCAGAAGATAACTTCCTTGGTGCTGAATCAGGTTCAGAGATTAATAATTCAAACATTACATGGGTATTAAAAGCTATTGATGGGGAAACAAATTTTATAAACGGTTATCCTCATTTTGCAATATCTCTATGCTCTCTTATAGATGAAGTGCCAACAACAGCAGTAATTATTGATCCATTAAGAAGGGAAGAATTTTCAGCATCTAAAGGTTCGGGAGCAGATTTAAATAACAATAAAATTAGAGTCAGTAAACAACAAGGTTTAAACGGCTCTATGATTTCATTTTTTAAAAATAATAAAACAAAAAAAGACTATTCATATGAATTTGATAAAACATATAAAGAGATAGCCAATCAAGATTTATCCGTTAGAACTTCAGGGTCTGTTGCGCTTGATTTAGCTTATATTTCAACTGGCAGGTTAGATGCTATATGGGCACACGGGGTTAAACTTTGGGATGTTGCAGCAGGCCTTCTTATCGCACAAGAATCTGGAGCGCTAATAAGTAATTTTAATGGGGATCCAAAATATTTAGATGGAGATCATTTTATTTGTTCTTCACCTAAAGTATATAAATCTATACTTAAATCAGTAAAACCTTATTTTAAGGCTTAGGGTAATTCGTCAAACTCTGCACCTTCAGGCTCAGGTACAGCTAAATCTTCTTGAATTAGTGTTAATGACATTAACATGTTTGCAACAACATAAATTGATGAATATGTACCGACGAGAACACCTAAAATAAGAGCCAAACTAAAGCCTTTTATCATCTCGCCGCCAAAAATAAATAATGCAAACAATACCAACAAGGTTGTTAAAGATGTAACAACTGTTCTTCCAAGGGTTTGATTTAAAGATAAATCTATCATTTGCATTGGTTCCATTTCTCTTTGAATTCTAAAATTTTCTCTAATCCTGTCAGAGACAACAATTGTATCGTTTAGTGAATAGCCTATAACCGCCAATAGTGCCGCCAAAACAGTTAAATCAAAATCCCATGCGAAAATTGAAAATAAACCAAGAATAATTACTACGTCATGACCTAATGCTGTTACGGCTCCTAATGCAAACTTATATTGGAACCTAAATGCCACGTACATAAGAATCATAAACAGTGCAACCAGCATACCTAAACCACCCTGATCTCTTAATTCAGAACCAACTTGTGGTCCAACAAACTCAACTCTTTTAAGCTCTCCTTTGTAACCCTCTTCATTCAAAAGATTATAAACAGCCTCTCCAATTGAACTATTACCGTTTTGATCAGCAACCTTAATCAAAACATCTAAATTAGTTCCAAAATTTACAACTTGTGAATCTTCAAAACCGTTATCACTTAGTGTTGTTCTTATAGATTCAAGATCAACTGGAGCCTCATAAGTCACCTCGACAAGTGTTCCTCCACTAAAATCAAGACCTAAACTTAAACCTCGGAAAGTAAGTGATAAGATTGATAATGAAAAAATGATAATTGAGGCAATGCCTGCAATTTTTCTATACTTCATAAATTGAAATCTAATATTCATTATATTTTCAATTCCTTCACGTTTTTATTTCCATAAACAAGATTAACCATTGCTCTTGTACACATAATTGCAGTAAACATTGAAGTTACTATTCCAATTGATAAAGTTATGGCAAAGCCTTTTACAGGGCCTGTTCCAATCACATACAAAATTAATGCAGCAATTAAAGTTGTAACATTTGCATCGAAAATAGTAATAAAAGCTCTTGAGAAACCGTCCCTTATTGCTGTTTGAGGATCTTTTTCTTTAAGTTCTTCTCGTATCCTTGCAAAAATAAGAACGTTTGCATCAACAGCCATACCAACTGTAAGAACAATACCGGCAATACCTGGAAGTGTTAAGGTTGCTCCGAGAAGTGACATTATTCCTGTAATTAAAACTAAATTAATTAGTAGTGATACATTTGCTGCCAAGCCAAAAACTCTATAATAAAAAGTCATAAAAATAATAACTAAAGCTAGGCCCATCATTATTGATTGCATACCAAGTTCAATATTTTCTTTACCTAAACTTGGTCCAACAGTTCTCTCTTCAACAAATTTCATTGGTGCTGCTAATGCCCCAGCTCTTAATAATAAAGCTAGCTCACTAGCCTCTTGCGGCGAACCAACTCCAGTAATTCTAAAGCTTGTTCCCAGAACAGCCTGAATAGTAGCAAGACTGATGATATTTTTTTCGATATAGGTTGATTGCTCAATAATAGTTTCACCGTTTTCATTAGTAACTAATTCGGATTTACTTTTTTGTTCTACAAATAAAACTGCAAGCTTTCTTCCAATATTACCTGAAGTAGCTTTTTGCATTGCTCTTCCGCCTTGCATATCAAGTGTAATATTCACTTGAGCAAAACCACTCTCATCAAAACCAGTGCTTGCGTTTGTAACTCTGTCTCCAGATACTACTACCGCTTTTTCAAGCGAAGCAGTCATAAATTCATTTTCTTTAAAAGGAAATTCTTCTTTTCTAAGAGGAGAAGTTCTAGAATTTGCTTCTAATCTAAACTCTAGATTCGCAGTTTTTCCGATAATCTTTTTTGCTGCTGTTGGGTCTTGAACACCAGGAAGTTGGACAACTATTCTATTTGAGCCTTGGCGTTGCACAATTGGCTCAGAAACACCTAATTCATTTACTCGGTTTCTTAATGTTATTAAGTTTTGACCAACTGCATAATCTCTTATTTCTCTTAGAGCAACATCTGAGTATTCTAAAAACAAAGTATTGGTAGCAGGTCTCTCAGTTATAATGTATTGAAGACCACTTAAACCCTGACTGTCTAGCCGATACTTTGCTAATGCTTTGTTGTAGCTATCTCTATTTTTAAATTCAAATATTAGTCTTAAATCATCTATTGAAGAAGCATTAAACTGAATAGCATCTTCTTTAAAAGTTTTTCTGTAAGTATCAAGCAATAATTCTAGCCTTCCTTGTTGAGCTGTATCGATATCGACCTCTAACAAGAAATGAACTCCTCCTGATAAATCAAGACCAAGTTTTAAAGGCTGTCCACCAATATCTTTTAGCCAATCAGGCGTCGATGGTTCAAGATTCAAAGCAATAATCACTTTATCTAAAAGCTTATTTTGAAGAACAGTTTTTGAGTCAAGTTGATCATCTAAAGAATCAAATTTAATAACGATTTTGTTATCTCTTAAAAAGATTTCTTGAGGATTGATTTCGGTACTATCAAGGATATCTTGTAACTCATTAAGCAAGATTTGATCGGCTGACTTACCTGAATCAGTATATGCAACCTGTATTGAAGGTTGAGTTGGATAAAGATTTGGAAGAGCATAAGTAAACCCTAATACCAATACAAACAGTATTAATAAGTATTGAGATATAGAGAACTTATTCACTTTGATTACTTAATAGAATCTATAGTGCCTTTTGGCAAAATATTTGCAATGGCTGATTTTTGCAGCTTAATTACATTATTTTCACCAATTTCTATTGAAACATAAGCTCCGCTTATATCTTTAACCTTTCCAAGTATTCCGCTTGCAGCAATAATTTCTGAACCTTTTTCAAGTTTAGATAACATATCTTTAATCTGGGCATTCCTTTTATTTTGAGGTCTTATGATCATTAAGTACATGAATAAAAACAAGCCGCCAAAAATAATGAAAGTTGGCCATAATGAAGGTTGAGCTGGTTCCATAACAATAAATCCTATATAGGCCCATCGGGCATTTTTAAATTCCGCTTATTATAGAAGTCTTTTAAGAAGTTCGCGAATTTATTGTTCTTAATCGATTCTCTAATATTTCTCATCAGCGACTGGTAATAGTAAATATTATGATAACTAGACAACATGCTACCAAGCATCTCGTTTGTTCTATCTAAATGATTTAAGTATGCCCTTGAGTAATTTTTACAAACTTTACAATCACAATTTTCATCAACTGGGTCCTCGCTCATCTTATAAGGGGCATTTCTTATGTTAACAACACCTGTTGATGTTATTAGTTGGCCGTTTCTAGCGTTTCTTGTGGGTAAGACACAGTCGAACATATCTATTCCATACCTTACTGCCTCAACAATATCTTCAGGTTTCCCAACTCCCATAAGATATCTTGGTTTATCTTTAGGGAGTTTATCGGCCATAAAAGCTAATATCTTTGTTTTTTCTTCTTTTGACTCTCCAACGCTTAAACCACCTAGAGCAATCCCATCAAAATCAATCTCCATTAATATTTTTAAAGACTCTTCACGTAAATCTTCATACATACCACCTTGAACAATACCAAATAGAGCAGATTCTGAATGATGAGCATCTTTGCATCTTTTAGCCCACCTCATTGATAATTCCATTGAATTTTTTGCTTGCTCATATGTTGATGGGTAGTCTGTACATTCATCAAAAGCCATCACAATATCTGACCCAAGATTTTCTTGAATTTTTATTGAATCCTCCGGAGTCATAAAAATTTTTTTTCCATCATAAGGAGAGCTAAACTTTACCCCTTCTTCACTAATTTTAACTAAATCACCAAGACTCCAAACTTGAAAACCACCTGAATCAGTAAGTATAGGTCTATCCCAATTAGAAAATTTATGTAAACCACCTAAATCACGCACAACCTCATCTCCGGGTCTTAACATTAAATGGTAGGTGTTACCTAAGATTATTTCTGAACCAGTTGATTTTAAATCTTCAACTGTCATTCCCTTTACAGTTCCGTTAGTCCCAACAGGCATAAATGCTGGTGTTTGAATATTTCCCCGCTCAAATTGTATTTCTGCATTTCGAGCAAACTCAGATGTTTGACTGATATTAAATTTCATTTTTTTCTAATAGCATTGCATCACCGTAAGACAGGAATCTATATTTCTTATCCACAGCTGTTTCATAGATATTCTTCATATTGTCGTATCCAATAAAAGCTGAAACAAGCATTAAAAGCGAAGATTTTGGTAAATGAAAGTTTGTTATCAAACAATCAACAGCTTTAAATTTATATCCTGGGTATATAAATAGCTTTGTGTAACCTTCATAACCTTTGAAACTCTCATCAGCATAAGCTGTTTCAAGAGCTCTAGCAGCCGTTGTGCCGACAGAGAAAACCCTTCTTCCATTTGATTTTACTTCATTAATCTTGTCTACAATCTCTGGTGTTACTTCTAAATATTCTTCATGTATATCATGATCTTTAATATTATCAACTTTCACAGGCTGAAAAGTTCCAGCACCAACACTCAAATTCACGTAAGCAATTTCAACACCTAGTTCTTTAATTTCATTTAAGAGTTCTTGATCGAAATGAAGTCCAGCAGTTGGAGCCGCAACTGAATTTTGCAGACTCTTATCTTCATAGACGGTTGCATACCTTTTTTTGTCCAAATCTTCATCAGGTCTCTTGATGTAAGGAGGTAATGGCACATGTCCAATTGAATTGAAAATACTAAGAGGAGATTGTTCAAACTGGATAACAAAAAAATTATCTTTTCTATCAATACATTGCACCGAATATTTATCAATAAATATACAAGAACCAATCCTTGGACTTCGACCAGACTTGATTTGAACAAGAGCTTTATTATTCTCCATTATTCTCTCAAGCATTATTTCAACATTCCCGCCTGATTCTTTTTTTCCATAAATTCTAGCTGGTATTACTGATGTATTGTTAAGTACTAATAAGTCTCCTTTTTTGAAATAACTAGTGATATCTTTGAAAACTTTATGCTGCAACGAATTATTTAATGAGACTAATAGCTTGCTCTCACTTCTTTTTTCAATAGGAAAATGTGCTATTAATTCTTCGGGTAAATTGTAATCAAAGTCTTTGGTCTTCATTGATGTGCAATTTTAAGAGACTATGAGTTTTCAAACAAACTAGTAATTGAAATAATTATTTGATAAAAATGTTAGATGAACAAAATATATGCACTAATAATTCTTTTTTTTATCATAGAGGTTAGCGGTTACGATAGAATTACCGGTCTTCCATTTGCTACAAGGTCCGAAGTTATTGCTCAAAATGGGATGGCTGCCACAAGTCATCCGCTTGCCACACAAGCTGCAATAGATATATTAAAAAATGGTGGCAATGCAATAGATGCCGCAATAGCAGCTAATGCAATATTAGGCTTAATGGAACCAACAGGTTGTGGGATTGGTGGAGATTTATTTGCAATCGTATGGATAGATAAGGACAAAAGGCTATATGGGCTAAATGCATCAGGACCTGCTCCAGAAAATATTTCAATTGAAAAACTAAAAAAAAGAAATATTAATAAGATTCCCCCATACGGCCCTCTTCCAGTCACGGTTCCAGGTGCGGTGGCAGGATGGATAGAACTTCATAAAAAATTTGGCAGCATGCCTTTTGAAAAATTGTTTGATCAGGCTATTTGGTACGCAGAAAACGGATTTCCTATTACTGAAACTATTGCTTACTACCTTAATCTTTCATCAGAACGATTTAAAGACTACCCAAATTTTAAAAATGTTTGGATGCCAAATGGAAAAGCGCCAACTAAAGGTGAGATATTTAAAAATCCTTTATTGGCAAAAAGTTATAAACAAATTGCAAAAAGTTATGGCAAAGACTTTTATTCTGGAGAGATTGCAGAAACCATAGTAAGTTTTATCAAGTCTCAAGGTGGGTATCTTGAGCTTGAAGATTTAAAAAAATACAAAGCCGAATGGATTGAGCCAGTATCAACAAATTATCGAGGTTATGATGTATGGGAGTTACCGCCCAATGGTCAAGGTATCGCTGCTCTACAGATTTTAAATATTCTTGAAAATTTTAACCTTCAAGAATTAAGTTATAACTCACCAGAGTATATTCATTTATTTACTGAGGCAAAAAAACTTGCATTTGAAGATAGGGCTAAATTTTATGCTGATCCCAAATTTGCAAATATTCCTGTAAAAGAACTCATATCTAAATCATATGCTCAAGAAAGATCTAAGTTAATAAGTTTAAAAAAAGCATCTAAGAAAGTTGCACCGGGTAATATTGAAGATGGTGACACTATTTATCTGACTGTTGCAGATAAATATGGAAATATGGTTTCCTTAATTCAAAGCAACTATAGAGGAATGGGTTCAGGAATGGTTCCGGATGGCCTTGGTTTTATGCTTCAGGATAGAGGAGAAATGTTTCATTTAGATCCATCACATCGAAATTCTCTTGAAGGAGGTAAAAGACCTTTTCATACAATAATACCAGCATTCATAACTAAAGATTCAAAACCATATATTAGCTTTGGTTTGATGGGAGGCGCTATGCAACCTCAAGGTCATGCTCAGATAATCATTAATCTAATTGATTTTAAGATGAATTTACAGGAAGCTGGAGATGCTCCTCGCATTAGACATATTGGGTCTTCTCAGCCTACTGGTGAATTAATGATTAATGGTGGTACTTTAAGTTTAGAAAAAGGAATAAGCTCAGAAACTATCACAGCTCTAGAGGCTCTTGGACATAAAATTGACTATTCACCTGGAGGTTTTGGCGGCTATCAAGCAATCAAAGTTAAAGATAATGTATATATTGGTGCATCTGAGAGTAGAAAAGATGGGCATGCCAGTGGCTACTAATACCGTAAAATAAAATATTCATATTAAATATTTTAATCAAAACATATTAAGTTAAAATGCCAGTCAGCCCCATTGGCGGAATTGGTAGACGCGCGCGATTCAAAATCGCGTTCCTTCGGGAGTGCCTGTTCGACTCAGGCATGGGGCACCATTGATAACATTTTTGGTAATAAGATTTATATATTTTATTTCTTGTTAATGTTGTATGCATACCTATAATCGTTTGATAAAAATAATTAACTCATGAAACAAAGCAAAAAAATAGTTATTAAGCTAGGCTCCTCTCTTCTTACCAACAAAAGAGGTGGGGTGAATAAAGCTGTTCTTAAAAATGTTGTTAAAGATATTGTCTGGTTGTTGAATTCAAAAAAAGAAGTAGTAGTTGTCTCATCTGGAGCTATATCTCTTGGTAGAGGAAAATTAAATCTAAAGCATGATTTAACCTTAAATGAATCTCAGGCTGTTGCGGCAAGAGGTCAAATTGAATTAATGACAGCATGGAAAAATGAATTTAAAAAATATAAAAAACAAGTAGCACAGATTCTTTTATCACCTTCTGATATAAAAAATAAAAAATCATCTAAAAATGCTATGACTACATTAGAAAATTTATTGAATTTTAACTGTGTGCCAATTATTAATGAAAATGATACTACCTCAACTGATGAAATTAAGTTTGGCGATAACGACATTCTCGCAGCACAAATTGCAGTCTTAATTGATGCTGATCATCTAGTATTACTGTCTAATGTAGATGGCCTATATAAAGAACCACCAAAAAATAATAAAAACGATGATTTGGTTCTAGAAGTTAAATCAATAACAAAAAAAATTAAAGACATGGCGGGTGCTGCCTCTAAGCTTGGTAGAGGTGGGATGATTTCTAAAATTAAAGCAGCAGAGATATGCATGAAATCAAAATGTTCAGTTATTATTACCTCAGGATTAAAAGATAACCCTATTAAAAGTCTTAATAACAAGAAAACAAAATCAACTAAATTTATAGCTTAATAATGACTGATAACATCGATAAAATTGGTATTAATGCAAAAAAAGCAGCAAAGATTCTTGCCAAAATATCTTCAGAACAAAAAAATCATGCTCTACAAGCAATGTCAAAATATGTGCTTGCTGACAAAAAAATTATTTTAGATGCAAATAAGTTAGACATTGAAAATAGTAAATCAAAAAACTTATCTGAATCTTTTATAGATCGTCTAGAGTTAAATGATGAGAGAGTAAAATCTATATCAGATACACTTCTTGAGATTGAGTCTTTTAAAGATCCTGTAGGAAAAATACTCGATTCTTGGCAAAGACCAAATGGTATGCATATATCAAGAGTCTCAACACCTCTTGGTGTAATTGGTATCATATTTGAAAGTAGGCCAAACGTAACTGCAGATGCTGGAGCCTTATCATTAAAAGCTGGTAATGCATCTATTTTAAGAGGTGGTTCAGATAGCATAAATTCTTGTCTAGCAATTCATCACTCATTAGTAAAAGGTTTAAAAGATGCTGAAATTGATGAAAATGCTATTCAGATCATAAAAACTACTGACAGAGAAGTTGTAAAACAAATGCTTCATGGAATAAATCAATCTATAGATGTAATAGTCCCAAGAGGTGGTAAAAGTCTTGTATCTATGGTTGAAGAAGAAGCAAGAGTCCCAGTTTTTGCTCATTTGGAGGGGATATGTCATATATTTGTAGATAAATCAGCAAATCTAGAAAAGTCATTAGATGTTTGTATCAATGCAAAAATGCGGAGACCAGGCATATGCGGTGCGGTAGAAACAATACTTGTTCACTCTGATGTTGCTAATGATTTTATGCCACTTCTAATAAATGCTCTTAAAGCACAAGCTTGTGAAATTAGAGGATGTGAAGAAACATTTAAATATAATGAAAATATTAAACAAGCATCTGAAGAAGATTGGTCCACTGAATATCTTCTCCCAATTGTTAGTATAAAAATAGTAAATAGCATAGATGTTGCAATTAAGCATATTGAGCATTACTCATCTGGACATACCGAATCAATTCTTACAGAGGATCTAAACAGAGCTTCTATATTTCAAAAAGAGTTAGACAGTGCAATTGTTATGCATAATGTTTCTACCCAGTTTGCAGATGGAGGTGAATTTGGCCTTGGTGGAGAAATTGGAATAGCTACTGGAAAATTTCATGCAAGAGGGCCTGTTGGAATTGAGCAATTAACAAGTTTTAAATATCTTGTTAATGGAAATGGTCATACTAGAAATTAAAAAATTTGTATAACTGTAGTATAACTACAAAAATACATTTCTTTAAACCCTTTTAAATAAGCATTTATAAATAATTTGACAAATATTTATTCAATAAAATAGTATTCACTACAAGTATTGCTTGGATTACATTTTATAGTTTTATGTTCTCCCCTATTAGAATATGTAAACTATCTCCTCTCCAAAAAAAATTAATCGCAAGCAATACAACTTTTTCTGCTTTGACTAAATCTTATTTATTAGAGGCATTTAATAAGTTTACATATTTAGTACGCCCAGAAAATTTCATACAAATATTTGTATGAATTAACTGGAGACAAGTATGAAAAATTACACCTTAGTTTTTATATCATTAATTACAATTGCTGCTTGTGGCGGCGGTGGCGGTGGAGGATCAGATGCGCCAGGATCTGGATACACTACACCTACTAATAATCCTCCTTCAATAACTAACACAAATATGAACATATCTGTTGTCGAGAATCAGACTTCAGCATTTACAGTAAACGCAACTGATCCAAATGGAGATACACTTACATATTCATTAAACGGTGATGATGCCAGTCTATTATCTATTTCAAATCAAGGTGTTGTGACCTTTAACACAGCTCCCGACTTTGAAAACCCATCTGATGGAGACACTGATAATGTCTATAAAATAACAGTCACTGTTTCAGATGGAAGCTTAAATGCAACTGCGAATTTTGAAGTAACTGTTACTAACGATACATCTGATGACACTACAACTGAAAATTACGACGGAACTTTAGTGCTATCTGGCCCTATCCAGTCTGCAGATATATGTTTTGTTGAAAATATAACAATTCCTTGTAGTGAATCTTCTTACACCACAACAACATCTCAAGATGGCACGTTTAGCCTTAGTGTTGATTCTGGTGCTGGAACTGGAATCATAAAATCTGAAAATGGATTTGATCCAAATACCAATTGGCAATTTGAAGAAGGAAGAGGCGCTGCTATAGGCGAACCTACAACTGGCCAAAATTTTATAATTAACCCAGCTACAACAGCTCTGTATCTCTACGATAATAATACTGATTATGAGACTTTTAAGAATAAACTAGGTTTAGATCCAGACTTTATGATCAGATTCAACAATCCATTTACAAGCTTATCATCTGAGACTTCCAATAAAGCTGCAGTGGTTTATTCTCAAATAATTGTATTAAATGAAGTCTTAAGAGAAATTCATACATTTAATGAAAATAGTTCTGGATGGTATTTAACAAAGAATATAATTGAAAGAACTGGTGATCAAACTTCTTTGGGAGATACCACTTTCATAAAAAACCTTCTAAGCAATCTTGATGATAGTTTCTCTCCATCAAGTAGCCAGTTAGTAAGCCTTTCAGCAGGCATATCCGCATTTTTACAAAAAATTTATGCGGATAACAACAATGCACACTCCTACTTTACAAAGGTAGGCACTAAAGAACTTGAAGACCTAATGGAGGCTGTAATGAATAATACTGCTGATATTAATGAAATCGATAAATTAACATTTAATACTATTGAATGGATTAATGAAAATACGTCATGGGAAGGTGGCAGCATAACCGACAATGAGCAAAATATAGTCACAACAACATATTCTTTATCAAATGAAAGTAGTTCAAACTATCTTGTTGATGAGGTGAATACATCAACCACTGACTTTATAATTTACGTTAAAGAAGGTGACATAATTAAATTTGATGCAACCAGTTCAGTGACTTCGAATCACCCCTTCCTACTATCTACTGAAGTTGATGACAGAGATGACAGTGCACAAATTGGCATCAGTGAAGGTTGGGATAAAGATACTCTAACATTAACGGTTTCAGCAAATACACCTGATGAAATATACCCGTATTGTGATTTTCATGCCGGCATGTATACAAGAGGCAAAATTGTAAAAGTTGATAATTATAATGTTAATAATCTTGATGTAACTAATGCATCAGGAGCTCTTCAGGTTAAAGGTACCGTTGCAACTGGCCCTTTTAAAGGCGCATCGGGCTTCACTTATAAAGTTTATTTAACTAGGCAAGACAGCTCTGATCATGAGCATACGTTCTATGAATATCCAAACCTAACATTCTATATGCCTAACGACCAAGGCTATCATGGTTCAGAAAATGCTTCTACTGATGAATTGTTTAAACCCAAGTCTCATTATGTTGCCTCGTCTGGGACCAGCGAATCAGATGATGGTTACTAAAATAATTAGTTAAAATTAAATATGGTCAGAAAACTTTTTAAGATTTTTGGCCATTTTTTTTGCGTATCTTTTAAATATTCTTAAAGCCTTAATTAGGTCACTGGATTCTTCAGTTT
>CACJBO010000017.1 GCA_902591665.1 uncultured SAR86 cluster bacterium
GATAAATTTCTTCCGTCTAAACAAAAATGTATAGCTTCTTGGGTAATATGCTTAAGGTGTTTTTTTGAAACTTCTGAAAGGTTTCTCATGCGTATATTTATAATATCTTTTCCTGAAAAATTAGAGTTTTTTGACTCTCTAAAACCTCTTTCTGGAATAAATGAATAATTCTTATTAACATCAATTGATAGATTTTTATCTATTTCATTTTCAAAATCTAATCCATAGCCCAGCATTTCAAGCATATCCAATTCAAAGCTTCTTAAGGTAAGTTCGATATTTTCTCCTGAATGAATTTTTACTAAAAAACTTTCATATAACTGAAATAAATCTTCATGCACTGCATCTTTTGGAAGGAGCCTTATTAACAACTCATTAATATAAAGAAGACTATAACTTGTTTTTGAAAGACTATTTGTTGATTCTGAAAAGTCTCTGTCTATATTTGTTAATGTTTTTAGCTCGGACCTTCCTGTGTATGTGATCCTTAATTTAGTAAATGGAGTTAAATAACCAAAAAATTTTGACTTAGGTTTTTTAGCTCCCTTGGCAATGAATGACATTTTTCCATTTTTTTTTGTAAATACATCAACAATTAAGCTCGTCTCACCATGCGGTCGATGATGTAAAAGAAAACATTCATCCCAGTCATTATTAGTCATAGCTACCGCCAACCCCTAAGCTTTGAAGATAATCAGAATCTGTATTCCAATTCTTTTTAACCTTTACCCATGTTTTTAAAAAAACTTTTTTATTAAAGTACTCTTCGATCTCAATTCTGGCCTGTTTGCCAATTTTTTTTAATGTATTTCCATTTTTTCCAATAACTATCTGCTTTTGGCTATTTCTAGCTACAAATATAACTGCATGAATTTTAATCAGTGCTTCCTCGTCTTCAAATAATTCAACTTGCACAAATGTATCATGAGGCAACTCGTCCCCAAGCATTCTAATAATTTTTTCTCGAATAAGTTCAGAAATCATGAACATGTCTTTATGAGAGCTAGATTCAGCATTTTTATCATATAAATGTTCGTTTTCTGGGAGATATTTTTTTATAAGATTTTCTAGCTCATGTATACCGTTATTATTAATTGCTGATATTGGTATGATATCTAAAAAATTATATTCATTTGATAGTCTATCTATAAGTGGTAGTAATTTATTTTTATCTGTAACTTGATCAACTTTATTTACAACGCATATAACTTTTGTATCAATCTGTTTAAGTTTCTTAAGAACTGATAAATCTTGCTCATCAAGCGTTAATCTCTGAATAACAAAAAGAATAATATCTGAATCTTCCATTAAACTCTCAGCTGAGCGATTTAATACCTTATTCATAACCTTGGGTGATTTAATATGCATGCCTGGTGTGTCTGCATATATCATCTGCTTATTGCCTTCAGTTTTAATTCCTAAAATATTATTTCTAGTAGTTTGCGATTTTCTTGAAGTAATAGAAATTTTTTTTCCTAGTATATGATTAAGAATTGTCGACTTTCCTACATTTGGTTTTCCAATGATGGAGATGTATCCACAGTAGCTTTTAGACATCATTCTGTTTTATGTATGCTAAAAGTTTCATCGCAACATTTGTTTCAGCTATTCTTTTTGATGTGCCTGAAGATTCAAATACCATATCTTTGTAATTGACTGTACATAAAAATTTGCCCTTATCAATGTCTTCAACAATATATTTTGGTAGATCACTTTTAAGAGATTGAAATAATTCCTGCAATTCTGTTTTTGCATCCTTAAAAGTCATATCTTCAGATAATGCTGCTAAATCTTTATTAAAAGCTTTTAAAGTAATGTCTTTAGCGGCATCCCAACCACCATCAATAAAGATTGCTCCTATAACTGCTTCAAATGCACCTTCTAAAATTGAATTTTTTCGTTCTTTGGATAAATTTGCAGTACCCTTGGATAGTTTTACAACTTTTTCTAAAGATAGTTCTTCTGCTTTAATAGTCAAGGTTTCGGCTTTAACAAGATAAGCTCTCATTCTTGTTAACAGGCCTTCTTTTTGGTTATTAAATCTAATGAAAAGATATTCTGAAATAATAGAATTAAGAATTGAATCTCCCAAAAATTCAAGTCTTTCATTGTTTGAAATATTGCTAAAACTTTTATGTGTTAAAGCAAGTTCGATTAGTGCTTCATCTTTGAATGTATAACCCAATCGATTTTGAAGATCTTTATAAGACATTAATTAATTGTGCCAACTCTTGAGAAATATGGAAGACATGTCCAGCACTCCCAAGTCATAAAAAGATAACTAGCTTCCCCAAAGAAATTTTCTCTTGGAACAAACCCAACATCTTTTGTACTATCATTTGAATTATCTCTGTTATCTCCCATCACAAAATAATTACCGCTAGGCACAGTCCATTCAGATGGATACTGAATGTTTTCACCACGAATATTTCTGGTTAAAAACTTTCTATTTCCATGTTCCTCATAATAATAATCAACAAGTACGTTAGATTTTTTTGATGTAATTTTTCCTGATAGGTCTCTATATCTTTTGGTGATTTGCTCTTCTTTTGTTTTATAAAATGTTTTCTTAATTGGATTACCATTGACATAAACTTGTTTATTAATAATTCTAATTTTGTCTCCAGGCATGCCAATTAACCTTTTTACATAAGGTACTGGATTATGTTGAGGGACAAACACAACAACATCACCATATTGAGGATCGCTTTGAGATGATAGTGAGTTGCCTATTCTATTAATTTTATATCCATAAGAGTTTTTATCGACCAGTAAAAAATCTCCTACTTTTAGACCAGGCATCATTGATCCAGACGGAATTTGGTATGGCTCATAAATAAAAGTTCTCAACACAAATATAAGAAAAATAGGAATAAAATAGCCTCTCGAAGAAGAAATAATTTCATTATTTTTAAGAAACAAGCCAACCAAAAGTACCAGAAGAGAAATAATTGAGCCTACTAAAAGAACAATACTTAAATCACCTGCATTAATGAAGATGCTATAAAGCATCATTAATCCAAAAATTGTTGACAACACAGATGAGTTATTTGCTACAAAATTATCTTTATAGTTTTCTTTTGTTTCGCTAATAATCCATGCGACAAGCACAGCAGCCATTCCAATCATTGAAATTATAAAAATTGGGTCTGATATCAAGTTATTCTCCAGATTTAAAATAATTTAAGAAGGCATCTTGTGGTATTGATACTTTACCGAATTGCTTCATTTTTTTCTTTCCATCTTTTTGTTTTTCAAGAAGTTTCTTTTTTCTAGTAATATCGCCGCCATAACATTTAGCTGTAACATTCTTTCTTAGAGCTTTTACAGTCTCTCTAGAAATAATTTTAGAACCGAGAGCTACCTGAATTGGCACATCAAACATTTGTCTTGGTATAAGCTTTTGAAGATTTGCAGCAATTTCTCTAGCTTTTTGAGTTGAAAAAGATTTATGAACAATCATAGATAAAGCATCTATTTTTTGATTATTAATTAATATATCGATTTTTGTTAAATCTGATTTAAAAAATCCAATCAAAGAGTATTCAATTGATGCAAAACCCTTCGTAGATGATTTTATTTGATCAAAGAAGTCCACTATCACTGATGATAAAGGCATTTCGAAAAGAATAGAAACTTGGTTTCCAAAATAAGTCATATCTTTTTGTACACCTCTTTTCCCTGTACAAAGAGTTATAACATTCCCAACATATTCATTGGGAGTCAAGATAGTGGTATTAACAATTGGCTCTCTAATCTCTTCAATATCATTTGGAACAGGTAGTTGAGATGGATTATCAATTTTTATAACTTCACCATCTGTTTTTAATACTTCATATTCAACAGATGGAGCAGTAGATATAAGATCTAGATCATATTCTCTTTCTAACCTTTCTCTTATAACTTCCATATGAAGGGTTCCAAGAAAGCCACACCTAAAACCAAATCCAAGAGCATCTGAAACTTCTGGTTCATAAATAAGAGATGAGTCATTTAATATAAGTTTAGAAAGAGCATCTCTGAACCTTTCATAATCATCAGAATTGACAGTAAACATTGATGCAAAAACCTTTGGATTTACCTTTTTAAAACCTGGAAGAGGTTGAGTAATTTCATCGCCTGCCTCAAGAATAGTATCTCCAACGGGAGCGCCTTTAATATTTTTTATACCAGCAACCAAATAACCTACTTCACCTGCTGATAAAAAATCTTTTTTAATTTTTTTAGGTGAAAATATTCCTAATTCATCTACATTATGAGATTGTCCTGTTGAATGAATTTTAAATTTTTGACCATTCTTAATTGAACCATTTTTGATTCTTATTAGTGATACAACGCCCAAATAAGAATCAAACCATGAATCAACTATTAATGCTTGCAATGGCTCAGTTGAGCTTCCATCTGGTGCGGGAATATCTGTAACAAGCATATCTAGTAAATCCTCAATACCTACTCCAGTTTTTGCACTCACAAGAGGTGCTGAGACTGCATTAATGCCAATCATATCTTCAATTTCTTTTTTAACTCTCTCAGGCTCTGATTGAGGTAAATCGATTTTGTTAATAACAGGTACTACTTCTAACCCCTGATCAACTGCTGTATAACAATTTGCTAATGTTTGAGCCTCAACTCCTTGAGATCCATCTACAACAAGCAAAGCGCCTTCACATGCCGATAATGATCTAGATACTTCATATGAAAAATCAACATGCCCGGGAGTATCAATAAAATTCAATAAGTAACTTGTATCATCTTTTTTATATTCTAATGTTACAGCTTGAGCCTTAATAGTGATTCCTCTTTCTCTTTCAATATCCATTGAATCAAGAATCTGTTCTGACATTTCTCTAGCTGACAACCCTCCGCAATATTCAATTAATCTATCAGATAAGGTCGATTTACCATGATCAATATGGGCAATGACTGAGAAATTTCTAATATTTTTCATAAGGTGCTGCTATTTTACAGCCAATATTGCAAATATAGGAGTATCAAGAACTTTTTATCTTCTAATTAATCGTAATCGATCTAATTATCCGACTTCCATTTCTATTAAGGTGAAGAGCTATTTTATCTCCAGAAGAGAAGTTTTCTATGGCTTCTTCATAAGATTCAACATCAAAGATTTCATGTTTGCTGCCTTTGTATTGAATCATTGTTATCAAGTCGCCTCTCATAACCTTGCCGGATGCAGGCGATCCTGGATTAACTCTTGATACGACTACCCCATCAGGTAAATTTGTCATTGAGGGATTATCTCTATCAATCTCTGCTACCTTTATTCCTATTGGATCAGTTGATCCCTGAGATTTTGCTGGTATGAATGAGTCTTGATTAACTGGTAATTCACCTAGAGTAAATTTAAGTTCAATTTCTTTTCCATCGCGAATTATTCTTCCTTTTGCCTTAGATTCAGGTTGAATCTGGCCTACAACATGAGGCAAGTCAGAACTAAACTTTATTTCTTTGTTATCAAACTCAATTATTACATCACCAGGTAGTAATCCAGCATTATCTGCAGACTCACCTTCTTCAACATCATTTATGAGTGCTCCATATGGCTTCTTCATACCCAGAGCTTCAGCTAGATCACTATCAACTTCACTCATTCTTACACCAAGGTATCCTCTTGAAACCTCACCCTTTTCAATAATTTGTTCAGCAACGTCAATTGCTACATTTATTGGAATAGCAAAAGCTAAACCTTGATACCCTCCACTTCTTGAGTAAATTTGAGAATTGATACCAACAACTTTCCCATCTAAATCAAACAAAGGCCCACCTGAGTTACCAGGATTAATCGCAACATCTGTTTGCAAAAAAGGAACGTAATTTCCAATATTATTGTTTTGAATACTTCTACCTTTAGCACTAACAATCCCAGCAGTAACTGAAAAATCAAAACTAAAAGGTGACCCAATTGCCACAACCCAATCACCAACTTTTAACTTATCACTATCGCCAGCAGTTACTTGTGGTAAATTTTTGCCCTCAACAGTTAACAAGGCTAGATCAGAAAGTGGGTCAACGCCTACAATTTCAGCAATAAACTCTCTTCTATCTGATAATGAAACAATAACTTCAGTTGCATCTTCAACAACATGATAATTAGTTAATATATAGTTGTCTTTTAATATAAAGCCTGAGCCATATGATGTAGCTTCCCTTTTTTCTTGAGGCATTTCGCGAAACTGTCTAGGTATGCCAAACCTTTCAAGCATTTCATCTGGAATACCTCCATAACCAAATGATTGCCTTTGTGAAACTTCTTTTTTTGATGTGATGTTTACTACTGCTGGAGCAGAATCTTCTACAAGTTCAGAAATATTTTCAGGCAATGCAGCAAATAAATTTGCACATATAAGAATATTACATGTAAATAAAGTTAATAATTTTATATAGTTTTTCATATTCGTTGTCTTTTGATTATTTAATATTTATCGAATTAGCTATTTCTATGGCAGATTTTTGATCAATGTTCCCATACAAGGTTATAACTCTACCATCTTGCATTGGGACGACGAATATCATTTTGTCTTTATGCTGCCAATTTCTTACTTTTTTAATGCCTAAATTCTTTTTTTCAATATGTAGCACAAAGTTTTTATTACCTTTATTGTACGTTCTGCTATTTGGGCTATTTCTTGTATAGCCAACATTTCTTAAATCAACATTGTATGAGGCAATATTGTCATTTTGTTGGTTGTTAATTACTTGCATAACATGGTCTACAAGGTTTTCTTCTGCTCTGCTTGCTGTGTCTTTAGCTTCTTTGCTATTAACAGCAATATTTATCTGATTTTTAGCAGATAAATCTTCTCCCATACGATTTAAATCAAATTGATTGATGGCAAAAAAGGTAATAAGCACTGTGGCAGCTGCAGTAATTGAGTTAGAAACCCAAAAATTGAATTTTCTATCACTCCTGCTAGATGAAATTAATTGAATATTGTTCTTTTGTTGTTTCATCGCAGCAGTCATTAATGCATATTTTGATAGTTTATTTTGTAGATTGATATCATTCTCTATCATCAGTAATACTTCATCAGCTTCTGTATCTTTGAGCTCTCCATCGTAAAGAGCTGATATTTTTTCTTCTATGTTATCCATCTAATAGATCCTCCGATATGTATGTAAGAATATTTTCTCGTGCTCTAAATATTCTTGATCTAACAGTTCCTATTGGTGTTTCGGTAATTGTAGATATATCTTCATAACTTTTGCCTTCGGACTCTCTTAGTGTAAAGGCAGTCTTCAGTGCTTCCGGTAATTTATCAACATATTTTTTTATTTTATCTAAGGACTCATCATGCATTAAGTCCTGTTCTGGATTCGTATAAGAAGGAATATCAAAATCAGTATCACTTGTTGAAACATTTATCTTATCTTTTTTAAATGAGGAGCTGACAAAATGATTTTTTGCTAAATTAATAGCAATTCTATAAACCCATGTAAAAAATGCGCTATCTCCTCTAAAAGTAGTAATTTGTTGCCATACTTTTATAAATGTTTGCTGAGCAAGGTCCTCTGAATCCTCTTTTGACTTGGTAAATGAATATAGAGATGCATATACTCTCGGATAATATTTAGTCATTAAAAAATTAAATGCTCCTTCATTACCATCTTGGGCCTTTTTAATTAATAAGGAATCTTCAATAGTTGAGTCTTTTTTCATCAATTTAAGTCCCTTTTCATGTCAGACAAGCAAAATAATTAAAAGTTTCCCTGATTATCAAATTTTTTAAGATATTTATTAATGAAATCTTCATGAATTTCATTGCCTAAACTTTCATTTTTAAAAATATAATCAAACAGCTTTTGATCATCATAATCAAGAACTTGATCAAAAGTATTTATAGAACATTCGTCAAGTGAGCTTAATATAGTATTTGAGAACTCTCTTAGCAGTAAATCTATTTCTCGCATTCCTCTTCTGCATTTCCAAGAGATTCTGTTTATTTCTGTATTCATTGGTTAAAATATTGGGTTGTTAAACAATTTTACAAGAAAATAGATATACAAAAAAAATTAATATCATTCGGTTCAATATATTTAGAAGCTATAAAAATAATTTCTGTACATGGTGATATTGATAAAGTCGAGAATTTGCTTCAAGGACAGATAACTTCTGATGTAACGCTATTGGGCAATGAAAACTACCAGCTCTCTTCTATATGCAATCAAAAAGGCGAGGTAATGGCTGGATTTATTATTCATAAGTCGAAAAACTACAAAATATTAATAGATGAAACTCTTGTAAATATATTTATCGATGAGTTAAGTCCATTTGCAAAATTTTTTGGTGCTACCTTCTCTATTGAAGATGGTTTTGTGCATGGTCACATAACACCAGATAAAAATGAAAAAGCATTTTTTTCAAATGCTATATTCTCACTTTCAGTTTCATTAGAAAAAGAAATTCGTGTTAATGATCAATCTCTATTAATGAATGATTGGATTGTTGCCAATAAACTAGCATTAAATATTGATTTGAACCTTAATAATATTGGTAAGTACAGGCCCTTAGAGATAAATTATGATAAAAATAGGGTTGCTTTTGATAAAGGTTGCTTTAGAGGCCAAGAAATTATTGCTAGGATGAAATATCTTGGTGTTGATAGAAGAAAATTCGTAACCATAATTTCTCCAGAAGCCATTAAACAAAACAAAAATTTTAAAGTTATTGGTGAAACTCTAAGATATAAAGACTTTTATATTTTTAGTAGCTCAATAAAAAGAGATTTTCTTGATGAGTTTTCTTCAAACAACCCAAGCGTAGTAATTATCTAGAACTACCATAAGATAGGTTGCTTTTTATTTTTTATAAGCAGTTCATTAGTTAATGAAAAATGCTTACACCCAAAAAAACCCCTATATGAAGAAAGTGGAGACGGATGAGATGATTTGAGTATGTGATTAACATTTTTATCTATCAGTTTTTCTTTTTCTTGAGCATCTCTGCCCCACAAAAGAAAAATAACTCCCCCTTTTATGTTAAGAAGATCAATAACGGAATCTACTAAAATATTCCAACCAATATTTTTATGAGACCCAGCTTCAGATTTATTTACGGTCAATGAAGAATTTAACAAAAGCACACCTTGAGCTGCCCACTGCTCAAGATTGCCTGAACTATGAATACAGTCTCCTATATCATCCTGGATTTCTTTATAAATATTTTTTAAAGAACTAGGGATTTTGTTTCCCTTGTTTACTGCAAATGCAAGACCATTTGCTAAGCCTGGTTGGTGATATGGATCTTGACCAAATATAACAACTTTTGTATTTGAAAAACTGCACAATTTAAAAGCCTTATAGATATCCTGTAAGGCAGGATATATTTCTTTGCCCGCTTGTTGAAATGATAAAAGTTTATTTATTGGTTCAAATAGGTTGAATGAAATTCCATTCTTTCTGAGTTCATAATCCCAGTCATTTGGTATTTTATTTAGTGATTTAATTTGTTGCATTTTTATCAAAATTTTTATCCACAGAAACTGTGGATAAAGTTATGGATAACTTTATTTATACCATAACAAAGCCTTATATTTAAAGGTTTTATTAAAGTTGAACAAAATTTATACAATTATTATATAAATAACCGCATATCAGTAACTTATGAAATAAGTATAAAAAATATTGTCGATGTAAAGTAAACTTATCAAGTACCCTAATATCATTAATTTATCTTGTTGACAAGTGTTAATATATGTTAATTGTTTACAAAAATTAAAAACGACATAAGTTGATATTAAATTAAGTTATTTGCTCACAAATTACTACAGAGTCTAACGCTAATAACGTGGTCAATATTTTTTATATTTTCTATTAGTTCTTGTGATGGCTTATCTTCTAAATCAATTAAATTGATACCGATTGCGTCTCTACTCTTGTGTGTCATGTCAGCAATATTAATATTTTTGTAACCAATCTCATCTGTGATTTTACCAATCATTCCTGGTTCATTTTTATTAATAATGACCATTCTATATTCTGTCTTTCTTCCCAATTTTATTGATGGAAAATTTACAGAATTAACAATAACTCCATCTTTCAAAAAATTTGATATTTGTTCGGCTGCCATAACAGCACAATTAATTTCAGCTTCTTTTGTGCTTGCCCCAAGATGGGGTAATAAGATAACGTCATGAAAATCATTAGATCTTGTTACTAGCTCTGGTGTAGGAAAATCTGTTACAAATTTATCAATAATTTTTGCATCAAGAGCCTCGATGATATCTTCATTGTTAACAATACCGCCTCTAGATAGATTGATTAACTTTGCTCCTTTTTTAAAATGTTTTAAAGATTTTTTTGAGATCAAATCCTTTGTTTCGTCAACAAGCGGAACATGAATTGAAATATAGTCAGAATTATTTAAAAGGTATTCCATAGAATCTGCTTTTTCTACATCTTTAGGGAGTCTCCATGCTGCATCAATTGATATATATGGATCATATCCTATTATTTTCATACCCATGACTTCAGCTGTTTGTGCAAGCAATGAACCAATGGCACCAAGTCCTATAATTCCCAGGGTTTTGCCTTTAAGCTCATTACCTTTAAAGTTCTTTTTTTGGGATTCCATAGATTTATTAAGCTCAGGTGTATCTTGACCAGATAATGTCTTTGAATACAAATTACCTTGGATTATTCCTCTTGATGAGAGAAGCATTCCGCAAACTACAAGCTCTTTTACTGCATTTGCATTAGCACCTGGTGTATTGAAGACAACTATTCCATTATCTGTTGCAATATCAACTGGGATATTATTTGTACCAGCTCCAGCTCTGCCAATGCATTTTAAAGATTGGTTAAAATCAGCATCTGTAAGCAGCTGACTTCTTAAAATAAGTGAATCAGGATCAATTTCATCAATATGAAAGTCATTGGCATCGAATATATCAATGCCATCTTGAGCAATATTATTAAAAATTTTGTATGTAAACATTAATAAAGGAAGGTTATGTTTAAAAACACGTTAGATTATATATAAAAAAATTTATTTTATAAGATAATTTATTGCTTAATATTAGATATAGTTGTTTCTATATACTCTTTCCAAGACGAATAGTCGCTATTATAAAAATTTTCAGAGCTTC
>CACJBO010000018.1 GCA_902591665.1 uncultured SAR86 cluster bacterium
CTGAACTATTAATGGGAGCATCTTCATTAAAAGAACTTAATGATTTTGAAAATGTAATAATTCCTGTACCAAATTACCTTTTTAAAGAAATTTCATTAAATAAAGATATTAAAAGTATTGAGGATGAGTTGAATAAGGTTTTGGTTGAAGACCTTATTTTAGCTGAAGGGATATATCAAAGTAATATTAGCAACATTAATATGATGTTTAACTCAGGAATATCAAAAGTCTCAAAAGGACAATGTATTAATAGAAACCTTCCTTTATGGAAAGTATCTCCAGATACAACTAATCCTCTTTAAGATCTCTCTCAAGGGAAGATAAACTATCTAAAAATCCAGGTCTTTTAAATACTTCTTTTTGGTAATCTAAGAGAGGTTTTAGGTGTCTGTTGACAGGAAGCTTAATGCCGATAGAAGGAAGTCTCCATAGAATAGGTGCAAAGCAACAATCTACAAGAGTAAACTCATCGCTCATAAAAAACTTGAATTCTTTAAAAGTTGGAGCAATTGAAGATATTTCATGCAAGAGCTCTTCTCTCAGCTTTAATAACTCTTTTTCGGGAAGCTCACCTGCTATTAATGTGTCTACAATTGGGCACCATTCTCTGTCTATACGTAACATTAACGTTCTGCTGTTTGCCCTTGCCACAGGATATACAGGAAGTAATGGCGGGTGTGGAAACCTTTCGTCTAAATATTCCATCATTACTGAAGGATCATGAATTGCAAGATCTCTATCAACAAGAATTGGTAACTTATGATAAGGGCTTATTGAAAGAATATCTTCAGGAGTTTCTTCAGGCTTAGCCTCATGAATCTCAGCAGTAATATCTTTTTCAGCTAATACAATCCTTACTCTTTGGCTATAATGGTCATCTCTGTCTGAATATAAAATCATATCATTCCCCTAATTATTTGTGATAATCCTTGTGGTACTCTCTATAGAGCAATGCTGAAAGTGCAGTAAAAATTAAAAAATAAAAAATTACGTACCAACCCATTCTTTCTCTTTCAGCTTTAGCTGGTTCACCGACATATACAAGAAAGTTAGTTAGGTCATAGATTAAGCTGTCAAACTCTTCTTTATTTAGTTCACCTGAACCCTCATCTACTTTTAAATATCCACACTTTTCTTTAGTTATGGTATTGCCAAAATCGTCTCTTTTTTCACCGCCATTTTTTGCAAAAACAGGAACATCTTTACAAACCAACTTTTGATTTCCTTGCAAAGCCATCAAAACATTAGGCATTGCAGTCCCAGGATAGACTAAGTTATTAACTCCATATTGTTTAGACGAGTCCTCATAATATGCCCTTAAGTATGAGTATATCCAATCGTCTCCCCTTACTCTGCTTACTAATGTAAGATCTGGAGGAGCAACGCCAAACCATTGTGCTGATTGTTCTTTTGACATAGATCCAATCATCAAATCACCAGGCTTTATAGATTTATCAAAGACAAGATTATCAAAAAATATTTCTTCTGGTATTTGAAGATCTGAAGATACTCTACCCCATCTTGAATATTGAAGTGAATGACAACCGTAACAATAATTTAAAAATGTTGATGCGCCTCTTTGCAGTGAAGCCATATCATTTAAAGAATATTTAAATTCATCACACTCACCATAATCTTTACATGGTCCACCTTCAGCCGCATCCATACCGTTGATAGATATTAACAAGCCAATACCAAATAAAAATTTGCTGAGCTTAATATTTAAAATATTTGATAGCTTTTTAATCATAGTCGTTCTGGCACTTCTAGTGTCTTTTCATATTTTGTATAAATAGGCATTAATAAGAAAAATGCAAAATAAATTACCGTACAAATTACACTCATTGTTTTCCTTACTTCAGTAACACTAACAGTGCCCAAATATCCTAGAGTTATAAAGCTAATGCCAAATAAAGCTAAAGCTACTTTGCTGTATATGCCTTTATATCTGATTGATGCAACTTTGCTTTTATCCAACCATGGCACTACAAATAAAATTGCAACTGCTGATCCCATGACAATCAATCCGCCTAATTTATCTGGAACAGCTCTTAACATTGCATAATATGGAGAGTAATACCAAACTGGAGCAATATGTTCCGGAGTTACTAGCGGATTAGCTTCTTCAAAGTTTGCCATCTCAATAAAGTAACCGCCTCCTTCAGGGAAGAAGAACATAATGATTGCAAATACTGTCATAAAAACACCAATACCAACTAATGCATTTAAGACTTTGTATGGAAAGAAAGGAACACTATCTAACGGAACACCATCATCATCTAGATGTTCTTCAATATCAACACCCTCAGGATTACCTGCTCCAACTTCATGTAATGCTACTAGATGTAAAAAAACTAAAGCTATAAGAACTAAAGGGAGTGCAACAACATGCAGAGCAAAGAATCTAGATACTGTAATGCCAGAAATGTAGTAGTCACCTCTAATCCATAATTCTAGAGATTCTCCTATATATGGTATAGCTCCAAACAATGAAATAATAACCTGAGCACCCCAATATGACATTTGACCATAGGGTAGAACATATCCTAGAAATCCTTCTGCCATCATTGCTAGATATATTGTGCATCCAAAAATCCAAACTAACTCTTTGGGTTTTTGGTATGAGCCATACAACAAACCTCTAAACATGTGGAGGTACACGACAGCAAAAAACATTGATGCACCTGTAGTGTGCATGTATCTTATAACCCAGCCATAATCAACATCACGCATAATATATTCTATTGACGCAAATGCTTCTTCTTCAGTATTTGAATAAGGCATTATTAACCATATTCCAGAAACAATTTGGATAATTAGTACGACAGATGCCAATGCTCCAAACAGGTACCAAAAGTTAACTTTTGAAGGAACTGGATGCTTTGATAAGTGTCTTTCAAATGTATTAGATACAGGTAGTCTGCTATTAACCCAACCAAATAATTTTCCAACCATTTCGCTCATTAAGCTGTTCCTCCGTCTTCACCGATTGTTAAAATTGAACCATCAAAAAAGTGAGGAGGTACTGGAAGATTGGTTGGTGCAGGAACACCTTTATAGACTCTTCCAACCATATCAAACATCGATCCATGACAAGGACAAAAGAAACCACCAGCCCAAGAAGCATCCCATGGCTTTGGCTCTACTTCAGGATGGTATTTAGGAGAACATCCTAAATGTGTGCAAACTCCAACCATAACTGTATATTCACTACTTTTTGATCTAGTTGGATTCTGACCTTTGTATGGCTCTTCAATTTGGTCAGAATTTGGATCAGCCAATTTAGGTAAAGCTGAATCAATATTTTCTAAACTTTCTTTAGTATGGCGAACAACAAATACCGGCTGCTTCCTCCATGCTACTTGAATTTGTTGTCCATATTGCATCTTAGATACATCTAATTTAACAGATGCTCCAGCTGCTTTTGCTTTAGCGCTTGGATTCCAAGCAGCGATAAATGGAGTAGCTGCAAAAGGAATGCCTGATAAACCAACTGCACTTGTTAAACCTATTAAAACCTTTCTTCTAGTATTGTCTTTTTCTTGCATTAGACCTTTGTGTGCTTTGACTTTAGTAATAAAAAAACCAGCGAATTATACCACTAATTTATAAGAAAAAATTTGAAAAAAATTAACGTTTTGAAAACTGCTTACTTTTTCTTGCCTTAACTTGACCAGGTTTCTTTCTTTCAACTTTTCTAGGATCTCTAGTAAGCAAGCCTGCACTCTTTAGTTGCGGTCTTAGTTCTTCATCATAAGAAATAAGAGCCCTAGAAATACCATGTCTGATTGCTCCTGCCTGACCAAAACTACCGCCGCCTTTAACTTTGATATTGATATCAACCTTGTCTGTTAGTTCGGTAATTTCTAATGGTTGCATTACTAACATTTGCGCAACCTTACGACCAAAATACACATCTAAATCTCTATCATTAACTTTAATATTACCTTTTCCAGATGAAAGATAAATTCTTGCAGAAGATGTTTTTCTTCTGCCCGTAGCGTAATGTGTTTCAGTTGTCATATAGTTGGATTCCATTCAATTGGCTGTTGTGATTCATGATCATGATTAGGGCCACTAAATACTTTTAATTTTTTAATCATAGATTTACCAAGTTTATTTTTTGGCAACATACCTTTAACAGCTTCTTCAATAATTCTTTCAGGAAACTTATCATTCATTTCTCTAAAAGTTTTAGTTTTGAGTCCTCCAGGATATAAAGAATGAGTGTAATACTTTTTATCAGTATATTTTGCTCCTGTGACCTTTATCTTTTCTGCATTAATGACAATAACGTAATCACCACCGTCAGTATGTGGAGTAAAAGTTGGTTTATCTTTACCTCGAATTCTATCAGCAATTTTAGTAGACAATCTTCCTAAAACTTTATCTGAAGCATCTACTACATACCATTGTCTTTCGATATTTTCTTTCTTTAACGAGAATGTTTTCATAATCATATTTTTATAAGATGCGAATCTTAATGTTTAGCGCAAAAATTAGCAATATTTTAGTGAAGAAATATTTAAATTAAATACTCTTTTGTTTGCATTTCAATTAATCTACTACAGCATCTTTCCCAGAGTATTTTTAACTTTACGCCACTATACAAATTTTCATAATCAATATCATTAAAAAAGAATTTAACTTTTGTTTGATCTCGATAACAAATATCTATAAATGATATAAATCTTCGCATAATGTCAGCTGTCTCATCATCACAATGTCTAAATTCACTTATAAATATCCAATCAACATTTTCAGAAATTTTTATAAAATCTTTATTGCCATTAGGCTCACTAAAAAAATTATTAAAAGAAAGCCATAAAAAATTATTGCACTTCGCTTTGCAACTGAAAACTCTATCATTTATTTGAAATGTTTTAATTTTAAAGTCAACATTCTGATAATTAGTTTCTATCAAAGACGCTATTTCAGTATCTTTATATGATTTATTTTTTGTATTGTTATTGAAGTTCACAATATTTCTTGTTCTGTAATCTTTATCTCCATCTAATTCATAAACCCTGGCATGTTTCTGAAATAGTTTCATGGAATCTTGAAATTTTTTTCTTTGCAGACCATCTTTATAGAGTTCATTTGGATGAGCATTAGATGTGATGTATACAAATACATTTCTTTCAATCAACTGGTTCAATAAATTCCCAACTATCATTGCATCTGCAATATCTTCAACCTGAAATTCATCAATGAATATGACTTCACTTTTTTTGCTTAAGGATTTAGCTATATGATCAAGCGGATTTTTTTTACCTGACAAAGATGATAATTCATTATGAATACTTTGCATGAAATCAATATAATGAAAATCTATTACTTTTAGATCAAGATTTTTTATGAAAGACTTTAGTATTACTGTTTTACCCCTTCCAACATCACCCCACACATAAAAACTTTTGAATGATGGTTTATTTTTTTTAATTTTATTAATAAACGTATTGTTTTTTGGAGAGGTGTTATTTAATTCTTCTATAAGATTTAATTGAGCTAAATCAGGTTCAATGCCTTGGTTTTTTAAATTATCGATGATATTTTGAAGCATTGAATATTAATATTATGAAATTTGTACAGAGAACTAAAATAAACTATTTATTAGTTATTTCAATAACTATATTTTTATCATGGGCTTTTTTTTCTAAAAATGAAAATAAATTTATATCTGCAACCAATAATTCTATTGAGTCAGTTGTAAGTGTATATACCTATGGTGGGAACCGATCCTATGCAAATAACAGTATTGGTTCTGGAGTTATTTTTTCAGAAGATGGTTATATTGTTACAAATACACATATTATTTCTGGGAATAAGTTAATTAAAGTAAAGCTTCATACCGGTGAAGAGATTGATGCAAATCTAATTGGTGCAGATGTAAATGCTGATATAGCAGTTCTTAAAATTAACTCAAATAGCGTGCTAAAACCTATCAATGTTTCTAATAGTGATGACCTAAAGATTGGAGATAAAGTTTTAGCGATAGGAAATCCATATGGTATTGGAATTTCTGTTTCTAGTGGGATTATAAGCGCCACTGGAAGAGATTATGGAAATCCATACCTTGAACTAATACAGACTGATGCAGCGATAAATCCAGGTAATTCAGGTGGTGCTTTAATTAACGAAAATGGTAATTTGATAGGTATAAATACAAAGATTTTTTCACGTACTGGAGCTTATCAAGGATTGGGGTTTGCAATTCCGTCCAATAATATTGTTCAAATAGCATCTGAAATAATTCAGTACGGTGAAATTAGATCTGGTTGGATAGGTAATTTTAGAGTAGCGCCCATAAGGTTAAGATTAAATAATAATTTAATAAACGGATTAAGAATTGTTGAAATTGATTCGGTTGGACCTTTGTATGAGAAAGGTGCAACTGTTAATGATGTAATTATTCGAATTAATAATAATGAAGGGAGTTGGAAAAATTTAACTTCTTCTCTAAAGTTTGCCGGCCTTGGAAATAATATAAGTTTTGAAATTATTTCAAGTAATAATACTTTTAAATCAATTGAAATCGAATCATCTGAAATAAAAGAATTAACTCGGTAATCTAATAATATTTGCGCCTAAGTAATTTAGTTTTTCTTCTATGCGTTCGTACCCCCTATCAATGTGATAAATACGATCTACTTTTGTTTCTCCTTTGGCACATAACCCTGCTAAAATTAAACTCGCAGAAGCTCTTAAATCTGTTGCCATAACTTCTGCGCCATATAATGAATCAACGCCTTCAATAATGGCCTGATTGCCATTAATTTGAATATTACAACCCATTCTATTTAATTCTTGAACATGCATAAACCTATTCTCAAAAACAGTTTCATAAATATTTGAAACACCATTTGCTAATGCATTTATAACTGAAAATTGAGCCTGCATATCTGTTGGAAATTCAGGAAAAGGTGCTGTAGTAATATCAACAGGTTTAGGCTTATCTTTATTCATGATCAATGAAATTGAATCTTCACTAGTTTCAACTTTAGCTCCTGTTTCAATTAATTTATCTAATACTTTTATCAACCTATTTGGGTTAATACCATTGATCTTTATTTCACCATTTGTAACAGCAGCAGCAACTAGATATGTTCCAGCTTCAATTCTATCAGCCGGGATACTATGTTCCGTTCCATATAATCTCTCAACACCTTCTATAGTTATTTGATCAGAACCTGCTCCAGATATTTTTGCACCCATTTTGTTCAAAAATTCTGCTAAATCAATAATTTCAGGTTCTTTAGCTACATTGGTTAAGGTTGTTGTGCCTTCAGCCAAACAAGCTGCCATCATTATATTTTCTGTCCCGGTAACTGTAATGCCATCAAATTTAATCTTTGATCCAATTAGTTTTTTTGCACTCGCTTCAATATAACCATTTTTAAGAGTTATAGTTGCACCAAGTTGCTCTAAAGCATCTAAATGATAATTAACTGGTCTGCTACCGATAGCACAGCCACCAGGCAATGCAATTTTAGCCTCACCGTATTTTGCAACTAATGGCCCTAAAACAAGAATTGATGCTCTCATGGTTTTGACTAATTCATATCTGGCTTCTTTTTCCTTTAGATTATTTGTAGCAATAGTGAAATCCATATTTTCATTTAAGAGAATATCAGCACCCATAGAGCCCAATAATTCAAACATAGTTGTAATGTCTTGAAGATATGGTAAGTTTTTTAAAATAATATCTTCATCCGATAATATTGTTGCAGCAATCATTGGCAGTGCTGCATTCTTTGCACCCGAACAACTTATCTCCCCTTTTAATGAGGCGCCTCCTTTTATTAATAGCTTTTCCATTTAATTTGTTTTTGTTTCTATGCTAAGGGCATGCAGTGTACCTGATTCAAAATGTTCTTTCAGAGGACTTAAAACCATCTTGTGTTGTTCTATTAAAGAAATTCTATTAAAAGAACTTGATATGACCATCAGTTTTAGATTACAAGAATCTCCCTCAAAAAAACATTTAGAGTTTGGGATTGCTGAAGAGATGATTTCTTTTATTAGTTCTTTATCCACTTATTCCTGCATCTCCTGCATCAGACACCCATCCATTAAGTGTAGATTCTATATTTCCATTATTTTTTATTGCTAGGGCTTGAAACTGATTCCTAAATGTTAGTCCTAAATTTACACCATTTACAATTATGTTCACTATTGACCAGCTGTTATCTTTATTTTTTCTGAGCTTATAAGAAATTGGATATTTGCTACTACCTGTATTAAGAGTTTGTTGTACCTCAATACTTTTCAAATTGTTAGTTTGAATTTCCATGTTTTTTGGAAAAATCGTAGTGATTGTTTGATTTTCCCACTGAGCTAAAGTTTCAGCATATGTATCCAAAAGAGAATCTTTAAAAATCACAACAAATTCAGCCCTTTGTTCTTTAGATGAGGCTAAGTAGTACTTTTTACCCAT
>CACJBO010000019.1 GCA_902591665.1 uncultured SAR86 cluster bacterium
AATCTTTAACCAAAGAAATGTTACCTAGAGATTTGGACATTTTTTCGCCGTTTACTGTTACAAAACCATTATGCATCCAATAATTTACATATGAATTTGGATTATTAATATCAGCAGATGAGCAACAGCTTTGAGCAATCTCATTTTCATGATGAGGAAATGTAAGATCTCTTCCGCCACCATGAATATCAAAAGGAAGCCCTAATGTTTTTTCAGACATTGCAGAACATTCTGTATGCCAGCCAGGCCTTCCATATCCCCACGGTGAGTCCCAGCCTGGTTGTTTGTCATTGCTTGGCTTCCACAAAACAAAATCAGCTGGATCCTTTTTAAATGGTGCAATTTCAACCCTACTTCCGGCAATCTGTTCTTCACGATTTCTTTTTGAAAGGCTTCCATAATTTTCATACGATGGCACATGAAATAAAACATGTCCTTCTTTTTCGTATGCATGATTTTTATCTATTAAATCATTAATAAGAGCTATCATCTCTGGGATATACTCAGTAGCTTTTGGTTGGATATCTGGAGCCATCACTAAAAGCTTTGACATATCTTCGTTATAAATATTTGTATATTTATTAGTTATCTCTTCTATTGGAACTTTTAGCTCATTTGCAGCATCAATAATTTTGTCATCAATGTCGGTAATATTTGAGACATAAGTAACTTTTGGGTAGACATCTCTTAAAACTCTCACCAAAGTATCAAAAACAACTGCCATTCTTGCATTTCCGATATGAGCATAGTTGTAGACAGTTGGGCCACAGGCATAGATTTTGATATGCTCTGGATTTATAGGAATAAAGTCCTCTTTTTTTCCAGAATGAGTATTAAAAATTTTCATTTAATTAATAGATTGTTCTAGATTTATTAAGCCCATTTCCCTTAATTTGCTAAGCAAGGGCAACAACGGCATTCCTCTTATTGTATATGAGGAACCATTCACAGATGAGAATAAGTTACATCCTAAAGATTCAAATTTATATGCACCAGCTGCATGAATAGGATTTTCTAATTTTACATAATTAATGATTTCTTCATCTGACAATTTATGCATATTCATTTCGACAGCTTCATAATACTCCCATAATGATTCACCGTTTTTAAAAATACAAACACCACTATATTGATAATGAGTTGTTCCAGATAAAACTTGCAGATTGCTTATAGCTTTTTCAATAGAGCCTGGCTTATCAAAGATTGTGTTGTTGCAAACACACATTTGATCGCCCCCAATGACAATATGATCTTGATTCTTAGTGCTTACTTCTTCAGCTTTAGCTGATGCTAACTTCACAACTTGCTCCTCAAAGGGCGATCCTATCATTTGTTGTTTAAGAATATCCTCATCAACATCAGAAGAAGAAACTTTAAAATCTAAACCCGCATCTTCAAGCATAACTCTTCTACTCTCAGAGCCTGAAGCTAGAATTATGGGTGCTGATGGACTGATACTTGATAGCAGTATCTTGTTAGAGTTCATTTAAAATTTCTTAGGCGAATTAATTAAATTAATGAATTCCTCTCTAGCTTTATTATCTTCTCTGAATATACCTAGCATTCTTGAAGTAATAGTACTTGATTCAGTTTTATGGATGCCCCTAGTGCTCATACACCCATGACTAGCATCAATTACAACTGCAACACCTTTTGGTTGAAGAACATCATTAATTGTATCTGCAATTTGAGCTGTCATAGTTTCTTGAGTTTGCAACCTTTTACCAAACACGTCTACAAGCCTTGCTAATTTACTTATTCCAACCACTCTGTTGTTTGGTATATAGCCGACGTGAGCTACACCTATAATTGGGACCATGTGGTGCTCGCAATGAGATTCAACTCTTATATCTCTTACAATAACAGCATCATCATAACCCTCAACTTCTTCAAAGGTTTTATTTAAGATTTCATATGGATCTTCGTGATAGCCTGAAAAGAATTCTTTATATGCTTTAGCTACTCTTATAGGTGTTTCAATTAAACCTTCTCTTTCAGGATCATCTCCTGCCCATAAAATAAGCTTTCTTACTGCTTCGAGTACTTCAGTTTCGCTTGGCTTTTTGTCCATGTAATTTCCTGTATTTTTGTGGTAATTCTATATGATTTTATTCTATTTTAGAAAGTATTTAAAAATAAAGGGGAGCTAAAGCTCCCCCGTTACAAATTTAATCATAAATTTACATAAAATCTGTAATAATTTTCATAACAACAGCAAGTACAAATGAAGATGTTATTACTGCTCTTACAGAGGTGATTGCAGGTATCATTTTTCCCCAAATTGCATTAGCTTCTATTGCAAAAATAATTGCTAGTCCAACCAATACAGCATTCATGCTGATATCTACTCCACCACCATGAACTGAATAAACCATGTACATGAGCATTGGTACTGAAAAAAGTGTATTAGTTCTAGATGCAAGTCCTGCCTTTGCTCCAGCAACAGCAGCATCACCCTCTTTCATACCTAAAACAATCTTTTGATTTCTCCAAATAATGCCCCAAACATTAAGCATCATAAGAGTGCCCATTGTTGCGCCTAAGATAATTTCAGTCCCTATTCTTACAGATATTTGATGAAGCAAAATAACTCCGGTTAAAAAAGTAAATAATGCAGCCCATCTAAACCACCACAATGCGTTGGGTGCAAGTTTTTTAAATACATCAGCTTTTGCATCTGGATCAGCAACTTTTACATACTCGCCTTGAACAAAGTTAAAGTAATAAAGTAAGCCTATCCAGGCTATACCAAATAAAATATGAAAGGATCTAAAAAAAGCTTGATCAGTTAAAATATCCATGTCTCTCCTTATAAATATGCTTTAGCTTATATTAAGTTAAATTTTACTTTAAATCTAATAAAAATGGGGCCATAAAGCCCCATTTGATAATGAACATTAAATGATTACATCATTCCGCCCATACCACCCATACCGCCCATATCAGGCATTGGAGGCATAGGAGCATCTTCTTTAGGAATATCAGTTACCATCGCTTCAGTAGTGATCATCATTCCTGCCACTGAACCAGCAGCTTGAATAGCAGTTCTTGTTACCTTTGCGGGGTCAAGAATACCCATTTCAATCATGTCACCATATTCACCAGTAGATGCATTAAACCCATAAGAGCCTTTTCCATCTTTTACGTTGGCAAGAATTACAGATGATTCTTCACCAGCGTTTGAAACGATTTGTCTAAGAGGTGCTTCAAAAGCTTTTCTTGCAATATTGACACCAACGTTTTGATCATCATTATCACCAGTAACTTTTTCAACTGCTTCTAAGCATCTGATTAAAGCAGAACCACCGCCAGGCACTACACCCTCTTCAACAGCAGCTCTAGTTGAGTGTAAAGCATCTTCCACTCTAGCTTTTTTCTCTTTCATTTCTACTTCAGATCCTGCACCAACTTTAATGACAGCAACACCACCAGCGAGTTTAGCAACTCTTTCTTGCAGCTTTTCTTTATCATAATCAGATGAAGTATCTTCTATTTGAGCTCGAATTTGATTAACTCTAGCTGCGATATCTTTTTCATCTCCAGCTCCATCGATAACTGTTGCATTATCTTTGTTTAAAACAACTCTTTTTGCAGTTCCTAAATCTTCAATTGTAGCTCCCTCTAACGAAAGGCCAACTTCTTCAGAAATAACAGTACCGCCAGTAAGAATAGCGATATCTTCTAGCATGGCTTTTCTTCTGTCACCAAATCCAGGTGCTTTACATGCTGCTGCTTTAACAATACCTCTTAAATTATTCACAACTAATGTTGCTAATGCCTCACCCTCAATATCTTCTGCAATTATTAAAAGTGGCTTTCCAGCTTTTGCTACAGATTCTAATAAAGGTAATAAGTCTCTAATGTTAGAGATTTTTTTATCAAAAAGAAGAATTAATGGGCTGTCTAGTTCAACAGTCATATTATCTTGATTTGTTACAAAGTATGGAGATAGATAACCTCTATCAAATTGCATACCTTCAACAACATCTAATTCATTTTCGATACCACTTCCCTCTTCAACAGTGATAACACCTTCTTTACCAACTTTTTCCATTGCTTCAGCAATGATTTCACCAACAGCATGATCTCCATTAGCTGAAATAGTTCCAACTTGTGCAATAGCTGTGCTGTCAGCACAAGGAACACTTAATCCCTTAACATGCTCAACAGCAGCTGCAACTGCTTTATCAATTCCTCTTTTTAAATCCATTGGATTCATTCCTGCGGCAACAGCTTTGTTACCTTCATTAACAATTGATTGAGCTAATACAGTAGCTGTAGTTGTTCCATCACCTGCTTCATCGTTAGTTTGTGAAGCAACTTGTTTAATCATTTGAGCGCCCATATTTTCGAACTTATTTTCAAGCTCAATTTCTTTAGCAACTGATACACCATCTTTAGTAACCGTAGGTGCTCCAAAAGATTTATCCAAAACAACATTTCTTCCTTTTGGCCCAAGTGTTACCTTAACCGCATCTGCAAGTGTATTTACACCTTGAAGCATTTGACTTCTTGCGCTATCTCCAAATTTTACGTCTTTAGCTGACATTATTAATCTCCCTTAGTATTTATATTAATTAATTATTCAATAACGCCGAAAATATCACTCTCACTCATGATTAGATATTCTTCGCCATCAACTTTAACTTCGTTACCAGCATACTGACCAAAAAGAACAGTATCACCAGCTTTAACATATACTGGAACAACATCTCCTGAATCATTTTTCTTTCCAGGCCCAACTGATATTACTTCACCTTGTGAAGGTTTTTCTTTAGCAGATCCTGAAAGAATAATACCTCCGGATGAAGTTTCCTCTTCCTCAGTTCTTTTAACTAGTACCTTGTCATGCAAAGGTCTTAATTTCATTTTTATCTCCTATTAAAATAATTAATGAATTTTATGTTAGTTTCTTAACTAACACACTAGTTATGGTCTAAATAAAAGAAATCAATACCTTATATGAATTTTTTATTAAAAATTACTAAGGCAGCTATAATTCCAATTAGATTTGCAATTAAGTCAGCTATTTCAAAATATCTATAAGGATGGAAATAATGAATTACCTCAATCGTAAGGCCAAAACTAAATATCATAGTTAATAAAAATATTTTAGAAATACTAAAATGGCATTTGAGGCCAGCAAAAGATAGAAACAAAAATATTAGACCATGTATCAGTTTATCGCTTAGAAAATCTAGAGCCGCTATGTTTGGAATAGCAGCAGCTGGTACTATGCTTAAATAAAATACAATTAGTAAACTTAAGAAAAATATTAGTCTATAAAGTCTTTTCATGTTTCTGCATAAAAGCTCTATTAAAATACAACAATAGTATTGATGGAATTGTTAGCAATGAAGTAACTATATAAAAACTCATCCATCCCAGCGCAAAACCAAACCATGTTTGAAAAAACTCGACCCAAACACCCGATAGGCCTTTTAACGCAAACCCAGGCAAAGTCATAAAGCCTGTAAGCAGAGCATACTGAAAAGCTGTATATTTTTTTGATACTAAGCTTGTTAAAAATGCAATATTTACGGTTCCAACAATACCAGCAGCAAGACTATCCATCGCGACAATAGATGCTAAAGAAATTATATTTTTTTCTGTAATTGCAACGTATGCAAATAGGACATTTGTAATCATCACCAAAAATGCGCCAATTAAAAGTGATCTAAAAATTTTTATTCTTTTAATTAATAAACCGCCAACAAAAATACCAACAATTGATGCTATTAATGCTACAACTTTAACTACAGCACCTATCTCAGTTAGGGTAAACCCCATATCTATATAAAAAGGAGTTGCCATGGGGCCCATAACTATGTCTGTTAATCTATATGTAGCGACTATAAGTAACAAGATTGATGCCATAAAAAATTTAAAGCGAGTAAAGAAATCTTTTAATGGCTCGTAAATTGAATTAGAAAAATTGAGTTTTCCCAGTTCAGGATTTCTATTTTCGCTTGAAAATACAACCCCAAGAAAACCAAAGCACATAAGCGCTGCCAGTAACTTATAAGTCATAGACCAGCCATTCGAGTCAGCAAAAATTAAGGCTAATGAAGTTGCAGCTATTATTGCTAATCTATAACCAAGTTGATAAGCGGCCGCTAAGTTACCTTGATCGCTGATATGAGCATATTCTATTCTGAAGGCATCTATTGCAATGTCTTGAAAAGAGCCTGCAAAAGCAATTAATCCAGCAACTATACAAAAAAATAAAAAACTTTGGATAGGATCAATATTTGATAACAATAATAAAGCACTGATTATTATTATTTGCATTAATGCTATCCAACTCTTTCTATGGCCATATCTAGCAAAATATGGAACTGAAAATCTATCTACTAGTGGAGCCCATATAAACTTTATTGTGTAGGAAAATGTTATCCACGCAAAAAATCCTATAAGACTTAATTCTACACCTGCGTCTCTTAACCAAGCTGTTGTGGTGCTGATAAGAAGTATGTATGGCAATCCAGAACCAAAGCCCAATGAAAGCATCACAAACATTTTCCTTAAGTTATACATTGCTTAAATACCTATCCCAATCAAACAAAATTCCTGGATCTGTTTTACGACCAGGAGCTATGTCCGAATGACCTTTTATATCTTCCTTACTAATACCAGTATACTCTTGCAATAGTGTCTCTGTAATTTGAGATAATTTTTCGTACTGAATATCCTCAAAAATATCATCTTCAGACCCTTCAAGCTCTATGCCTATTGAAAAATCATTGCAGTCATCTCTTCCTTTATATATGGATACACCTGCATGCCAGGCTCTTTTGTTAAAAGGTACAAACTGTATTATTTCTCCAGTCCTTTTTATTAATACGTGAGAAGAAACTTTTAAACCATCTATTTCTTTATAAAAATCATCTAATCTACAATCCAGTTCATTCATAAAGAATTTTTCAATGTGATCAGTGTTATATTTTTTTGGAGGAAGGCTTATAGAATGAATAACCAATAAATTAATTTCAATATTAATCGGTCTTTCATTAAAATTTGGGGATTTTAAAAACTTAATATCTTGAAGAATATGATTTTTAATTTCCATTTATCTTAATAAGGGAGGCAGCTTAAAGAAAATATTCTCTTTATCTTCTCCGCTTTCATTAATTAATGCCCCAGTATATTTTTGTAATTCATTAGCAATTTCTTGCACTCTTTCTTCAGGTGCAGAAGCTCCGGCTGTGATTGAAATTCTATTACATCCATCTAATTCAGATAAATTAAGATCTTCAAAACCATCGATTAGAACTGACTTACATCCACATTTTTCTGCTAGTTCCTTTAATCTATTTGAGTTTGAGCTATTTTTTGACCCCACAACAATCATATAGTCAGATTCTAGAGCTAATTGCTTCACTGCATCTTGTCTATTTTGCGTTGCATAACAAATATCATCCTTTTTTGGTACTTTTATATTTGGGAATCTTTCTTTTAAGATTCCAATAATAGATTTGGTATCATCAACGCTTAGGGTTGTTTGAGTAACAAGTGCTAAATTATCTGGTTGAGAAACATTAATCTTTAAAGCTTCACTCTCATCTTGAACTAAATAAATATTACTTAATTCCTTATTGATGTGTCTTCCCATAGTTCCTTCAACTTCAGGATGTC
>CACJBO010000020.1 GCA_902591665.1 uncultured SAR86 cluster bacterium
TCTTTTAAAAATTTATTAGAAAGCATGTGCAAGTTAAACAATTCTTTGCCAGTACTTTTTGGAAATTTTTGCTTAAAAAATTTATGTGATAAAAGTTTATTAAGTTCTTTTGTATTGACCTTTCCTTTTGACGCTATCCTTCCATCTTTATCATAAGGTTTATTTAAATAATTTTGGCAGTAGGCATCCATGAGGGCATTGCCTGGACCGACATCTGATCCCCAGAGATAGTTTTTGTTTTTAATATAAGAGTAATTTGCAATTCCTCCTATGTTCAGGATTATTTTAGATTTTCTAGCTTCATAGAATAGTTCATTATGGAATTCAGGAACAAGAGGGGCACCTTCTCCACCAAGAGAAATATGCATGTTTCTGAAATCACTAATAACAGTTAGGCCTGTATTATTAGAAATGATATTAGGATCACCAATCTGCATAGAGAATGGATTTGTATTAGAAACCTCATGTCTTATGGTCTGACCTGATATTGCAACACAGTTAATTCTGTTTTTCTTTAATTTTGCTTTTTTGATAGATTCGTTAATGGCTTGGGCAAACAAATGCCCAATTTTTTTATTTAATTGGCCTAACTCAATTAAAGTGGTTGAATCTGATTCCATTATATTTTTTATTCTCATTCTTACTGAGTTTGGTATTCGTTTTGAGAAAAAAGATTTTAAGGTGATATCCTTTTCAATCTCTGTAATGGAAACATCGATCGCATCATGACTTGTGCCTGACATTGCTCCGATATATATATTCTTATTACTATTCATTAGGGTATAAAGATTCAAGTTTTTCTAACATTATTATGTTGTTTCTGATTAGTGTATCAAAATCAGGCTTTAGATTTTTGCTTATTGGCTCCGCTGAAGGCAATTTAAGTTTTACTGGATCAATATGCTTATTTCCTATTTTGAATTCATAATGGAGATGGGGTCCTGTAGCAAGACCGGTACTTCCAACGTACCCAATAGTTTCACCCTGAGAAACTTTTTTACCTTTTTTTATACCAGAATGAAATTTGTCTAGATGGCAATATCTTGTCGAATAGTCATTTGTATGTTGAATAACAATTTCATTACCACATCCATTTCTTCTGCCCGCATATTTTATTGTTCCGTTTCCAGTTGTTCTCACTGGCGAACCTCTTTGGGCTGCATAATCAGTGCCGTTGTGAGCTCTTATTTTATGCAGAACTGGATGCATTCTATTGGGATTAAAATGGGAACTTATATATGCAAAATCAAGGGGAGCCCTTAAAAAAGCCTTCTGTAAGTTATTTCCTGCATCATCAAAGAACTCTTTTTTATTGATATCTGTAAAAAATCTATTAGCTTTATAGACCTTTCCATTATTGATAAATTTGGCAACAACTATATCCCCGTTTTTAATCTTTTCTCCGTCTGAGAATGATGTTTCATATATCAAGAAAAATGAATCACCCTCTCTTATATCAAATACAAAATCTACATCCCATCCAAAAATATATGCAAAATCCATTATGATGCTATCTGGAATATCTGCATCTAAAGCAGCTTCATAAAAAGAAGTTCTAATAGTACCGCTTTTAAAAGATTGAATTAATTCAATTTCTTTGCTTATCTCTTTTATGGATATACCACCATCTAAGTCAATTAATAATGAATTGATTCGATCTTTACCAATCTCAATAGAAGTTATTTCCTCACCAAGATATGTAAACCTCATTTTGTCGCCAGGCCTTATATTAGAAAGAAGTTTTTTTTCATCTAATCTAAAAATTCTATATGCAGTATTTAAAGGGACCTTAAAATCTTCAAAAATGATTGATAAATTTTCTCCATCCTTAACCTCATGAATTTGATAACTTAAGACTTCAGAAGCTGTGTCTTCAAAGCTTTCACTTGTTTCAATGATTTCTAAAGGAAGAGATTCATCGGTTGAAAAATCAACATACAATAACAGGATAAGAAAAATTGATATTAAAAAAGTTAATAAAACAGCCTTTGTAGGAACTTTTTTAAAACCAACCATTAGTCTTCTTGAATATTAAGTAATTCTGCGTTGCCACCAAAGGCCACCGAATTCTTAGATACAACCTTTTCATTTAAAAACTGTATTAAATAATTTGGCCCTCCGGCTTTATAACCGCTTCCAGACAAACCGCGGCCACCAAAAGGCTGAGACCCAACAACCGCACCAACAATATCTCTGTTTATATATACATTACCTATATTACAATCTTGGCTGAATAAGTCTGCCCTAGATTCAATTCTTGTATGGATACCCATGGTTAGGCCATAACCGGTATTATTTATATCTTTAATTAAATCATCAATCTCTGATGATTTAAATTTCAATACATGAAGTATTGGCCCAAACTGTTCTTCATCTAAGTCGCTTAATGTATTTATCTCAATTATTGTTGGTGAAATATATTGATCAATTATTTTTGTACTAGACTGATAGACTTGGAAGCCAGCATCAGATTTATTTTTTATATAAGCATTAAGTTTATTTTTGGCAGTCTTATTAATTATGGGGCCAATATCAGTATCCAATTCTTCAGGATTGCCAATTTTTAATTCCTGCATATTGCCTTTGACCATCTCTAATAAATCATGATAAATATCATCTTGAATACACAAGACTCTTAGGGCTGAACATCTTTGACCTGAGCTATCAAATGCTGATCGCACAATATCATCAGTTGCTTGTTCAAGAAGAGCACTCGAATCAACAATCATTGCATTTACGCCACCTGTTTCCGCAATAAGAGGTATGATTTCCTTGTGATTTTCATTTAAATTATTTTGAATTTTTTTTGCTGTTGGTAGAGATCCTGTGAAGGCAACACCATTAATATTGTTTAATTTTGATAAGATGTCCCCATAAAGTCCATCACCTAAAACTAATTCTAAAGCATCAGTTGGTACACCGTTTTTATGGAAAGTAGAGGCTACTATATAGCCTAATATTGATGTATGTTCAGATGGCTTCACGGTAACTTTATTGCCAGTTATCAAGGCAGCACTAATTTGACCAATGAGGATTGCAACAGGAAAGTTCCAAGGACTAATGCAAATAAAGTGGCCTTTTGCTCCGTATGTAAGAATATTTTCTTCTCCAGTGGGCCCCTCAAGTTTCTGATCTGTTTCTTCAATATCAATCATTTGGTTTGAGTAATATCTTAAAAAATCTACAGCTTCTCTAATTTCATCGATAGCATTTTGTATAGTTTTGCCAGCTTCATTCATCAGATAATAAATTAGCTGGTAAGGACTTGATTCTAGGTCATCAGATATTGATACTAATATTTTAGCTCTCTCATTAACACCAAGCTTAGCCCAATTTACACTATTCTCAGTCTCAAGTGATTTTTTAAGGTGCCCAGGATCGTCAAATGTTACTGTTCCAATTTTGTTACCATTTGCGAGTGATAAAACATCATGATTCTTTGCTCCATCTGCATTTCTATTCTTATAAATGGAAACAGCATCAATAGATTTATTTTTGTATTTACTTATTTCTGTTCTTATAGTTTCTAGATTATCCATCTCAGATATATCTATACCTCTTGAATTATTTCTATTGCTGAATATGTTACATGGAAGGGGGATATCTTTCCTTTCATTTTCAATTTTTTTGTGAGGCCCAGATGCCAGCCATGCAGCATCAGTCTCCGGATCGAGAAGCCTATTGATAAAAGAGCTATTAGCTCCATTTTCAAGAAGTCTTCTTACAAGATAGGGCAGCAAATCCTTATATTTTCCAATTGGAGCATATATAGATGTAGGCTGCTTGTTGTCTAGAACTTTCTCTGCACATTTATACAAAAGCTCGCCCATACCAAACAGTCTTTGAAACTCATAATTTTTATTTCTACCTAAGTAACTTATTGCTGATAATGTATGAGCATTGTGAGTAGCAAATTTTGGGTAAATTGATTCAATCTCAAAAATTTTTTTAGCACAAGCCAAATAAGACAAATCTGTGATAGATTTTTTTGTAAAAACTGGATAGTCCTGATATCCAGATACTTGAGCATGTTTGATTTCATAATCCCAATACGCTCCTTTAACAAGCCTTAAGTGCATTGGAGCTCTGTTATTAATTAAATCTTTTACCCATTCAACTGCATTCAATGATCTCTTGCCATACGCTTGCAATGCAATTCCAAAACCAGGCCAATCTTTGATTTTATTTGACTCTGCCATGATTTTAATTATTTCAAGGCTTATACTTAGCCTATCTTGTTCTTCTGCATCTATAGTTATTTCAACATTCTTAGATATACCAAGCTCAGTTAGAGCAATAAGCTTGGGCACAAGATTTAATTTAATATCTTCATATTTTCTCATCTCATAGCTTGGGCATAAGGCAGAAATTTTTATAGAAACACCATTATTCTTATTTTGTATAAGATTAATTTTCCCCACTTGTATGATGGCATTCTCATATGACTCATAGTAAATATTTGCCTGCTCCTGATTTCTTGCTGCCTCTCCTAACATATCAAAGGAATAGATTGATTCTTCAATGTCGGGTATTTTGTTTACATCTTTAAAATCTCTCCCCATAACAAACTCTTGACTAAGAATATGCATAGCTGCAATGACAGCATTTCTAATTGGAAACTCTCCAGATTTAGAAACGATAGACCTCAAAAATTTATTAGGGTTCTGTGACCATTCAAGAGGAGTTTTAACAACCTTGCCTGCAAGTAAAAGCCCCCATGTTGAAGCATTCACAAATAAACTATCAGCCTTATTAAGATGTTCAATCCATCTTCCTTCAGACAATCTTTCTGAGATTATTAAATCTCTTGTTTTACTGTCTGGGATTCTTAAAATTGATTCAGCGAGGCACATCAGCGCCACACCCTCCTGATTATCAAGGCCATACTCACTTAAGAATGCATCTAGCTTAGTCCTTTCTTTTTTATTTTGCCTGCAGGCATTAATTATCTTTTCAGCATTTTCAGAAATTTCGGAATTATTCAAGAAATCAGTATCTTGTATTAGCTCAGGAAGTAATTTTGATTCAGAAATAAATTTACTATCAGACAAAGACATAGTGATTATTTTAATCTTATAGCATTAAGTAGCAACTTACTCATTCTATTAATTGTTGAAAAATACTATCATAGACATATGCAAGATGATCTAGCTATTATAAAAAGAGGAACGGATGAGATACTGACCGTATCTGATTTAAAAAAGAAATTAGAATCAGGAAAGCAGCTCATCGTGAAAGCAGGATTTGATCCGACTGCTCCAGATCTTCATTTTGGTCATACAGTCTTACTTAATAAACTAAGACACTTTCAAGATTTAGGGCATAAAGTCATTTTTCTAATTGGCGATTTTACTGGCCAAATAGGCGATCCCTCTGGAAAAAATAAAACTAGACCAACTCTTGATGAAAAAGAACTAAAAGAAAATGCTAAAACTTATGAAAAACAAGTTTTTAAGATACTAAAAAAAGAGTTAACAGAGGTCAGATTTAATTCAGAGTGGTGCAATAAGTTGGGGGCTGCTGGCCTAATAGGTCTTGCTTCTAAATACAACGTTGCAAGAATGCTTGAAAGGGATGATTT
>CACJBO010000021.1 GCA_902591665.1 uncultured SAR86 cluster bacterium
GTTCAGAAAACTTTACATTAGTCATAGTTACCAATAGGTTTGGATGTTCCACAAACCTATCTGGCATTTTTTCGAGAGTATTTTTTAAATCCTCATAGCTTATTTCTTTACCAGTAATTATTAATGAAGTGTAGGGATGGTGTTTATGGAATGTTTTAATAACATTAGATTTAATAGTTCCATCGCCAGTTCCAGCATCAAGAATTCTTAAAAAAGTTCTATTCTTTGGCATAGATGCTATATAAGGTGCTAGCTCCATAGATATAGCTCTTTTTTCACTGGTATTTTGAATAAAAGACAAGTATTTAAGCCTGTCATCAAAGAATCTTTTTTTTCCCATAATTTGCCCCTGATCTTTATCATATATTATTTTTTAAATTGCTCAATAATTCGTTTACGCGCCCGATATTTTGAGATTAAAATATCTTTTTCTGGGGAGAAAACTAATGAAAGAAACTAAGTTACCTCTGTCAATTGGAATTGGATCAAGAATAAGAAAATCACCTTATTTCGATTCAACAATTAAGTATGGAGTTACAGGATTTACCATATATAACAGGATGTATTTGCCAACTGCTTTTTCTGGACCTGAAAGTGAATATAACAGTTTGGTAAATGACGTTACTTTTGGTGATTTTGCAGCAGAGAGACAGGTTGAAGTTTCTGGTCCTGATGCTTATAACTTTATTAGATATATAAACCCAAGGAATTTATCAAAATGTGACATCGGTGATTGTAAATATATTGTTTTAACTGATAAAAATGGTGGGATTATAAATGATGCATGTCTACTTAGGCTTGAGCCAAATAAATTTTGGGTTTCTCCTGGAGATGGTGATGTCTTGCTTTGGCTACAAGGTATAGCAATTAATTCTGCTATGGATGTAGATATTCATGAACCAGACGTTTCTCCTCTTCAAATTAGTGGCCCAAAAGCTGGAAAATTAATCCAAAAACTATTTAACGGTATTCATGATGATCTAGGTTATTACAAGGCTAGAGAAACATCTTTAAATAAAATACCTATGGTCATTGCTCGAACTGGTTGGAGTGGTGAACTTAGCTATGAGCTGTATCTTCAGGATAGAAAAAAAGGGTGATGAATTATTTGAAATAGTTCATGAAGCGGTAAAAGAATTCAATGGAGCTGTTATCGCTCCAAATACAATAAGAACCATTGAAGGAGGATTACTGTCCTACCAAAGTGATTTTGGTCGTGAACATAATCCTTTTACTATTGGTTTAGATAGGCTTGTAGACCTAGATCAAGACATTGATTTCATTGGTAAAGAAGCTTTAAAGAAAATAAAATCGGAGGGTATCTCAGAAAAATTGGTTGGAGTAGAAATAGATGGTGATCCAATACAAAAGGTACCTGAAAATTTTTGGCCAGTATTTGATGAAAATCATAAAAAAATTGGAAGGCTTTCTAGATGCTTTTTTTCACCAAGACTTAAGAAAAATATTGGCCTCGCAATCATTGATATTAATTTCGTTGAACCAGGCACACCTTTAGTAATAGAGTCACCCAAAGCACATTTAAATGCCCAAGTTCATGAATTACCATGGTTTCCTGCTGAAAAAAGTACTAATCTAGATTAATGAAAAATTTATTCTTATTAGTATTGCTAATATTTGGAAATAATACCTTTTCTATGATTATTGATAATTTAGATGACAAAAGAGCTAATTGGAGCGCCATTTCTGATAATGTGATGGGTGGAATATCTGAAGTTAATTTTTATGAGGTTAAAGAGGGCGAAGAAAAATTTTATAGACTTGAGGGGACTGTTAGCACTGCAAATAATGGTGGTTTTATCCAATCTGTTATTCGTTTTCCATTCAATGCAGAAGAATACAGTGGAATTAAGATTAAAGTCAGAGGTACAAATGACGCTTATTACGTTTGGATAAGAACACCATCAAGTAGATTCCCTTGGGATAGGTATATTGCATCATTCACCCCAGGAGATGAATGGTCAACTGTTGAAATCCCATTTTCTGCATTTAAGAAATCGAATTTCTACATGTCAAAGAAGATGAATATTTCAAAAATAAGAACAATTGCTTTTGCAGCATACGGTAAAGACTTTCAAGCTGAGCTTGATTTGGCTCAAATAGAGCTTTACTAATATGTTTTCTGACCAAGACAGGTCATTTATGGAGATGGCATTAGATGAGGCTCAGCTATCATTTAATGATAATGAAGTACCCGTTGGTGCAATAATTGTTAAAGATAATGAAGTAATTGGCTCTGGCCATAATCAGGTTATACACACTAACAACGTAACTTCACATGCTGAAATAAATGCAATTATTGACGCTTCAAAAAATACAAACAATTACAGACTTAATAATGCAAAAATGTATGTAACTTTAGAGCCATGTCATATGTGTGCGAAAGCAATAATTGATGCAAGAATTGATGAGGTTATTTTTGCGGCACCTGAGCCTAAGACTGGGAGCATTATTTCAATTGATAACATATATGAAAGAATTAAGTTCAATCATAAAACATCATATAAATATGGCTTGTTACAGAATGAAAGCTCAAATTTATTAAAGAAATTTTTCAAAACTAAAAGATAGTTAGGTTAAAAATTTCTCCATTCTGGTATGAGGTATATTTGTATCAGATTGATATGGTTCAATCGCTTCGTATCCTTGTGATTTATAGAAATTTAAGGCAACGTTTCTAGCATTTAATGTAATACTGCTCGCTCCAAGGACCTTGGCTTGATTTTCTAATCGATCAACAATTAATGACCCCAAACCCATTCTTCTTCTATTTTCAGATACACCCATATATCTTATTTGAGCTTCTTTATCATTATTCATATGCAATCTTCCACAGGCCACAATCTCGTTTGATGATGTTATTGCCATAAAGTGATAGCTTTTATCTTCAAGATCATCTTTTAGGGGGATGTGAGGTATATTGAGAGGCTTTCGTAAAATTTCCCATCTAAAATCATCATATTTTTTCCATTCTGATTCAGTTTTTGGGGATCTGATTTCAATTTGATCCATCATAAAGATGATTAAATATCTAAATCAACCCAGACAGGACAGTGGTCTGATGGTTTCTCCATAGCTCTAGCATCATAATCGATTCCAGTTCCAGATATCGCATGCGTTAAGTTATTTGCAACCATAATATGATCAATCCTTAGACCTCTTTTTGGATTGTCATCAAACATTCTTGATCTGTAGTCAAACCACGAATAAATAGATGATTCATCAGGGTTTTCTTTTCTCCACGAATCTGTGAAGCCTAGGTTCTTGATGCTATTCCACATTTCTCGCTCTTGAGGTTGAAAAGACGTCTTACCATCGCGAAGCCATCTTTTTACATTTTCAGCACCAATTCCAATATCAGTATCCTCGGGAGCTACATTAAAATCACCCATAACAATTAAATTCTCTTTTGTTTTTTGTAGTTCTTTGATGTGCTTTTTTAAGTCATCATAATATTTAATTTTCTTTGGGAATTTTGTTTCATGATTGATATTTTCTCCTTGAGGGAAATAACCATTCATAATTGTTATTTCAGAATCCTTTGTTGTAAACGTACACTCTATAAACCTTTTTTGATCTTCAGGAGTATCTTTTTTAAAACCTTTTACCGTTTTGATAGGTTTTTCTTTGCTAAGAATAGCCACGCCATAATGACCTTTTTGACCCCAATACTCTGGATGGTAACCAATTTCTTCAATAACATCTAAAGGAAAATCAGGATCATTTACTTTAGTCTCTTGCAGCCCAATGACATCAGGATCAAGAGAGTCTCTTAAATGGATAAGTTGATGTGGACGAGCTCTAATACTATTGATATTGAAAGATATAATTCTCATAATTTAACCTACTTTAGAGGCAAGCAATTTCTTATCTAAGTTTAAATAATCATTGATGATATTAGTAGATTCTATTAATAAATAATCTCGTTTAAAATCAATATCGTTATTTATATTTTCATTCTTTTTATTATTTTCATCTAAATCTTCATAGGTTGAAAATATTTCTAGACCAAGACCTTCTCTTCTTTTATTCTCTATTTGAAGAAGCCAATCCTTTCTAGCTTTTTTTTCAGATTTTCTAGTTTCTAAGTTTAGACTAAGAAGTTTTTTATCTTTATTTAAGTAATATCTATCTCTTATCTCTCCAAGATATTTTAAGTTTGGACTGGTAGTTAATCTTTGAGAATATAGATTTTTTATTTCGAAAACTTTATCAGCATCAAAGTCAAATTTTTTATGCCTATATGGTCTGACAGTATCCCATTCCAATGCGGTTGGGTATGAACTTTCGCCAACAGTTTCAATATCCCAGGTAGAAAGGAGTTCAATATCAGGTAACACACCTTTATTTTGTGTGCTAGAACCATCAATACGGTAATACTTTGATTCTGTAATCTTAACCTGACCCTTTGAAATACTTTCTAGGCTCTGAACTGTTCCTTTACCAAATGTTCTTTGACCAAGCACAATACCCCTTTGATAATCCTGTATTGCACCAGCAACTATCTCTGAGGCTGATGCTGAATAACGATTAACCAGAACTGCCATGGGTTTCTGCCATGCTTGCTCAGCCTTGCTTGAACCATAGGGTTGGATATAGCCTGCCTTATGTTTTACTTGAACTGTTGGACCAGAGGACACAAACAAGCCAACAATTTTATTAGCTTCGATTAATGCACCTCCACCATTATTTCTGAGATCTAAAATAACAGCATCGACATCTTCGATATTAAAATTTTTAAGAATATCCTCTACGTCATTACTACTACTTCTATAGTCTGAATCTCTATTTTGATACGCATTAAAATCAATATAGAAAGAGGGTAAATCTATTATTCCAATCTTATTTCCTTCTTTAGTTTCTATGATTTTAGATTTAGCAGCTCTGTCTTCAAGCTTTATTTCTTCTCTTGTTAAAGTCACCAATTTTCTAGTGCTATCTGCAGAATCAGAGGATATGAACTCTATCTCAACTTGAGTTCCTGACTCACCTCTTATTAAATCTACAACTTCATCAATCCTCCAACCTACAACATCAACATATTCTTTATCTTCTGCATCTATCTGTCTTATTCTTGTTATTTTATCCTCTGGTAATATTTCTCCAGACTTTTCAGCAGGACCACCAGGTACCAGGCTGACAATTTTTGTATAGTCATCATCGGTACCTAATAGAGCACCAATACCCTCCAACTTAAGACTCATATTCATATCAAAATCTTCTGCTGATCTTGGAGATAAATATGATGAATGCGGGTCAAATTGATTACTAAGAGTATTTATAGCTATTGAAAAAATATCTTCTTCTTTTTGTTGCTGAATTCTTCTAATTCTATTTTTATATCTTTTTAATAAAACTTTATTTGGATCATCAGACAATGTTTCTGACATCAAT
>CACJBO010000022.1 GCA_902591665.1 uncultured SAR86 cluster bacterium
TCAACTCTTGGTGTTGTAGTTATCAAGAATGGAAAGATTATTGGAGAAAAATATGCTCCTGGCTATGATTTATATTCACATGGAACATCGTGGTCTATGGCAAAAAGTTATTATGCTGCTCTTATTGGTATATCAATAGATAGAGGTGAAATAGGTAGTTTGGATGACAAAGTTTTAAATTATCTTGAGTATTTTAATGATGAGAGATCAGAAATCACCATAAGAGATTTATTAGACATGTCTAGCGGCCTAGATTTCCCAAGCCATGAACATGAAAAAATGTTTTTTCAAGATGATCATCTTGCTTATGCAAAAAAAGTAGGTGTTGAAAAAGAAGCAGGAATAAAGTTTGAATATAATAATGTTAATTCTATGCTTTTAGGTGATATTTTATATCAAGCAACTGGAAAGAAAGCTGATATTCTTTTTGAAGAAAGAATCTTAGAACCGCTTGAAATAACAGACTATAAATTATGGAAAGATGAAAAGGGTAATGTAATGACATATTGCTGCGTAGATATGTCAGCGCGAGATTATTCTAAATTTGGGTTATTGTTTGCAAGAAACGGAATCTGGAATGATGAGCAAATCATCTCTAAAAACTTTGTTGATGAAACATTTCAAGTTGTCTGGGATACAACAACAGAAAGATTTACTAGATTTAACAGAGGATACTCCTTGCATTGGTGGGTATCTGCCTATGAAGATGACTTTAAAATTTTTAATACGAGTGGCAAATTTGGTCAATATACATTTGTTGATAGAGAAAATGACATTATTATTACAAGAATAACAAAATATAATCAACAGGACTCAGGTGATGTCCAAAAGTGGGGACCTATGAGCTATTTAAAGTGGGCTGGAGTTGATAATGCAATTAAGGTTGGAAGAAGGTTAATTGAAAATGGTGTTATTGAATCTGGGACCAATGTTATTACGCCATTCACAGATAAAGAGGGTGAGTCAAAAGAGTTTTATTCAAGGTATGGGGACTTCATAGGAGCAATAGAAAATTTAAGTTGCAATTGCTATCCTGAGGATATTTCTAATTAAGACCTATTAATTTTTTTTAGATACGTTTCTTTATCTCTAGCCCATTCTTCAAAGTAATAGCCATCATTGCCTTGTTTATTGAGATACTTAACAAAGAATCTTCCATCTTCATCTATAAATCCTGATTCATATGGCATGCCTGTCAATTTATTTGGTCTTTTAAAGTGATCCTCCATCAAACTAAGTCCAAACAAATAAAATCATTGGAATCGATACAGCAATAATTAAGATATCTAGAGGTAAACCAAGCCTCCAGTAATCAGTAAATTTGTAATTACCAGGACCCATAACAACAGTGTTACATTGATGGCCAATCGGTGTTAGAAAAGCGCAACTTGCACCAACTGCAACAACCATTAAAAAAAGGTTCAATATCATAACCAAGCTGGATACCTATACCTGCCGATATTGGAGCCATAATGACAGCGGTTGCTGCGTTATTAATAATATCAGTGGTTGCCATAGTTATTATTAATATTAAAAATAGCAACCAGAAGAGGCTCATGTCTGCTGCTATATTTGAAATATTTGAAGAAATTACTTCGCTAAGTCCCGTAGTTTGAAGAGCAGTACCAATTGGAATCATTGCAGCTAACATAATAATAATAGGCCAATCTACATCTCTATAAAAGTTACTGTCGATAATTCTAATTCTTGCAAAACCAAGAACACATAACAAGAAAGCAGCTGCTGTTGGAAGTATGTTGAAAGTAACTAAAATTATAGATATTAAAAAAAATATAATTCCTTTTAAAAGTCGGCTTCTACTCGGTATTGTTTGAAGCTCTCTTTGCATTAAAGGCATCAAGCCTAAATGTTTAATTTTATTTGTAACGTCCTCTTCATCTAAATCTCTAATACCTAATAACAACACATCGCCAGCTTTGAAGGTTTCTCTAGTAAGCCTAGTTCTATATTTTGAACCTTTTCTCCAGAGACCTAGAAGATTTAATTCTTCATATGCTAGTTTTAAGAAGAAATCATATTTTCTACCAATAAGCCTTGAACCAGGTGTAATCATTGCTTCTATTTCTTCCAAATCATCATCGTCGAAAGAATGCAGCTCTTTGGGAATAGAGAAATCAAAGACGCTTAATATTGAAGATATATCATCTGGAGGAGTTTTAATAACCAAAATTTGACCTTCTTTGATTCTTAAATTATTTTTTACTTTTTTAACACCACCATTCTCATTGACAATACCCAATACCTCTGTGTCTTCTCCAGCCTCTTTTTTAAATGCTGATAATGTCATACCAATTGCTGAGCTAGATTCATTTACTTCTACTTCAAACAAATATCCTTTTAAATCAATTAATGAAGATCCTGAACTAGAATCATCTCTTAGCTGAATAAACCTATTACCAACAATTGCAATGAAAAGAATGCTCAAAATTGTTACAGAGAGCCCGACATAAGAAAAATCAAAAAAATTAAAGCCTGATTCTGATATGGTTGATTTATATTCAGAAATAATAATATTAGGAGGTGTTCCAATGGTTGTATTCATACCACCTAAAATACATGCAAAAGCTAAAGGCATTAGGAATCTTGAGGGATGCCAGTTCATTTTTTGACATATATTTAGAGTTATTGGTAAAAGAATTGCCAAAGCTCCAATATTATTTATGAATGATGAAAGAATAGCCGCAATAAATAGCAGAGAAATTAGAAATTGAAATTTAGTAAAACTCCTACCCCCAATTAATTTTCCAACAAGTCCTGTCAAACCTGAATTCTTTAATCCTTGGCTTATTATTAACACAAGAGCAACGGTTATTACTGCTGGGTGAGCAAACCCATCAAAAGCTTGGCTAGCAGGAATAACCCCAAGGATTATCAATACTACTAATGCACCAGCTGCTAAAGCATCATATCTAAATTTACTCCATATAAATAAACCAAGGAGAGTAATAATAGTAATAGAAAGCAAGTATTGATCATTCATGATAAATATTTAACTTTTATTTAGGCATGCTTTCAACATATAAAGAAGTTGATGGATATGCAAACTCAGAACCGTTAGCTTCAACTATCTTCATTATGTTAAAAACTAGATTTTCTTTAATAAGGTTATATTCAACAAAGCTAACAGGTTCACTGTAAGCAACTATCATTAAGTCTATGGAGCTAGCCCCTAATTCAACAACTCTCACGACATTCTCATAGTCAGAATCATTTATAAAATCATCACTATCATTAATATAATTTTTTATCTCAGTTCTAATACTTTCAAGTTGCTCTATTGTGGTTGAGTAGATTAAATTTATTCTCCAATTTAATCTTCTTTTTTTCATTTCACCATGATTTATTACTTTGACATCTGAAAGATCTTTATTTGGAATGGTCATTGGAGCAGTATCAAAAGTTCTTATAACTGTAGATCTAAAACCTATAGATTCAACTATGCCATGAAGCTGTCCAGAAACTTCAATTCTATCTCCTGGTTGGAATCGATCCTCGCCAATGACTAAAATACCAGCAATTAAATTTTTAAAAAAATCTTGTGCTCCTAGTGCTACAGCAACCGAAAACAATCCAAGGCCAGCAACTAGTGGACCAATTTTAATACCAAAAATATCAAGAATTATTGCAATACCAATTACCCAAACTATAAATCTAGATGCTCTTTCAAGCCACATTTGCATCGATGGTGTTAGCCAAGAGCTTGTTGAAATGGCCTCAAAAATTGGTTTTATGCCATTAGCGAGCGCACTGAAAATTGTAAATATTACGAATGCTTTAACAATATTTGTTGCTATGTCACCAACTATGCCATCAAATTGCAATATAAGCGTGCATACATACAAAGCTACAGTTATTGGAATTAACCCTATAGGTCTTCTTAATGCACTAAAGATTTCATCATCAACTTTAGATTCAGTTTTTTCTGCAAGTCGACTCAAAGAGTTGATGATAACTGAAATTATAAAGCCTCTAAAAAGAAGCGAGGCTAAGATTACTAATAATGAGGAGATTATTGCACCTAGATTAATTCCTAAAAATCCTCTATTCCATACTTCTGTTAAAAGTTCTATAAAATTTTCCATAGTAAAATATTCGTAGTTAGTGTTTTAACACCTATAGTATTCACTTAATTGATTCAAAGTGCAAAAAATTATTTTTTAATTCTATCCTTTATAAAATAAGGTGAATAAATTAAGAAAAACATAGTTATAGCCAATGGCACTAATACTAGAAGATGATATGGTGGCTCTGGAAAAGCATCCATAGGGCTTGCACCAGCAGGTTTTGCCATTAAGTACCAAAAGTTTGCTGGTTCACCTAATATCAAATTTATTATGTAAGTTATCGGTAACAATATACATGCTGTTATAAATGCTACAGTTAGAATGTCCCTAGCATAAGGTCTGTTATTTAGAGCAACAGTTGCATACATTATTCCAATAACAATCATTCCATGACCAATCATAAAAAATGCATAATCAAGATCATGATGAGAAATGTCTGGGGTTATTATTGCCATAGTTGCTCCACCAATACCCCAAAAAAATGCGCATTTATATAAAATTTTTGGACCACCCAATAAAAACCATGCTAAAAATATCTCAGAAAGATCACACATATGAAATGGCAGAACTTCTCTCCAATTGTATGGGTTCTCAAGGATATATAAATCTTTGTATGGTGAAATAACTACATGAGCTATAACAATATAAGCAATAATTTTTGTCATTATTGATTTTTGAGAAGCAGATTTATTTTTATAAATCAATGGTAAAAACACAGTGACAGTTAGAATGCTTACCATAGTGAAGATATGTATATTT
>CACJBO010000023.1 GCA_902591665.1 uncultured SAR86 cluster bacterium
AAGTTTCTGAGCTTATATCAAAGGGTATAAATCCTACTCTAGCCACTATTCTTGTTGGCAATGACCCGGCTTCAGAAACATATGTTCGAATGAAAAGAAATACATGTAAAAAAGTTGGAATGGAATCAATAGCTGTTGAGCTTTCAGAATCCACAACTACCGAAGAGTTGCTGGCAACTATCAATGATCTAAATGAGAATCCAAATGTTCATGGGATTTTATTACAGCATCCGGTTCCATCTCAAATTGATGAAAGAAGGTGTTTTGATGCTATTGATATTGAAAAAGATGTGGATGGAGTAACCTGTTTAGGCTTTGGAAATATGTCCATGGGCATTAATGCATATGGCTCATGTACGCCTGCTGGAATTATAAGGTTAATTAAACATTATGAGCTTGAGGTACAAGGTTTAAACGCTGTTGTTGTTGGAAGAAGCCCTATATTAGGCAAGCCAATGGCCATGATGCTACTAAATTTAAATGCCACTGTAACAATATGCCATTCAAGAACACAAAATATCGAAACCATAATTAAAAATGCAGACCTTATTGTTGGAGCAGTAGGTATACCTAAATTTATTAAGACAGATTGGATTAAACAAGGTGCTATAGTCATTGATGCAGGTTTTCATCCTGAAAAATGTGGTGATATTGATTTAGATCATATGGATGAGATATCTTCTGCTTACACTCCAGTTCCTGGTGGAGTTGGCCCAATGACAATTAATACATTGATACTACATACTATGCAGTCTGCAAAAAAATTATTGACTAACTAGTTACTCTTTCACTTCTTCTGTTTCTTCAGAAGCATCAGTCTCTAATTCCCCTTCTATTACCTCACCTTCATTGTTGGCATCATCATTTTCATTATCTTTGAAAGGAAATGGTTTATCTTCAGTTTGAAATAACAAAAATGCTAATGAATCATGAAAAAACTCTAAAAGATGAGAATTAAAATTTGCTATTGATGCATTTGGTTTTGAAGTAAATAAATAAAATAAAAATTGAACTATAGCTAAGCCTATACATATAGTAACTACAAAATTAATTACAAAACCGTAAAGAATCATGAATAAGAATCTTATCCACTTACTTCCTTTTAAAATTTCTTCCTTGTCTATTTCTATTTGAGTCATAATTTTTCCTAATATGTAAATTCTACATCAACTTCATGTGGATTATTCACAAGATCATCAATAAATGTTTTTGATGATGCGTCATTAAAGACAATATTATATAAAGAATCTACTAATGGCATACTTATATTCAAGTTAGCAGATTCTGTTTTTATAACCTCTAGGGTTCTTATTCCTTCAGCAACTTGTCCAACTTTTAATTTTGCTTCATCTAGCTTTAAGCCATTTCCTAAATGCATACCAAGTTGAAAATTTCTAGATAAATTAGAAGTACAGGTTGCTACCAAATCACCCATTCCAGCAAGTCCAAGAAAAGTTATAGGATTAGCTCCCTTTGCTACTGCAAATCTGCTCATTTCAGCCATGCTTCTTGTAAGAATCAATCCAACAGCATTTTCACCAACTTTCAAAGATTCAGCAATACCACAAATGATTGCATATATGTTTTTAAGTGCTCCTGCTAGCTCAACACCTTGAATGTCATCTGATGAATATATCTTAAATGTTTCTGATGAGAGTGTTTCTTTTACATCATTAATTAATAATTCATCACTACTTGCTATTACTGTTCCAGTTACTTTTTCTTCAGCAATCTCTTTAGCAAGATTTGGACCACTTAATACTCCAACACTATTCTTTGAAGAATTCATGTTTATTTTAATGATATCGGACATTGACCTAAATGGATCTAATTTAATTCCTTTGGTGCAAGAAATAATATGTGCTCCCTCTTCTACTATAGGTGCAATTCTCTTTACTATATTTTCAAATATTAAACTTGGTGTTGCTATAAGAACTATATTTGCATTCTTAACCACTGACTCTAACTTTTCTGAAGCCTCAATATTCGATGATAGCTGTAGCTCAGGGTGATATATAGTATTTGCTCCTTCAGAATTAATTCTTAAAGCCTGATCTGAATCTCTAACCCATAATGAAACATCGTAACCATTAGATGCTGCTATATTTGCCAGAACAGTTCCAAAGCTACCACCACCTAAAACTGCAATTTTTTTTATTGCACTCATAGCTATGATAGATACTTATCTAGCTGCCTCAAGTATTTTGATGGATCTTGAGGCGATCCACCTTCAGCTATGACAGCATAATCATAAAGAAAGTCTACAAATGAATTGAATTGCTTGCCCTTCATATCTTTGAGCTTTTTAACTAATTTGTGTTTCATGTTAATTTCAAAAATTGGATTAGACGATCCTAATGTTTGACCAGAGGCTTCAAGTATCTTTCTTAACTGGGCTCCAGGCTCATGCTTAGGCAAGACAATGCAGGAAGCAGAATCTGTTAAACGTTTGCTAATTATTACATCTGAAACTTTATCATCTAAGTGCTTCTGGATTTTAGAGATAATTTCCTGATCTCCATCGGAAACTTTTTTTGTCTCTTCATCATCAGCAATATCTTCTTTGGCTACATTAATAAGCTCTTTGCCTTGGTACTCCATTAATCCAGCCATAACCCACTCATCAATTCTGTCTGTTAAGAGGAGAACTTCTATTCCTTTGGATTTTAAGCCTTCAATATGTGGTGAATTAGCCGCTGCTTCATATGTATCTGCTACGCAGTAATATATCTTATCCTGGTCATCGCCCATTCGTTCTAAATAATCATCAAGAGTTTGATCACAATCTTTGCTATTTGCATATGTTGAAGCAAATAACAATAAACTTGCTATCGTATCCTTGTTTTCTCTATCTTCTGCGGGTCCCTCTTTTAAAACTAATCCATATTCGTTCCAAAAGTTCTTATATTTATCAAAAGATTCTTGTTTAAGCGCCTTAAGAGAATCCAACATTCTTTTTGTTACCGCTTTTTTTATGGTATCTACAAGATGATGCTCTTGAAGAATTTCTCGAGAAACATTTAGTGGCAAATCATTAGTATCGATAATACCTCTTACAAATCTTAAATATAGTGGCAAAAAGTTAGAGGCATCATCCATAATAAATACCCTCTGGATGTAAAGTTTTACACCCCTTGGGGATTCACGGTTCCAAAGATCAAAAGGTGGCTTTGAAGGTATGTATAACAAATTTATATACTCATTTTTACCTTCAACTTTATTGTGAGCCCAAAGCAAAGGGTCTTCCTGGTCATAAGTAATAAATTTATAGAATTCTTTATATTCTTCATCTTTAATTGTTCTTTTAGACTTTAGCCATAGAGCATCAGCATCATTTATTCTTTTTGATTCAGTATCTTCGCCAATTAAATTTAGAGGGAAATTAATATACTGTGAATACTTCTCAAGCAAAAATCTGATTCTCCCTTCTTCAGCAAACTCTGTATTATCATCATTTAAATAAATAACAATATCAGTACCATTTGAGTTTTTTGTGACTTCAGAAAGTTTATATTTTTCTTCACCAGAGCTTTCCCACATGATAGCTGAGTCAGATTTTTCGAATACAGATTTTGAAATAACTTGAACTTTTTCGGCAACCATGAACACTGAATAAAAACCAACACCAAATTGACCAATTAAATTAGAGTCTTTTTTCTTATCGCCTGTAATGTTTTCTAGAAAAGATGCTGTACCCGATCTTGCAATTGTTC
>CACJBO010000024.1 GCA_902591665.1 uncultured SAR86 cluster bacterium
CGTGAAGTAAATAATCGCAGCCTTCCATGCCGTCATCCCAGCCAGTATCTTCTGTTAAATTAAAGGTAAAAAGATTGAGGTGTTCTGTCGATGTATTGTGACTTTTAAGCGCATTAATTATTTCATCTTTTCTTTCAGGAGACCTTACTGAACCATTTACAGCATAGCCCTGATTAAGTAGTTGATGTATGCAATGTAAGCCTATATATCCAGTAGCACCAGTAACTAAAACTTTTTCCATAATAAATCTCCCTCTATTAATTTAAGCTAATAGTTACTATATATTATTATTAATAGATGGAGAGATAATTCTCCGATATATATTTATTCTATATCAACAATTTTTTTCTTATGTAATCGAGTTTCTGCAAGAAGATCACTCATGTATTCTTGAAAAAAGATAATTTTGCCATCTTTAAGTTTCATAACCATTACATAATTATTATTGTAATCACCATTTATAGCAGTTGCTTCACCCTCTACGGTATAAATTACCCAATCCTTATCAGCTATTCTATTAGTAATGTTTATAAGAATACCATTTGGAAGAACTTCAGGAATAACTTTTCCAAGCCATTCACTCTCATAAGTTTCCTTGTTGTATTTTTGACATATTTCACATATACCCATGAATTCAAATTGGAAATCATCATGAAGTAAGTCCATAGAAACACTTGGATTAGTTAAAATATTTTCCCAAAAAGTATCAACTACTTTTATGTTAGTTGCTTCTGAATTTTTATAATCTCCAGCATAAAGAGATGTTGTAGATAATAAAATTGCAATACTTAAAATAATTTTTTTATTCATTGTGTTCTCCCAGTTCAATTAATTAGATGAAAAAGTTGGCATGAAATCTTTTTTCTCAGACCAATACAGTGTGAATCCATTGTATAAATCTGGTTGGAGACCGCATGATGCAAATTCACTAAACAAAGGAAACATTTTATCTCTTACACTTGTCTCAAAAGAAGCATTGGCTTTTGCCATTGACTCTTTGCTATTTGTAAAATTTGCCCATAAAAATCGTGATGGGTCGTCTTGAAAAAAGTAATTAAGAAAATGATAAGTCGTATCTGAATAATCAGCAGCTGCTACCGCATCTCTAAAACCATAGAGGAATTCAATAGCATCATCTTTTGAAAAACCGTCATTAAATTCACATACATGCACTTCAGAATAAAAATATCCTGAATCATTAGTCTCGCCATAGGTTGTTGGAATTATTGGTAAAACAGAGTCAAAAGAATTTCTTGCCTCTCCATCACATTGGAGTACTGATTCATATTTTTCCTGCCAAGCAATAGCTTGTTCATTTTGAACCCATTGCTCCCATGCAGCATCTGCAGCTTCCTTAGAATTCCATTCAAGCTCCCACCATCCGGTATCCCCCAATGAGTTTGTATCAGCTGCTGGAGCATAGCCCCAGACACCTCTTAGATCTTCTGCCGTTAATAGCTTTTGCCATTCTGAAATCATAGTAGTCATATTTTCCGCATTAAAATCTGGACCGGCTTTACATGGCATAAACTCAGTAAAATATTGATTATCAAGCGGGTCAGCAACTTCATTGGTAGTTTCCTCCATTGCGCAACTTACAATAAAGATAGCTGATAATAATAATGTTGGTAAATTTTTCATAACTCTCCCTAAAACTTAAATTATTTTTATTCTCTCACCTGAAACGATTTAGTCAAATATTAATTAGATACATAAAATATGTATAAATTTTTCCATTCATAAAAAAAGAGAGCAAAATGCTCTCTTTTTTGTTATTTAAAAAAACCTTACAAATAGTATGGAAAAAATACATCCTTTTTAGGTTTAGACTTATGCTCAGTTTTATTTTGTGTGCGTAAGTTGTAGTTAAGCTTGTTAATTGCAATTTGCAACATAACATTGCTGCCCGATTTAGGTGTGTATTGTTTTTTTTGAATGTTTAAAGCATTCATAACATCTCCTTTTTAAAAAGATGCGTTCCTTCGGTATCATTACCTACTTCCGTCTCTTTCGAGATGAACGATGATAATGCGTTCCTTCGTCTTGCGACTACTTCCGTCCCCTCAAGGATGAACGATTAAAAAATATTAACAGAGAAAAAATATATATACAAATTTTATATATATAAAACAGATAACTATTTTTGTACATGATATATGTATCAAAATAAAACGTGCGTGTTAAATTAAGTATGTCTTTTATTAATACAAATTCTTATGAAACAAATACTCCTTGCCTTAATCTTACTTAATCCCTTTATCTTAAAAGCTCAAGATCCTTGTGACGGACCTGCTGGTTGTCCAATCTATGAGCATATTAAAGATGAAGGTGAGCATATGCTTGAGCAATTTATGGGGGCGGCAGTCGTTGTTCTAGTGGTTATGGGAGTAGGAGGCGCTGCAGCATCAGCTGGTGGAGAGTCTTCTGAGTTCAATCTAGATAAAAATATCATACAGCCAGGCATTCAAATAATGCCACTGGATTCAAGATTCGAAGTAAATACTCTAACTTTAGAAAAATTAGATTTTCATAACGAGTTTGATTTTAATAAAACTTCAATTAACTTATTAGAATTTAAATATAAGTTTAATTAACTTTTTGTAACTAAAAATGACTCTAAGAATTTAGAGTCATTTAAGTTATTAATGATAGGTTAAGGCTTTCAAAATTTATTTGATGAAGACTGTATGGTCTTTACCTTTATCAACAACCCTTATAACAAGAAGGTCTGTGCAAACGTCTTCAAGTTCTGGAGTATCTGCTTCTCCACCATGAACCCAATCTGTTCGCTCGAACCAATATTCACCTTTAGTATATTGCTTCCACTCACCACTTGATTTTGATTGTGAAACACCGTCTAAAACATACACCAATGTTCCAGCAGCTGGATGAAAATGTTTTGGCACATTACCAGCATTACATGTTGACCTTTTTTCCACATAGAGGTTCATATCGCCATCTAATGGAAAAACGTCCGAAGAAACCAAGCCTTCAAATTTTGGTTGGCCATGATCATGAGCTGAAACAGTTATAGAAAATAATAATAAAAACAATAGTCGCATAAAATATCTCCTTTAAAATAATTGTAATCAAAGCATAACAGAATTCTAGGAATGACATAGATTCTAGTAAAGTTAATAAACAAATCGAGTTAATTGT
>CACJBO010000025.1 GCA_902591665.1 uncultured SAR86 cluster bacterium
ACTTTCTTAGCATGAAGTTTGACCCCTTGGTATTGTTTGTTGTTATACCAGCCATAATACAGATTGTAGTACTAGCTTTCATGCTTGCATCAATGAGTGTTACTGGCATATTTTTTGAATAAAGTAATAAAACTATTAATTGGTGTCGGCTCTAGTGAGCCAACATTCTTACCATCTCCATTAAAAATCTTATTACTTTCTATAATTTTAGGTTTTATCTTTTTATCAATCGTTACAACTTTAATCATTATTACTGGAACAATACTATGAATATAAAAAATTTCTTAATACCACTAATGCTTTCTTTTAACTTATTTACCTATGCTGAAAATTATGAAGTAAAAATGTTAAATCAAGGATCTGAGGGTTATATGGTATTTGAGCCTTCTGTTCTTAAAATAAACAAAGGAGACTCTGTTACATTTGTTGCAACTGATGCAGCGCATAACTCTGCATCTATTGAAGGAATGATTCCTCCAGGTGCCTCCACTTGGAATGGCAGCCTCAGTCAAGATATCACTGTAACTTTTGATGTTGAGGGTCTATATGGTTATCAATGTACGCCGCATGCAATGATGGCAATGGTAGGTGTTATTGAAGTTGGTAAAAATAAGAGCAATCTTGAATCAGTTAAAGCGACTGCGCAAAAAATCAAGGCAACCTTTGTAATGAATAAAGACAGGTTTGATAGCTATTTATCTCAATTATAAATATTGGTAGACCCGAATGGACTCGAACCATCGACCTCCGCAATGTCAATGCGGCGCTCTAACCAAAACTGAGCTACGGGTCTAAAAAAGAAAACATTATACAGAAATTTTATACATTGGTAACAATCATAAATATGTATCAAACATATACATATAACCAAGATACGATAAGTTAAAAAACTAATATAAATTATATTGATAATTAATTATAAATATATAAAATACACGATGTCAGCACTCCTCTCCCCCTATTAGAATTGCTGATATCTCAAATGGAGGACTTCGGTCCTCCATTTAATTTTTAAGAAACCTTCATTGATTCAACTTTTTCCTTCGTGGCTAGCAATATATTTTGATCTTCTTTTTCAGATCTTTCATCTAATAATTTTTCAATCTGAATCAATGTTTTTTCTAGGGAGCCCCAAGGGCCCTCATCAGTATTTCTCTGCACAATAAGGTCTTGATATCTTTTTTGGATATCATCAGGTATATCTGTTGAGAATTGATTGCATATTATTCTTTCAGCAAATAATCTAAGCCTCTCGTCTTCAAAATTTCTTGAAATTTTTATTAAGTGAGCTGGATCTGAACTAAGGTGAAATTCTTGCATTAGGTCTTTATCTTTATATGAAGGAAATCCACCAGAATATATAGTTCCCTCAATATATTCAGATTCTGGAAAGTCCATTAACCTATCTTCCATTGCTTGGGAAACTTTTTGTTGAAAATCTTTATCTGCTTTAATAATGTCAGCACGTCTTTGCAGCTCAGAAAATTCAATATCAAAAGCATCTGAATTTTTTAATAACTTATGAGAACAAACTGGAATTGTTTTATTAATTTTATATTTTTTTAATGGTCCGTCTCTTCCTTTCGACTGAACTAATTTATTTATCTCAGCATAGTCTAAATCTAGAATATCATCAGGATCATAGCTTAAATCAAAGAAAACGATTTCATTAGGCCTGCTTGCATCACTTCCACAAAGGACAACCGGATACTTAAAAGTATGTCTTCTATGAATTTCGCCAAGAGCTAAGAATTCATCAGCATATAAAAGATCTTTTATGCCTGGCTTTGTGGCAGTATCTATAAAAGATTGGAATAACTCAGGTAGTTTCTGTTGAATGATTAGGCATAGTTCAATCATCAAGTTGCAATCAGCAATAGCATCATGAGCATCACCTGCATCAATTCCATGTTCTTGAGCTAAATGTTCTAGTTTATAACTTATTCCAGGGCCGCCTTCAAAAAGAGGAATTGCAATTTCTTCAGAAAAAAATGCTGCGATATTATGCATCATCAGCATCAAGTCAAGTCGCCCATTTCCATTTGTATTAGTAGTGTATGGCTCTAACAGATTCCAAAAAAACTGCCTTCTAATTAGCTCTTCATCAAATGCATGACCGTTGTAAGTAATAAAAACTGAGGGACTTTGAGCGGACCATTGTTTCCATTGCATCTGTATATCTTTCATCATTTGATAATGTGAAATATTTGAATTAAAAAGGTCTACTTTTTTATTTGTAAGCATAGCCATAGGTTGCGGTATTACCCATGGAAGTGGAGCGCAGCCTATATTTTGTTCATCAATAATTTTTAGATTTCTATCTGTTAGAACTGAACCACATTGCAATATTTGACTGAAATCTTTTTGAATTCCAGTTGTCTCTGTATCGTAAAAAATTAAATTACTGAATGACAATTATCTAACTATGTATTTACCAAGCTCTAATCTTGCAACAGCTCTTCTATGAACTTCATCTGGGCCATCTGCAAGTCTCAATGTTCTTATATGCGCATACATTGAAGCTAATGGAGTTAATTGGGATACACCCTCTCCTCCATGCATTTGAATAGCTCTATCAATAATCTTTAAGACTACATTAGGAGCAAAAACCTTTATTTGAGCAATTTCACTTGCTGCTATCTTATTTCCAACTGTGTCCATTTTATGAGCTGCATCAAGTGTTAAGAGTCTTGCTGCATTTAGCTCTATTCTTGATTCTGCAATATAATCAAAATTTGCTCCCAAGTTAGCAATATTTTTACCAAAAGGCATCTT
>CACJBO010000026.1 GCA_902591665.1 uncultured SAR86 cluster bacterium
AACTAAATTTCAAATTAGGCCAGAAGAAGAAGTTATGGAAAGATTATTTAGAGAAGATTTCTTAAGATATAAACAAAATGTTCGAATGTGGCTATGAATCAAAATAAGATTGCTAAAATAGTACTTTCTGTTGCAGCTTTAGTTCACTTATTAAATTTCTTATTTGCTGGTCAGATGTCTATTTGGGGATATGCAATTCCACCAGTTTTATCTTTATTTGTAAGTATCTTTTTAGGATACTTAGCGCATAAATTAAAACTCTAAAAACAAAATATAAATTGAGAAAAATTTTCTTTCCGCTGTTAATTCTTTTATTTCCTTTGATCGGTAAAATTTTTTTTAAGCTAGATTGGAATGGGTTTGATTTTTTGGTTATGGCACTACTAATACTTTCTTTAAGCATCTTAATAAATCTTACTCTTTACTATCTAAAATCTTCTAGGTTCAAATTTTTATTAGTATTTATTTTAATTATTATTTTTATACTTATTTGGATAGAACTGGCTGTTGGAATTTTTGGAACAGCTTTTGCAGGTAGTTAATTTATGAGAGAAATTTGAGAATGAGTTACTACGCCTAGATATTATCTAATTAAGTTAATCTTCTCGTTTTCTCTTTCTCAAATTCTATAGCATCTTTCTCTGTCATGGGATTATGAGACTTATACAATCTTGGTTTTAATCTAATACCATACTTTTTAACCTTTCTGCTAAACAGCGGAAATCCTTTTTTGGTTCGGGCACCGGTGGTATGTTCAAGAAATCTTTGCTCAGGTGTCTTTGATGTCATTCCGACATAGACACATGGTTTTGATTCATCATAATCTGGGTTCATTTTTTTAAATGCTTTATTTTTTATAATCTCTTTACTTAACTCAATTACATATATGCAATGGGTCTTTTTCATTAATAAATCATGCCATAACAGTTTGTCAAAATAAAACACATTGTTTAGGATTAGTTAATGGAATATTTATTAGGGTATGTAGCATTTGTTTTTTGTTTCTTTTTTGTAGGAACTATAATTTTATTTGCTATAGAGAAGTTATTAGTTGTGGCTTTCGAGACTCTTAAAGAGTTCTTATACCCGACTCCAAAGCTATCAAAGGAAGAGGCTAATAAGATTTATAAAGAAGCATCTGACTTTGTTCATTCAAAGCATAGACCATGGATGTATGACGATACCTTTGCTGAATACCTTGCACTTGTTCATGAGATGTCTGAAAAGAGATGAAATGAGATTGAGTAAAATAATTTTTTTCTTTCTAAGCATAGTTTTTATCCTAATTTCTTTGATGGGTAATACTATTGTTCATTACTTATTTTTAATCATTGGAGTTGGCTTGGCGGTATTTGCCTTTAAAAAAAAATGAATTTGAAAATATTCTCAAAAAACTTATATTCAATCTATTTAACAATTTACCTTCTTTGGTGGCTTTCGGTTTTCATTATTATTTCTGAGGAAGGGTTTCATCCAGCTCAGGACATACCTTGGTTTATTCTATTTACTTCAATTTTGTTTTTATTTTGGATTCTAAAATATAAGTTTGCTAGAGATAAAAAAATTCTTTTCCATGAAAATATGTCTTCCTATAACCTCATGATTCATTTATTAGTTATCCTTTTACTTTCAATATCAATGATATTTTACTCATAAGAAGGTATTTCAAGTTATCTAGTTAACACCCCAAAACCCTACAAAATATTCAACCACTAGATATATCTCCGGGGTATCCGGCTGGTACTCCTGCCCCACCTTGTTATAAAAAAATACGAAAAAGGTACAAATTAGGTACAAATAATTTTAAATGTGGGTACTTTATTCTTTGTTATATGTAGGTACAAAAAGGCATCAATGTAGGTACATTATTTTCGTAAGACATAAAAAAAGCCCACTATTGTGGGCTTCTTAGTAAATTGGCATCCCGTAGGGGAGTCGAACCCCTGTTGCCGAGATGAAAACCCGGTGTCCTAGGCCTCTAGACGAACGGGACGTGATGCGAGACGTATTATATGGAATCAGAAGCGATTAGCAAAGTAATTAATAACTATTTTAGCTTCTTATTTATAGCAGCTAAAAAACCCCTCATAAAACTTGTTTCCACTTCATCTGGATGAAGTCTTGAAAACATTCGCTTTATTCTTGAAATGATTTTTTTTGGATTATCTGGATTTATTACGTCAATATTTTTAGCTGTTTCGATAAAATGATCTATTAGCATTTGAAGGTTTTCAGAATCTACTTCTGGGTAGTCATGCCAGTCTCTAGCTTCTTGATTAAAATGAGATTTAAAAATTTCATAACATACTATTTGAGCTGACATAGCTAAATTTAATACTGGATATTCCGGGTTTGCTGGAATCTCAATATGAGTGTTTGCTAGTTGAAGCTCTTCATTTGTGAGACCTCTATCCTCTCTACCAAATAAAATTGAAACTTTCTTGTCTGATGTTACCTGATCATTGATAAGTGAAGCTCCCTCCTCGGCATGAACTGTGGGCCATTGAATAGTTCTGCTTCTTGAGGATGTTGCATAAACAAAAGTGCTATCTTTTATAGCATCTTCAATTGAGCTGAAGATTTGAGCATTTTCTAATACATCACCAGCATTTCCTGACAAAGCATTTGCCTCTCCAGAGGGAAACTTTCTTGGATTAACTAATGATAAGCAAGAGAGTCCCATGGTTTTCATTGCTCTAGCCACAGATCCAATGTTTCCAGGGTGCGATGTCTCAACCAAGACAATGTTGA
>CACJBO010000027.1 GCA_902591665.1 uncultured SAR86 cluster bacterium
ATAATTTATTTTCATCAAGCCTTTTAATTAATGCATCTATGTACTGATTGTTAAAGTCATCTTTAACAAAATTCTTTATATAGTGTTCTTTTTTTAATTTCTTAAAAACCTCTTTGCTGAGATTGATTTTTTCATCAGTAAGATTGGTAGATATATATTCTTGCGGCTCATAAGTTGAGTTGCCACATGAAATTAGGACAACACAAACGAAAGACCAAATGAGTTTATTTTTAATCACAAGTTATAAATTTTGTATTTTTGCAGCTTCTTCTCTAATAGTTTCAGGAGAACCTAGGTTTTGTCTATTTACTCCAATTCTTTTGAACCAATAATGAATACCCATCAAATCAGTAAAACCCATGCCACCATGAACTTCTGTAGCTTTTTTGCTTATAACTTTAGAGACTTCCGAAACATGTGATTTTGCATGACAAGCCATCAGTCTTGATTCATCAGGAATATTATCAAAACAATGAGCAGCATGCCATACCAATGAGTAACAAGGTTCTAAATCAGATGCCATTTCTGCACACATATGTTTTACTGCTTGAAAAGAACCTATAGCACGACCAAACTGTTTCCTTTCCTTTGAATATGCAACAGCTTTTCTAATTAGCGCTTCAGATGCTCCCAACGAATCAGCAGCCAATATGATTCTTCCAGCATCGATAGATTTTTTTGTTGGCTCAATATCAGTAATTGAATTTTCAAGAACATCAATTGAAGCATTTTTAAAAATAACCTCTGAGTAGCTTCTAGTTTTATCTACTGTTGTAAGCTTTATAATTTCAATATTTTTGTCACTTGTGTCTACAACACCAATTACCCCATTTTCATCTGCCAATAAAAGATGGGATACATCATCAGCATCCAAAACAAAGATTGATTTCCCATTGATTTTGTTATCTTTAAAAATAAATCCAAAATCATTTCTAGCCGAAATAAACTCTGAAAAACCAACTCCAAACTTATACTTATTTTCTAAAATTCCCTTGAGATATTTCTCTTTTTGTTCTGTGTTCCCACCATTTATTAAAGCTATTGGAGCCATCACGTAAGAACTTAGGAAAGAAAATGGTGCTATATTCTCACCTAGGCTTTGAGATACTGCTGTAGCAAAAAGTAAGTCAAGTCCAAGACCTCCATACTCTTCTGGAATCAACAAAGAGTTAATACCAAGATTAACTAATCCATTTTTAATATTATTTTTTAAGTCGTGTTCATCATCTTCTATGATTTTTTTTATCACATCTAAAGGAGCATGGTCTTGTAAAAATTTACTTACGTTATCTTTAAAAAATTCTTGATCTTCTGATAAACCAAAATACATTTTATACCTCTTGAACCTTTGGCTCACGAGGCATACCTAAACCCCTCTCTGCAATTATATTTTTTTGAATTTGACTCGTGCCCCCTCCAATTATTAAACCAAGATAGTACATATATAAGAATTGCCACGAGCCTTTATCTCTCAGATGAGGACTGCTTTCATACAAAGTTCCAATCTCACCCATAACATCAACAGCAAAACCTTCTAATTCATGTCGGAGCTCAGTTCCGTAATACTTTTGAATCATTCCAGCCATTTTGACATCTTGCCCAGGATTAAGTTTTGCAGACAATACTCTCAACGAGTTTGACTGAAAGGCCATGACCTTTGCCTGTAAAGTCATTAATTTATCTCTATAGACAGGAATATCAATTAATTTTTTGCCATTAATGGTCTCCTTTTTCATGATGTTGATAAGAGAATTAACCCTATTCATAGTTGCATTAGGATTGGTTAGTGAACCTCTTTCATGAGTAAGTGTTGCATTAGCTACTGCCCAGCCTTCACCTCTTTTACCAACAATATTTGCTTCAGGTATCGTCACATTTGTAAAAAAAACTTCGTTAAAGCCAGCTTTTAGGGTCATGTCCACTAAGGGCCTAATTTCTATGCCAGGTGTTTCCATTGGAATTAATAAATAACTTATACCAGCATGTTTTTTTGCCTCTGGTTCCGTTCTCACCAGGCAGAACATCATTTGTGAATATTGAGCAGTGCTAGTCCATATTTTTTGACCATTTATAACCCAATTACCATCTACTAATTCTCCTTTTGTTTGAAGACTGGCCAAGTCACTTCCAGCATTAGGTTCGGAGTATCCCTGACACCATATAATTTCTCCCAGTAATGTTTTTTCAATATATTGTTTTTTTTGTTGTTCAGTGCCCAGTTCAAGAAGAGTTGGAACAAGCATATCTATGCCTTGACCACTCATTGGAGAGGGCACTCCATGATTAGAAAATTCAGAGGCAATAATTCTATTTTTAATAACGTCACTTTCACCACCATAACCACCATATTCTTTAGGTATAGAACGCGCAAAGTAACCCTCTTTGATTAAAATTGATTGCCATTCAGTTCTAGTAATTTTTTTTCCACCAACTTTAGTTATTGGAGTCAATGGTGATTTTGCTTCATCAACAAAGTGAACACCTTCCCATTTTTTACAAAAGCTTATAACTTCTTTTTTAAAATTTTTATATTCAGGCCCGTAATTAAGATTCATGTTTTATTCTCATAGATTATTTAGTCCCATTTAGGATCTCTTTTTTCTAAAAAAGCAGAAATACCTTCTTTTGCATCGTCACTTTTAAAACATTCTGTAATTTGTG
>CACJBO010000028.1 GCA_902591665.1 uncultured SAR86 cluster bacterium
TCAGCTGGATAGAGCAACTGCCTTCTAAGCAGTGGGTCAGGAGTTCGAATCTCTTCAGGCGCGCCATTTTCTTGTAGTAAAATTATGTCATGTACACTGTAGCTGCGCTTTATAAATTCTCTTCCATTGAAGATCCAAACAATCTTCAAATTGCTGTTAGAAAAGAACTTAAACAACTCAAGATTTATGGAACTATTTTAGTTGGTAATGAGGGATTGAATGGAACTATATCTGGACAAGATGGCAATTTAAAAGATGCAATAGAGTTTATTAAATCGATACAGGGTTTTAATGATATAGATATTAAATTTTCTTATGCAAATATTAATCCTTTCGTAAGACTAAAAATTAAACTAAAAAATGAAATTGTTACTATTGGTGATAAGACCATCAACCCAAATGAAGTCGTAGGAGAATATGTTGATCCAAAAGACTGGAACGATTTAATTCAAGACAAAGATACTATTTTGATAGATACAAGAAATAATTATGAATATTCAATTGGAACATTTAAAAACTCTATTAATCCAAATACTGTGAAGTTTAGAGAATTTCCACAATGGGTCAAAAATCAAAATTTTACTGAAGAAGATAAACAAAACAAAAAAGTGGCCATGTTTTGTACAGGCGGTATTAGATGCGAAAAAGCATCCTCAATGATGATAAAAGATGGATTCAAGAATGTTCATCATCTTAAAGGAGGCATATTAAATTATTTTGAGAAAATTAATAAAGATGAATCTTTATATGATGGTGAGTGTTTTGTATTTGATGACAGAGTAGCAGTTAAACAAGATCTTTCAGAGGGTTCATATGATATGTGTCATGGTTGCAGGATGCCTATAACTGATGCAGATAAATTATCAAAGGAATTCATAAGAGGAGTATCGTGCCCAGCTTGTTTTGGTAAAACTACTGAAGAGCAAAAAGCAAGATATATGAGCAGACAAAAGCAAGTTGATTTAGCAAAGGAAAGAAATCAAAAACATATAGGTCCCAAAGAGGAAGTTCAAAATTACAAAGCTTAATATGCCAATACTTTATTCATTTAAAAGATGCCCATATGCAATGAGAGCAAGAATGGCATTATATTTATCAAAGACAGTTGTAGAACTAAGAGAAGTAAGCCTAAAAAATAAACCTCAATCCATGTTGGAAATTTCTCCAAAGGGAACAGTGCCGGTACTCCTATTAGATGATGGAAGTGTTATTGATGAAAGTATAGAGATAATTGAGTGGTGCATAAAAAAGAAAAAAGATATATTTAAAGATACTCTTAATAAAGAGCAAGAGTTATCTGCAGAAGATGCAATTAAGTTGTTTGATGAAAAATTTAAATTCCATTTAGACAGATATAAATATGCAACTAGATATGAAGATGTCGATGAAATTTTACATAGAGAGTCCTGTGTAGAAATTTTAAAAAACATGGAAAAAAAAATTAGTAACAAGAGATTTTTTTATACCAATCATGTCAATAAGATTGATATATGCATTCTCCCATTTATTAGACAATTTAGAATTGCCAATCCAGAATGGTTTGATCGTCAAAATGAATTTCCAAAAGTTCAAAAATGGCTAGATAGTTTTCTAAAGAGTTCAATATTAGAAAAAATTATGGTTAGTCATGAATTATGGAAAAAAGATAATCCAGCAATATTTTTCCCTACAAACCTATAGAGTCATATGCCATTGCTATTTTTTCTATCGCTACAAGATATGCAGCTGTCCTAAAATCACTTATTTTATCGTTTGAAATATAAGCTTTTTTAACTTCTTGAAAGCCATCAATCATCATGTCATCTAAGCCAGATCTTACTAGATCAATCTCCTCAATACCTTTCATAAAATTGTCTTTATATTTTACTGGCATGGATTTTCCTGTCATTTGCTCAATAGCTTCAATTAAAGTATTTAGCTGAAATTGATTCCTTCTTTTTTCTAATCGACCAAATCTAATATGTCTAATATTTTTAACCCATTCAAAGTAACTAACAGCAACACCACCACCATTTGCAAGGATGTCTGGTATCACGAAGATTTTTTTTCTGTTAAGTATTTGGTTACCTTTATAGCTAATTGGTCCATTAGCTGCCTCAACTATTAATTTTGCAGATATATCTTCAGCATTTCTTTCTGTTATAACGTTTTCACGCGCAGCAGGTATCAAAATATCACATTTTCTCTTTAGTAAAAGTGAAGAGTCTTTAATGAAATTTGCCTTAGGATAATTATGAAATGACTTATGTTTTGTAAAATACTTTTTTGCATGCTCTACATCAATACCATCTTCGTTATATATCCCTCCATTATATTCAGAAATGCCAATTAAATTTACTTGGTCATCATGTGTAAGGAACTTTGAGAGGTGATAACCTACATTTCCAATACCTTGAACTATCATTGATTTAGTTGACAGATTTTCGTCAAGGTTTACTATACTAAGAAGATCAGGATTTTTAAAAAATTCTCTTACTATGAACTGAACACCTCTTCCGGTAGCCTCTTCTCTTCCGGGTAGGCCATTTTTGTTTGGTGGTTTTCCTGTGACACATGCAGCACCATTTATATCACTCGGATGAATTCTTCTATATTCATC
>CACJBO010000029.1 GCA_902591665.1 uncultured SAR86 cluster bacterium
CATTGATCACCTTTATTAAAAACAATCTCTTTACTTGCTGAAATATCAGATATATTGATTAGTGCTATAAAAATTAATAATTTCTTCATAATTATTAAGACAATATACACATATTAAAGTTCTGTGCAATTAGAAAAAATAGCTAAAAAATATTGAAAAATCAAATTCTACCCATACATAGAAACAGTAGGAGATGCCATTTGGGTCTCCAAATATTAACAAGCATGCCTTCGGGGTGCATTAATTTTAGTCGCTAAAAGGAGGACTATTATGATACTTAATTTTACAGATCCATTTTTTACAACTCGTGTATTGGGGTTTGAACCATTGTTTGATAGATTACAGAGACTTTCTGAATCAGCCGATAGATCTTCAAGCTATCCCCCATACAATATTAGAAAAGATGGAAATCATTTTGCAATTGAAATAGCTGTTGCAGGTCTTACAAAAAAAGATATTAATATTGAGTTAGCTGAGGGAGTTTTATCGGTTAGCTATGATGGGCCAGGTACTGAAGTTGTAAATGATAACAATGAGGTGGTGTACCAAGGGATTGCTCAAAGAGCTTTTAAACAGCAATTTACACTCTCTAATGATGTGGTTGTCCAGGGAGCTGATCTTATTAATGGATTATTAACCATTAATCTTGAAAAGATAATTCCTGATGAAAAAAAACCAAGAACTATTGAAATTAAAACTCCAAAAAGAATTTCAGGATAATAAATAACATTGCAATATAGGGATGCTTCATGCATCCCTATTTTTATTGATTAAGGTAATATAACTTTATGAAAGTCTTTAAATACTTTATATCATTACTAATTTTTTCTAGTTTTAGCTATGGAAATCCAGTAGAAACAGGTCATGCCAACGTTTCTTTAGTTAAATTTGATACAAATTTATCTGCACAAAATGAATTATTTATTGGTATTAAGATGGATATGCAAAAAAACTGGCATACCTATTGGAAGAATCCTGGTGATTCTGGGGGACCAATAAAAGTTAAATGGAATTTACCTGAAAATGTGACCATAGAAGGTCCGTTATGGCCAACTCCAGAGTTATTGCCCTATCCCCCGTTGATGACATATGGCTATAAAGATTTTGTAATTTTTCCTTACAAAGTTTCATATAAAGATATTGATAATCTAAGTTTTGTTGGAGCTAATATAGATTTTTTAATATGTGATGATGTTTGTGTACCTGAAAAAGCTAATATCAACACTTCTTTTAATAATCTTCAGCCTAGTGAAAGATTTGAAGAGTGGATTTTAAAAGTTCCTGATATCACTTTGCCTGTCTTGGGAAGCCAAACAGAAGAATTTCTTGAAATAAGATTTTCATATAACAATCAGATAAGAAATGTTTACTTTTTCTCAGATAACCAAAATTTGATTTTACATTCTGGTAACCAAGTTTTAATAAAAGAAGAAAACAACTGGCTATTAAAAATTCCATTACAATCTGAAGATTTAAAAATCTCCTCCGCCGAAGGGGTAATAAAGATTAATGATGAGTCATATCTTATTAAGTCAGATGTGACAAAAAGTTCAGAAGAAGAATTAAGCATGTCTACTCTTCAAGCAATTATTTTTGCATTTATTGGAGGCATTATATTAAATCTAATGCCCTGCGTTTTCCCTATTATTTCTTTAAAAATACTTAGCTTTGTTTCCATGGGAGGAAGTTCTAAGAGCAAAATAAGAACACACTCTCTTCTCTTTTGCTTTGGAGTTGTTATTTCCTTCTTATTAATTGCTCTATCACTTTTAATGCTCAAAAGTGCAGGAAATTCAGTTGGATGGGGCTTTCAACTTCAATCCCCTGTGGTTGTAGGATTTTTATCAATTTTAATGTTTATTATTGGGCTTATTTTGTTGATGAACATTGATATAGGCACCTCTATGACAAAACTTGGAAAGATTGGTATGAATGAAACATCTTATTCCAGTTCTTTTCTTACTGGTATTTTGGCAGTTGTTGTAGCTTCACCATGTACAGCACCATTCATGGGTGCTGCAATTGGATATGCCTTAATACAACCATCATTTGTAACATTGCCTGTATTTATCTCACTTGGTATAGGTTTTGCCTTTCCATACTTATTACTGTCTTATAAACCAGAACTCATTGAAGCCCTTCCTGCTTCTGGAGCATGGATGGTTAAATTGAAAGAATTTTTTGCCTTCCCAATGTTTGCAACAGCATTATGGTTGCTGTGGGTGTTTAGCATACAAACTTCGACTGATGCACTTATCGAGCTTTTATTAGTTCTATTATTAATTAGTCTGCTTATGTGGCTTATTACCAATGCTACAAAAAAAATTATAAAAATAATTTTATTAC